>CAZTLI010000082.1:0-15289 GCA_964614375.1 uncultured Anaerolineaceae bacterium
CCACAAAATCATTGAGTTGCAAACCTGTCTCCGTCGCTTGCAGGCGTTTCTGCTTGAGCGCGACATATTTTTTATCCTTGATCACTTTGTTCATCCGATACTGATGAGAGTTTGCGACCCTTCGACCTCACTGAGGTTGCTGATGCTCTGAATCACTGCCAGCCACTTAAACATGTTCGTTCTGAAGCCGACTCTGAAACGCAGGGAACGGCTTCTTGTGATTCAGATCAATAAAAGAGAGGAATCAATATGTTGAATCAAATCAAACCTCTGACTCAAGAAGAACGTCAGAATGCACGGGCATTAGCACAGCAGGCAGTCGTCCGTGAAGTCGGAGAACGTCCCCTACGCGAGAACTTTGACCGTCATACGGCTTCGCGCTATCCGCCATCCGTGACACGACTCATAAACATTCTATGTATCGTTCTGTTGCTGGCAGCCTTCACCCCGTCTGCCATTCGCTTATTTGTCATTGGTTCAGAAACCTTCGGTGCAGCCGTGCCGGACAATCTGGCGATGATCGCTGTTGGCATTGCCACTGTTTTGACGGCGGAAATTGGGCAGGTCGTGTTCTCCCTTGCATTAGCGACATTAGGGACAACGCCGAGCGCAAGACGATTGCTGTACGCTAGCATGGGAATTGCCACCGCCATTGCGCTGGTCGGAAATGTACAGGTTGCCTTACCCGGTCACCATGAAAGCCCCTTCGCATGGTTAGAAGCCATTGCCCCACCTCTGCTCGTTCTAAGCACCGCTTATGTCTTGAAGGAACAATTGCTGGAATCGATTGAGATGCGTCATGCCAATGAACGGGCATATCAGGAAGCAGTCAATCTCTGGCAAGCCGCCGCTGTTGATCCAGAAAGTCATCCGGGATGGATGCAGTTCTATGCCAATGCCCTGCGCGATGCCATCCGTAAGGCGAACAACCGTCGCAAAGAGAAAATGGCTTCATTGAATACAGGCGACTGGCGAGCACTGGTCTACCGTGAGTTGCAAGCAGATAACTGGTACAGCGTTCCGATGCTTGAAGAAGTAAACGAAGACAAGGCGCAAAAGGTGGGTGAAGTCGAAATTCGCCCTTTAGCGATGAGCGTCAACGGCAATGGCGCACATCCGAACCGTGTGAGCGACTAAGTGATGAGGGGTGTGTGGTGTGTGGAACAAGTCTTAAAGCACCTTCACCTCTTGGTGGAAGACCGCGCATGTATTGTAGCAATCGTTGCAAGCAACAAGCGAAATGGCACAAATGGCGAGCAGAAAATGGGGGTTTAGTGTCAAACCTTTCTGTAAATGCAAGGGAAAACAGCCATGAGTAAGCCGACAATCATTCCGAATTGGAAGTACCAGAAGCCAAGTAAAGGTGGTTACAAAGGCTTGAAAAAGCTGTTGAAATACGTCTCCCATCGGGAAAGCCCTGACCATCGTCCACTCGAACCGGATATTCGCTGGGTGGATTGTGGTCTGGGTCATTCGTGGAAAGAGGTCTACCAGAATGCGGGGCAACTTGCTGGACCCTATGTGCTGGCACATCACATGGTCATCTCACCTGCACCCGACCTGATGGAACTACTCCCTGAAGTTATCCGACAAGAAGTGGTTCGAGAAGTGACCGAACGCACTATCGACACCTGGCACATCGA
Source organism: uncultured Anaerolineaceae bacterium (assembly GCA_964614375.1). Taxonomy (GTDB): domain Bacteria; phylum Chloroflexota; class Anaerolineae; order Aggregatilineales; family Phototrophicaceae; genus CAZTLI01. The sequence continues at coordinate 1,644 of CAZTLI010000082.1, forward strand.
GCGTGGACTGGCAGTGCCAGAGTATTCCTACTGTTTGCATGACAGGGACACGGATGACGATTACGGATTGCAACAGTTGCATACCCATATCTTCATCGCAGGCACGATTGACAACGGATTGGGTGAACGGCAGTCCCATCGTGTTAACCGTGAGCAGGTTTGTACAGATCGCGGTGGATTAGATCGTGCAGATAACCTGCATCGCATCGCCCGACAGGAGTTCGAGCAGATTCTTGACCGCAGTATTGGTTTGGAGTGGCGATTATTGCGTGAGCTGGAAGAGGTGCAGGATGACATCGACACCGATATTTCTGATGTCCGACAACACGGAGAGATCGACTTATGAACATAGCTCATCCGTGCCTTGCACCAATGGATGCTGTGGCATCCATTCGGACGAATGCTGGCACATTCGTCCCTGTCCCGCCTGTAGGACGCTTGCCTGTATCCGGTGTGGATGCAGGCGGGACAGTCTACCCTCAACGAAGTAGGGGTAGCAAGTTTAATCAACTTGCTCCTCATGTGCCGGAGAGGCTTATCGCGCCACGCTCCGCGATGACGCGCCAGCAGCAGTGGTCGCGTGCGCCACCGTTGCTGGAAGCTATGGCACGTCATGACTGACTGCGCTCATAGCCGTCCGAAATCACAATTTCGTCCATTTGTCATACAAATTTACGGAGTAACTATGTCCGACAAAAACAAAACGCACTACACCAGCCGCCTCAGTTTGCACATTACGCCTGCCATGAGCGAACGACTGGATCAAATCGCACTGATGCCCGATGAAGCCAAAGCCGAAATCGTTCGTGCCGCACTACGTGTGTATCTCGATGAGCAGGAGGATTTAATCAGCAGTCGCAAGCACTTCACGAAGATGTTCCAGCGGCGGGTAGATTACATCGAGAAGCTGCTGGTCATCGCACTCTGGGTCAACATCCAGATGATGCAAATCCTGTATGAGCGTGTCAAGAAAGAACCCTATGATCTGGGTGACTTGCTACATGATGCCATTGGTGCAGGCATTGAAACGGAGGATGGTATTCACACGCTGGTGGAGCGTGCCATCCAGAATAAAACCAAACCGCCAACAACATAAAGAAGTGGCGGCGCGGCTGGAAGTGTATTCCTAATCTGATCAATTTGAGAATACACCAATCTGGCTGTGCTGTCCACGAAATGTAAGACAAAAATCTCAAACTACGAGGAGTTAAAAACGTGAACAGTAATCAAATACCGCCTATCATTCAGGCGGCACAATCAGGAAGTATCTTTGAAGCGGCACAGACATATGCCGAACTGGAAATGAGTGTCATTCCGCTAAATGGTAAGCGACCCGCTTTGAACGGCTGGAAGGAATATCAAGAGCGCAGGGCAACCGCTAGTGAAATTGAAAGCTGGCACAAAAACGAACTGCTGGACAACATTGGTATAGTCTGTGGGGAAGTATCCGATAATCTGGTTGTTCTCGACCTGGACGGCGCAGCGGGCTATCCAGCTTTTGCCGCGACTTTTCCACATCTGGCACAGACTTACACTGTCGCCACAGGTGGAGGTGTAGGCAAGCATGTCTATTTTCGTGTTGGACAGATGCCAGCATCCATCAAAGCAATGGGAACACCGATTGGCAATCTAGAATTGTGTGGTAATGGTCGTCAGGTGGTTGCACCACCGAGCATCCACCCGACAACAGGCAATGCTTATCGGGTACATATCGAGGCTGACATTCTGCGAGTTGATGCACTAAGCGAATTAGTTCAATGGATCGAGTCGTTCAAAACACCGGAACAGTCCACCACATGGAAGCCACCCAAACGAAACAATCTGCCATCGGGTAAGGCGGTTATCAATCCGCGTGTGATGGATGCTATTGCTCATGAATTATCCCGTCGCAATTTCAAACAGCATGGTGATTGGTTGCATGGATCGTGTATCCACCCGGAACGTCATTCAAATGGAGATCGCAATCCATCCTTTGGTTTCAATCTAAGCAGCGGCTATGGACACTGTTATGTTTGTGGCACGATGCTGGCGAAGGAAGTCTGTGAGCAATTGAACGTTGACCCCAATATGCTTGGAGGTCTAATCGAGCGACCCGAACCACCACAGATTAACCCAACGCATCGAGTTGACCTCAGCCAAATACCGGATGAACCACCACCGATCATCACACCATCTTCAAGTAATTTTGCATTACCGAATTGGTTGCAGGCGTATATGGATTGGGCAGGCAAGACGGGTAATCAGACTCCGATGATCTTCCATCAGGCAGCCGGGCTGTGGTTGCTGTCTACTGCCATAGGACGCAGGTTATACGGCGAAGCACCCTGGGGTGTGAAGATTTACCCTAATCTTTATCTGATGCTGGTGGCAGGCACGACATTCTACCGCAAATCGACAGCCTACAAGCTGGCAGAACAGGTCGCCCGCGATGCCATTCCGCACATGCTGATGCCGACACCGGGTTCACCGGAACGCTTTCAGGAAGCACTGGCAGGCAGGATGCCATCCAACTTCGATAAACTGACCAAACAACAGCAGGAACGACTGACAAAAGCGCAACCCTTCGCTGCTCAGCGTGGCTTGCTCAAGGATGAGGTCGCTGGTTTGTTCGGGGCAATCAATAAACGCGATTACATGGTTGGCATGAAAGACCTGCTCATGGAACTCTATGATTGCCCGGACTACTTCGACAAGGATACCCAGACGGGATTGAACATCGTTGAAAATGCAGCCCTGTCGATTCTGGGCGTGACAACACCTGCGGGATTAGGGTCTGCTGTATCCTATACGGATTGGGCAAATGGCTTGCTGATTCGATTTGCGCTGCTCACACCAGAGAAAAACTATGCCGAACGACCAGCTGCGAAGATTTATCGCTCTGCACCCCGACAACTCATGGACGATTTACGAGCTTTACATGACAGGCTGCCCGGTCCCGAACAAACCGAAACAGGTCTGAAAGTACCCTCTGCAATGAAGCTGAATGTCCAATGTTGGGCGGAATGTCAGCAATACGGTGATGAACTCAGACGGTTGTGTGATCCGGATCGGGATACCGAACTGGATGATCGACTGAAAGGTGTATATGGACGGATGCACGTTCAGGCTTTCAAGCTGGCAAGCCTGTTCGCCGCACTGGATTGGCTGGATAAATCCGATGATGTTCCGACTGTTACCGTAGAACACTGGCAGGCAGGGCAGGCAATCGCTGAAAACTGGCGTTTGAGCGCCCATAGACTGCTGGATCAGCTTGACAACAGTGGCGAAGCCGTGCAAGAAAAACGCCAGCAGGACAGAATGCTCACTGTGATTCGTGAAAGCGGTGTGAATGGTTGTACATTGCGTGATCTCTATCGCAAACTGCACCTGACCGCGAAAGTCGGACGACAGACCGCACAGGAATTGGTGAAGGCAAACCTAATCGCCGAGCGCCGCATCAAGGGTGCAGAAGCCTATCTTGCCATTGAATATATCCCCACCGACTAATTTTGTGACAGGCGCGACAGATGTGACTTGTGACTTTGTGACAGATCGTTTGTCACAGAGTCACCTTGTCACAATGTCCCCTATGTCACCATATGCAAAGGAAAAACATGAATCACACCCAACGAATTGCCCACGTCGCCCGTCAGCGACGCGCATTGACCAAAGCACTTGTTCGAGTGGCTGTTGAACGTTACTTCGAGGCATTAGCAGAAGATATTGCCAGTGGTGAATGGGTCGATTTGCTCGGAATTGGCAAGATACAGGTCATTCAAGAGGAAGCAGATGGTATCCTAACATCATTTGGCAAAGACGGTAAACGTGTCACAAGAAGTGTGACGCATCGCTTGAGAACCAAAATTCGTCTGTATCAGAAATTCAAAGCACGCTGTAAGGTATAAAATGAGTGGGCGCAACGGGAGCGAATCCAGGTTGCGCCCGAAATTTTATATATGCCTGACTGTCACCAGTGCAGACCAGACCATGCGGGGCTATCTTGCCGCCGAAACCTCAAGTGCGAATCCGTAGACGCACACCATTTTTGGGAACAAGCCAACTCCGCGAGCTGACCCTCTATCAGGTAGGCAAGTTATGGGCAACAACTAACCGCACACCGTTATTGTTGTTATCGTTGTTCGGATTGTTATTGTTGCGGTAGGACGAACGCGCATTATTCTGATTGTTATTGAACGAACCGCCCCGCAGCACCTTTCCCGGTAGCCTGACGGACGAAACCGCAGTTTCAGTATATCGTAGGGTTGATGCTGTGTCATCAACCATTTTTGTGATCCGGGGGACGACACACATGTAAATTTGTTTTTAATGCGACCCGCCTGACGGCGGGAACATCCCCCAAACCCCCAGAGGGGGCTTAGCGACGTGCTGTCACTTTGCGCCGTCAAGACAGAGGCGTTCGCTACGCTCACTTGGAGCGCCAGAGTGACAGAGGTCAGAGTGACAGAGGTCAGAGGGGCGCGATAGGGGCACCAACTAACCGCACACCGCTATTGAAGTAAGCGCTGCCCGGAGCGTCACCGAAGCGGTAGGACGAACGCGCAAGAAACTGATTGAAATAGAACGAACCGCCCCGCAGCACCTTAGAACTGGTGTTCAACCCATCAATAATCTCTGGATCAGAGTAATTATTCAAGCACCATTCCCATAAATTCCCCGACATATCCATAATCCCAAAAGGCGAAGCGCCCTGCGGATAAAACCCGACTGCCGTTGTTTTGTACAGAAAGTAAGGTCCCACACCCTGTTCCTGTTCATCTAAGTTGGCATGTCCGACCCGATAGCCATCACCCCACGGGTATTCGCGTCCGTCTGTGCCACGGGCAGCATATTCCCATTCTTCTTCCAGCGGCAGACGAACGTGCAGGTCATCGGGTAACAAACTTGCTTCATGATATTTGGCATTCAACCAGTGACTAAATGCCACCGCTTGATACCAGCTCACGCTATCACGGGAATGATTGTGATAAGGATTATATTGCTCCCGCATTGCCTGCGGTTGATATTGCTCTGGAAAATCACGCCACCATTGCGGATTATCAAAATCACCGGAGTCGATGAAGGTCTGGAATTGCACAAAGGTCACCGGATATTTAGCGATTTTGAAATCGTAAGTTATTTCACGTTCTGCTTTGTTATCCCCATACAAGAATTTACCTGCGGGAATATCACACCAGAGGATGTCAGGCAAGCCATCAGCACGCAAAGCAACACCCGGACGTTTATCATTCTCATGGTTCAATCGCCCCCATTCTGCAAGCGCATACGGTGAGCGACGTGCGCCTTCCGCAGGCTGGTACAGGGCAGATAAGGCATCGTTGGAACAGGATGTACCGCTTTCCGTCGCAACTTTGTAAGCTAAATCAGGTTGAACGGGTGTTAGCCATTGGACAACCGCACTGGCATCGCCCTGTATCCCTGCCAATAAGAGTGCCGTTTCTTCCCAACCTGTCGGTGTCCACCACTCATCAGATGGGAAGTATTTTGTTGCGGGAACACCCCGTCGCAGGTCTTCGCCCATTTCATAGGCCGCAAAATATTCTTGCAATAGCTGGTGGCTAAAGCGCACCGTGTCCGTCCGGTCAAGGATGCTCGCGCTGACGGCGAAGTACAGCAAAAGGTTAGCGTCTGCCTCCGGCACGGCTTGGCGGAACATTTCCAGCACAAAATCGGCGCTGACGCTGGTGCCTGTGCCGTCCGACTGCATTCGATAGGCGAGTGTGGCTAAGGCGCGTTTTTGCGTCTCCTCCGGTATCCATACGCGGTCATCACGTTGAGCAGTCTTGCCCCGTTCTTCTAACAGCAAATCAACAAAACGCCCGAATAAATCGCCCTTGTTACGCGGGGGCTCGCCACTGAGCGCGAAGATTTCGATCACGATCTGCATCAAAAAAGGGTTTGTTACCACGCCGAGCATATCGGGTAATTTCTGCTGTTCACGGAAGTGCTGACCAATTTGAATGATTAATTTTTCTTCAGGAGATGGAAAAATAGTTGAGTATTCATTATTGAAGAAGTCGCGGTATGTCCCATCTTCATTCTCCCTTTGATACCACATCCATGCCCGCCGTGCATCATGCCCGGCTAAAGCCCAGAAAAGCCGTTCGCGGTCATCGTCTTCCAGAAAATTGCTCATGAATAAGCGGATACGCTCTAAATCGAGCGGGGTGACATCCACCCGTTGAAGCGGCAGTTTGCGCTCCACATAATCCAGCTTGCGACACGAAACGATCACGGGGACATCGGGGTTTTTCCACAACCATTCATCCACTTTGCCATGATGAGCAGGTGGCATTTCGTTGAGTCCGTCCAGCAATAACACCATACGTTCTGGCAGATAATCGCGCAGACGCAAGCCACCAAACGAGGCTTCCAGAAATTGCGAGAAATCTTCGCCTGTGTACGCGCCCAGGCGCACAAATAAAGGCAATGGGTATTCGCTGGTCTCTTCTGTATCTTCTGCCGCTATACTGGCATATTCATAAGCCAGACGCTCAAGTGTGGTCGTCTTACCTGCACCGGGGTCGCCAATCATCGCCACACGTCGGTAATCACGCAAGCCATCGCGTAGTTCATCAAGGCTTTCGGTTTTGACTGTCTTGCCTTTTTCCGCATCGAGACTGTGATCAATTTTCTGATGAATGGCATGGCGCATTTCAATCATCCGTTGTGCGGCAGCTTTCAGTTTAACTTTCTGCTCCTCAATCCGGGCAGTTGCCGCCATATCGGTATACAGATCGCGCCAATGGTCGTATTTCTGACCGACTTTTTGTAGGTAAGCCAGTTCAAACTCACGTTGGGTCTGCGGGTCGATTTCTTCAACATCAAGGCTCTTGATGCGTTCCAGCAATTGCGCGTAACCCACATCCCAATCGGCAAAGCTGATATAGGTGTGGTTGATAATCACAATTGGGCGATGCCCACCAGGGAATACCAATGGGATAATCGGTTTCTTCTGTGTCAGGGCATAGCCAATCTCAAGGCGTACAAAACTATCGGCACGTTTGAGGTCAGGCGTGACGACAACGACAACATGCGTCGCCCCGTTGATGCCATCTTCGATTTCACCGCTGAAGTCGGCGGTCGGGTCAATACGGTTATCACGCCATGCCCCGATTCCGCTTGCTTGAAGATCATTGTAAAGGCGCAGACTTTCGTCCGCCCCGTCTTTCCGTGCATAAGAGATGAATATTTGTGCCATAATTGAACCTGATATGTTTGGAGTTGACAATATGACATGAATTATACTTTACTCTGCCGTATCCACCCACCGAGCAAGCGCCCGATTTCTTCTACCATTGCACTGACATGCTCATATTGACCGCTATTGAACCATTGCCACTGATATGCTAATCGCAAATACAGTCGTACTTTGTTCAGATGGGCATCAGCCTGTTGCAAATAGGCATAGCGTTCTGCACCACGATGGGCATTGGCATCAAACAGCGTTTCCTGAAAATCGAGTGTGGCATCCGTCAGACGTTTTGTGATAACAAAGCGTTGCGCCTTCGGGAATTTTTCGCTGGCAGGTATGATCCACGTCAGCAAATCGAAAGTACGCGAGAAAATGACCATTTCTTCGGGCATGAGTGTATCCTTTTCGGTGGTATAATGAGGGTAGTTTGATACAAAGGATAAACTGATGGTACTTGCTTACCCACCCGATAAATTTGCTGAAATTCTGGATTTTATGGTATCTGCACCCTCACCGGAGGAGATTATTGCCTTCAAGCCATCCCCACAGATGGAAACTCGCCTGGCAGAACTCATGACTAAGAATAAGCAAGATGCCCTCAGCGAAGATGAACGCCACGAACTGGATGCGTTTCTGCAATTGAACCACTTCGTGAACATGCTAAAAATCCGCGCACGAAAGAAACTCGCTAGCGATGAGTGATACCCATATCCCCGCCGTCCTGCGCCGTGAGGTCATCGAACGCGCTGGTAATTGCTGTGAATACTGCCAACTCAGTCAGGATGATAACTACTTTACATTTCATGTTGACCATATCATCTCTGAGAAACATGCGGGGGAAACCAAAAGTGACAATCTTTGTTTGAGTTGTCCGTCGTGCAACATTGCCAAAGGCAGTGACATCGCAGGAGCAGACCCCACCACAGGCAAGGCGACCTTTCTCTATCATCCCCGTAAACAGCAGTGGTCAGACCATTTTGAACGCCGTAACGCGATCATTCACGGCAAAACGGCAGAGGGACGATTGACAGTATGGTTACTCCAACTTAATAGCGAAGATCGGGTCACAGAGCGTAAAGGCTTGATTGAACTCGGACGGTATCCCTGTACGACAGACTAAGCCATGCCACCCTCACTCATTGGGAGAACCTCTGGCTTGCCTATCGCAAAGCGGCGAAAGGCAAACGGGGCAAAACACCTGCCGCCAGCTTTGAAGTCAACGTCGCTGATAACTTGCTGGTACTTCAGCGCGAATTACGTAATTTCACCTACCAGCCAGGCGAATACGTTCATTTCACCATCCACGACCCGAAAACGCGCAAAATATCCGCCGCCCCGTTCCGAGATCGTGTGGTGCATCATGCGCTGTGCAACATCATCGAGCCGTTATTTGAGGCGCAGTTCCACCCACACAGCTACGCTAATCGAGTCGGCAAGGGCACACACCGCGCCATTGATACCTTGCAGGCCTTCACTCGCGCCCATCGCTACGTGCTACGCGCCGACATCGTGAAGCATTTCCCATCCATCGACCACGCCTTGCTGTTCGATATTCTCGCCGACACGGTGCGCGACGAACACACCCGCTGGTTGATTCAGCAAATTATCTCCAGCGGCGCAGATGTACTGCGGGATGAATACGAGATGGTTTACTTTGAAGGGGATGACCTGCCAGCGGCGAACCGGGAAAGAGGCCTACCCATCGGCAACCTGACCAGCCAGTTCTGGAGCAATGTCTATTTGAATCCGTTCGACTGGTTCATCACCCAGGAGTTGGGATGCAGAGCTTATCTGCGCTATGTGGACGACTTCGCGCTGTTCAGCGATAGCAAGCGCCAGCTTTACGAGTGGAAACAGGCGCTTATGGATTTTCTGGCGACGCTCCGCCTGACCATCCATGAGCCGCAGGCGCAGGTCATCCCGACAAAAGACGGCATCCCATGGCTGGGCTTTGTCGTCCACCCGACGCACCGCCGCCTCAAATCGCGCAATGTCGTCAGGTTCACGCGGCGTTTTGAGCACAATATCGACCTGTATGAACAGGGAAAAATTACCTTTGCGGAGTTGGACGCATCCGTGCAGGGCTGGATTAACCATGTGCGATATGCCGATACATGGGGCTTGCGTCGTCACATCTTCGATAAACACCCGATTCGTATTCGCCCATTACGTGAAGGTGAAGGCAAAAAACACCTGCCCTATCGTAAAGGCGTGGGCTTATGGAAGCGCAAAAAATGGTGGTAAAAATTTTGTAGCGATCCGCCTGACGGCGGAAAGAGACCCCCCAAACCCCCGGAGGGGGCTTAGAGGTGTTCGCTTCGCTCACTTAGAGCGCCAGCGACGTGCTGTCACTTTGCGCCGTCAAGACAGAGGGCAGAGACCAGAGGATTCAGAGGTCAGAGGGGCGCAATAGGGGCAACAACTAAACGCCAACCGAAATAGTCGTCAACGACGGCAGGATCGTGATCGTAGCGGTAGGACGACCGCGCATATCTCTGAGGGTTATAGAACGAGCCGCCCCGCAGCACCTTAGAACTTGTGTTCGATCCGTCAATAATTTCAGGTTCGTACTTGTTATTCGCACACCACTCCCACAAATTACCTGCCATATCCAGCGCACCGCATTCTGCTTTTCCGTGTGGATACATGCCCACTGCCGTACTGCGGTCATTGATGCCAGCCTCTGTCGTGTTGGCACGAGGATGTTCGTCCCATGCACCCCACGTGTATTCACGTTCATCGCTACCGTTCATCGCTGCCCATTGCCATTCCCATTCCGTCGGGATGCGAATTTCATATCGTAGGGGCGAACCTGTGTGTTCGCCCGTTTGCGGGAGGGGACTTAGCCCCTCCCCTACACGAATGATTTTTCCTGATGGATGTTCAAGTGTTAGTCCATCGAACTGAGCGCTCATCCAGCGCCCGAAAGCAACACTTTGATACCACGAAATGTTGTCACGCGGGGCATTACTGTTGCCATTGGCCACATTTCCAAAATATTGAGGCTGATAATTTTCAGGGAAACCTTGCCACCATTTCGGATTATCCCAATCGCTGTCTAAAAAGGCTTGCAATTGCACGACTGTCGTCAAGTACTTAGCGATGAAGAAATCGGGTACTTCAAAGTCTCCAAACTCAAAGGTGACCTTACTACCAGACCCATCTACAGGCAACCAGATCATATCGGGCTTGCCATCTTTCACTCCGATACCCTCACGGTAATCCCCAATGCGTGCGAGGCGTTCGCCAATATCATAACGGCGCTGATGGGGTGTGCTGATGTCTGCCAGCTCCCGATAGAGTCGTCCTTGCTCTGGTTCAATGAAATCGCGTTCCACTTCGTTCAATTCGGGGTGCAGGCGTTCCTGCATGGCATAGACCAGCACCAATCGTTCTTGAGGCCACAATAAGAAATCGGGGCGTTCGCGCTTGTGCCAATCCTCAGCCGATGTACGTACCTGACGCAGTAATATCAAATCTTCCTGCGCTTCAGCAATCCAGTCTTTTAAGCGTCCCCAACTGCGGAATAAGGCTTCGTGTGCGACTTCCAATACGGCTGTGCCATCGCTAGCGTCGCTCGTCAACAAACGGGCATCGACAAAAGCACTGATGTGTTCATAATCATCTTCGGCAATGCGTCCGACAGGAACGCGACGTCGGGTTGCTGTTCCACGCTCATCCACAGCCACTAATTCATGAAAAACACGCTGAATCCATGCGTTTTTTTCTTCCTCTGTACCGGATAAGTCGGCATAAGTCTGTTCAGCACGGGTGCCAATCGCCCCCTGCACACCACCAAGCGCATCGTAATCGCTATGGGCAATCGTGCCATCACCCGATAATTTATACAACTCATCCAGCGCATACGCCATCAATGCCAGATTCCCCGATTGGTCACCTGTATCATCCAGAATTCGGTCTACCAAACCTTTTTCTAATTGGAGTCCTGCCCGTTCTGCGGGACGTTCAATCATGTCACGCAGGGCGTCACGGCGCGGAATGGCTAGCGGGAAAGTTCCCTGTCGCAATAAATCCGCAAAATCGGCAATCTCAACTGCCCGATAGTAGAAATCGTGGCGCATGGTAACAATCACATGCAGGCGTTCGCAAGTTCTGGCACTCGCCAGCATTTTTGCAAAAGGTGTTGCATAATCGCTATTTGCCAGCGTGAACAATTCCTCAAACTGGTCAATAAACAGGAATAAATTCACATGCGCTAATTCATCTTTGAGGGCATGTTCAATAATCGTGTTAAGGCGTTCCGGTTTATCCTGCAAACGTTGCGCCCGTTCTTCTAACTTGTCGTCGTAGTCAAATGGGTCATCCACCTGTAAAGACGGGACAACGTCCATCAATGCTTTCACCAGTGCCTCAAATGGATTTTTACCTGTTCCGGGTGTAAACCGTGCATACAACCAATCCGCACTGCCTTCAATGCCGTTGGCTTTTAAGCGTGGTATCAATCCTGCACCGACTAACGATGATTTACCACTGCCAGAAGCCCCCACAACAGCCACAAAACGGCTTGCGCTCACCTGTTGAATAAGGCTATCGGTTTCGCGTCCACGCCCGAAGAAAATCGGCGCATCTTCTTCGGTAAAAGCACGTAATCCCGGAAACGGTGAACCCTCCCACAATTGCGCGGTAACAGTCATGACATTCCCTATTTCAGATTGTGATTGTGGTGAATCGCCTGTCGGTGGCGGGGGTGGTTTTGCATCACCATCTTCATAACGCTTCAATAGGCGTACAACCAATTCCTCAAAGAAAATCTCAAAATCACGGCGGAAATCATCAGGTGTTTCGTACTGATTCACACCGCGAACGATGCTACCGTCTTCTCTATAGAACATTTCAGAAGCGAAAAATCCCACCACACGATCATTCTGTTCTTGCCCCTTTTTATCGCTGGATTTGAACAGCTTTTCCTCAGTACGTCGGAATATCACGGTCTCTGTTTGCTTACTGTTGAGTGCGTCAAGTAGTTCCCAGTGTGTGCCGGAGAGGTATTCTTTCCCATCTGTATCGGTAAAGGGTGTCCCCATGCGTGACCAGAAGATGACAATCACAATATCACAATCTGAGGGCTTGGGTAAGCCACGATTGATGGCTTCCTGCGGGGTCAGTGTACCCAGCATCGCCGTCCCGGCACCGGGCTTATCCCATGCAACAACACGAAAAGCCACTTTTTCTCTGTAAGCGGGGCGATTCGGGAAATATTCAATCGCATCCAGCGCGATTTTGCGCTCTGCATTCACATCACCGGGAGAAGAAATAAAAACACGAATGTAAGGGATTTTTTCAGCCATAAGGAATCCACGAATTTTGTAACTTGAACCAATTTGTTAATTGTACTACGGCGTGGCATTTCTTGCCGTTAATTCCGTTTACCGGCTTTCTTAAATATCTCTCTACTTTGCACACAGGTTTTCTCGCACACCGCCGCGCGGACGATTTTACAACGCAAGGGAACCCACCATCAAGCACCATCAGGCGGTACGGTCGCTACCTGTAGTAGCTAATCCCATTTTGTTACTCAAAACGGGACTACCGAACCACCTGCCTATCTGCTTCGCAGATTGCTTGACGATACCCCCTTTGCGTTGTCCCGCAGGCTTGAGCGTTGTGCTCATCGCGCTGGCGTTACCAGCAATAGCAAGATGAATGGATGCTCACCGGGTTTGAAGCGAACCGCAGCGAGCAGTGGGCGGCCTGGGCGACAGCAATCGACATGAGGTTAGATATCGAACGTGCTTTTGCCCAACTGGTCGAAACGTATATGATGCTGGCTGATCCAGAAGCGACACGTTTACTCATCGCGCTGTACTATCTCACGACGCAGGTCGAGTTGAAAGATGCTGCGCTCATCGCGGGCATCAACCATCACTACCTGCTGGATAGCTATGTGAGTATTGTTCGCAAAGATGTGATGCGCGTATTCGGTGAACTGTATCGTCCGGGGATGCGCTGGATCGAGAAGTACAAACGCGGTCATCAAGAACCTGCATTGTTGGTGCTGGAACGCTACGCCGATAATCCGCGCATGACTTACGCCATTCGTAGTTTACTGGAGGAGAAATCCACGACGGAGGCGCGACTGAGTTGCCCGTGGCCCAATTATAATCGCTTCCGCCAACGCGCAAAGGAAGCCTTGCTGAAAGTCTACAACTGCTCTGCATAACGAGCAGTTTTTTGTTTCTATGGCTGGTGAGCAATCGCCAGCCATATATTTTTGCGAGGCATACCACTGAAATTTTACAGCCAGCAATGAAATCTTCCATTCAAAAACCGTAAATTTTCCCATGTTTCACAATCAGATTTTGCTATCCTGAGTACGTAGCGGTAAGACAAATGGACATGCAATGAGAAACATCTGGAATTTTTCACCCAATCTATAGGCTGAAAAACTGCTTTCCAAAATTGAAGGATTACCAGGTCAAAACTCGAATTTTTC
>CAZTLI010000083.1:0-8365 GCA_964614375.1 uncultured Anaerolineaceae bacterium
CTGCATTATACGCGCACGACGGATCAAAGCGGTTACACCGTGAGTATGCAAGCGGCGGCGCTGGTAAATGGTCAGTCAGGCACATGGGACGATGCCACAAAACCCCACTGCCCCGCGCACCGCACGTCAATCACCCTACAGCAAAATGAAACCTTCATACTGACAAAGCTGGTCGCAGTCCACACCTCGCGCGACAGTGACGACCCGGCGGGACAGTGCCATCAGACCCTCGACAGCGCCATCCAGCGGGGGTATCGCGGCCTACAGCAGCGGCATGACCGGGCGTGGGCGCGCTACTGGGATGCCTGCGATATTAAAATTGAAGGCGACGAAGTAGCGCAGCGAGCAGTCCGGTTCTGCACCTATCACATCCTCATCGCCACGCCCACGCACGATGAACAGGTGAGCATTGGCGCAAAAACCCTCAGTGGATTTGGTTATAAAGGCCACGTCTTCTGGGATACCGAATTATTCATGGTGCCGCCGCTAATCCTGTGTGAGCCGGACAGGGCGCGCAGTCTGCTCATGTATCGCTATCACAACCTGCCCGGTGCGCGTGCCAAAGCCGCCGAAGCCGGCTATGAAGGCGCGATGTTCCCGTGGGAAAGCACCGATACGGGCGAAGAAACGACCCCACGCTGGGCGAATGAAAGCGATCAAGACGGCAATCGTATTCGCATCTGGACGGGCGACAATGAGCAGCACATTTCCAGCGATATTGCCTATGCCCTGCTGCAATTCTGGCGATGGACAGGCGATGATGACTGGTTTGCAACATATGGCGCGGAAATCGTGCTCGATACAGCGAAATTCTGGGGCAGTCGTGCCGAATACAACGCCGATGCCAACCGCTATGAACTGCGAATGCAAATTGGCCCCGATGAATATCACGAAAATGTTGATAACAGCGTTTTCACCAATTGGATGGTCGTCTGGCACTTGCGACAGGCCCAGCAGGTATGGGACTGGTTGCAATCATCGCGCCCCGACGACGCCCAACGACTGGCTGCGGAGCTGGACATCACTGACGCGCGCCTGTCCCACTGGCAGGACATCGCCACCCGAATGTGGATCCCTATGAGCGATGAAGGGGGCGGCGTATTAGAACAGTTTGAGGGGTTTTTCAACCGTCTCCAGCCCTTTAATCTGCACGATTACACACCGCGCACCACCAACATGGACTGGATACTCGGTCACAAGCAAACACAAACCTCACGGGTCATCAAACAGGCGGATGTGGTGATGTTGATGGCGCTGTTGGGTGATGAACTGGGCGATCACGAATTCTTACGGCGCAATTGGGATGTCTATTCGCAGGTTGTCGATCACGGTTCATCGCTTAGTCCAGCTATTCATGCGTGGGTAGCGTCGCGGTTGGGGCTGGTCGATGAAGCCTATGACCTGTTTATATACAGCGCGACACTCGATTTAGAAGACCTTAAGGGCAATGTGCGCGATGGTATTCATGCGGCGTGTTGTGGCGGCGTGTGGCAGGCGGTGGTCTTTGGCTTTTGTGGATTAACCCTCACGCGCGACGGGCCAGTGGTCAACCCCTGTTTACCCGGTCACTGGCGGCAGGTACAATTCAATGTGTACTTTCGCGGACAACGCATTCCAATCACCATAACGGCGGAGGGCTAAATGACACAGGTGGGCTACATTTTCGATCTGGATGGGGTGATTACAGACACGGCTGACTATCATTACCGTTCGTGGAAGCAGCTAGCCGACGAGGAAGGCATTCCCTTCACCCGCGCCGACAACGAGGCCTTACGCGGGGTATCGCGTCGCCAGAGTCTGGAACGCTTGTTAAACGGACGCACCTACCCCGAAGCACACATGCAGGCGATGATGCGCCGCAAAAATGACATCTATCGCGAGCTTCTAAAAGAAATCACCACGGATAATCTACTCGCGGGTGTTCAGGATTTCTTAGACGAGGCGCGGCGTGCGGGCATTCAGTTGGGACTGGCTTCTGCCAGCAAGAACGCCCGGACAGTCTGTGATCGATTGGGCATCACCGCCTTGTTTGATGCCTTCGGCGATGGCTACAGTGTCGTCAATCCCAAACCCGCGCCAGATTTGTTCATCTGGGTGGCGGGACGTTTCGGCCTGAATCCGCAGCAGTGTATCGTATTTGAAGACGCCGAAGCAGGCATTGAAGCGGCGCTGGCGGGCGGCTTCTGGACGGTGGGTATCGGGCCAGACGCGCGGGTCGGACGGGCGCATGTCGTCCGTGCAGATTTAGCCGGCGCGCGCGTTGCCGAATTCACGCTGCCGCTCACCCGGATCGCGCATACGCCATAACATCTTTTAGAGGCGCTGTCGCCAACCCGATGAGCCGGTCTGCGCCTGCGTAATAAAAATACAGGTCATCTCCCACGACATTATTTGAACAACTGAAAATGACATTGGGCACATCGCCTTTGATTTCCCATGTTTCCAGCGGCTCCATAATGTGCCCGGTTGGGCGATGTATGACCGTGGTTGGGTCTTGCAAATCCAACAGCGCAACCGACTGGCGGTAGATACGCGCCTCGCCGTACCCGTGATAGAACAACAGCCAACCTTCATCGGTCTTAATGGGCACGCCATTCGCGCCAATACTGACAGCATCCCAGTCGTTATCCGCGCGCGGCGACATGATGATTTGATGGTCTGTCCATGCAGTCAAATCGTCGCTGTACGCGATCCAGATGTGCGGTTTGCGGCGATGCAATATGGCGTAACGCCCGTTGAGCTTCTGCGGGAACAGCACATGGTCTTTGTTTTCGGCGCGTTCCAATGGGCCAATATCTTCCCATGCAATCAGGTTGTGCGAACGGGCAATCATCGGAAAGAAGCTGTCGCTGCCATACGCCGTGTATGTCATATAAAACTGACCATCCAGCGGTGTGACACGCGGGTCTTCAACACCCCGATAATCTGCCCGCCCTTGATGCGGCACAAGCACCGGGTCTTGCAGGCGATTCCAGTGAATGCCATCTGCGCTCACGGCATAGCCAATGCGCGACACAAAATCCACACCCTGAGCGCGGTAGTGCATGTGAAACAGGTCGTCATGGTGTGTGACCGCACAATTAAACACATTCATCGCTTCCCACGGGTTCAGCGGATTGGGATACAAGACAGGGCTATTGGGATGGCGAACAAGTTGCATGCACACACTCCTTGCCTGCGTATGACGATGATAGGATAACAAAGAAGTGATCGGTAGCCCAGAAAATAAGACAAAAGGCTGAGATAATAAAGGCAAGAGAAAAGGGGTATGGAATGCGGCGAAGGGTGTCGAAGGAAATCAAACAAGAAATCTTGAATAAAGTGAGCGCGGGTGAGCGTGTGTGCTGAGGCGCTGGGGATGAACCGGAAAAACATCTACCGCCAGCGTCGTCAACCCATCAAAGATGAGACACTCAAACAAGCCATCAAGCCATTGAAGCTGTCCATCGCGCGCATCCGGCCTATGGTCATCTTCGAATCGCCATTCACCGGGGCATCCATCACAAACGGGCACAGCGTGTCATGGCAAGGTGCAATCGCCACCCACCCCGTATGCCTATCATAATTTGCTCAAAGAATTAGAAACGGTTACACAGCCCAATCAGGTCTGGTATTAGGTCACGATTGGAGACCTTGCCACGCGACATACCGCGCTCAGGATGCCGCCCCCTGTCTTTGCCGCTCGTCACTTCACAGACTCAGGTCTTCAGAGTTTGCGTACTTGACACACCGAAACAATAGTCACATCTTCGTCACACACAGAGTCTATTGGCTGGCGGTGATACCTCCATCCAGATAGACAATCTGCCCGGTAATAAATGAAGATGCAGGTGCAGAGAAAAAGATCGTCGCGCCAACAATATCTTTGGGATCGGCGATGCGGCCTAATGGAATACGTCCGACGATACTCTGCTTAAACGTCTCATTTTCCATAACGTGGCGAATCATTTCCGTATAGACAAAGGTTGGCGCAATGCCATTGACCGTGATGCCATGCGGCGCAAGTTCCATCGCGTGCTGTTTGGTCAGCATGACCATACCGCCTTTGGTGCTGCAATAGGCTGAATAGCCGCGATTGCGTAAGCCCAACTGCGACCTTACCGACAGGATGTGTATCTGTCGCCCGCCATCGCCCTTGTCGATTTGATATTTGGCGCAGGCCTGTGCCAGAAACATGGACGCCTTGAGATTGACCTGATAGACCTCATCGAACGCCTCTTCGGTGACTTCGAGAATCGGTTCTTCGCGCTGGATACCGGCGCTGTTGACCAGAATATCGACCTTGCCATACTGCTCGACGACAAAATCCACCGAGTCGCGAATTTCGGCAACCGATTTGACATCAACCGCTACGCCAGCGGCTTCGTGTCCGGCGTCTTTCAATTGATTGGCGAGTGTGTCGGCTTTTTCGCTGGAACGCCCGGATACGACGACCTTCGCGCCGTGCATTGCCAGCCCCCATGCCAGTGCCTCGCCGATACCACCATAGCCACCAGGGATATACGCGACTTTATCTTTCAGGTCGAACATGCCGACCAGTTCTTGCGTAAAATCCACGCGCGGGGTGATTTGAGCCATATCATGAATTCCTTTCTTGAAAAATAACCGTTACTAGCGGTGAACGGCCTCGTAAGTAGATAAAATAGTGCCAAGATACTGCCGAACCGCGTCCTGCTGTTTGAAGGTATGCCAATCGGGATAGCGGGTGACTTCACCTTTCGCCACGAATAAAAAATCCTCACAGATGTCTTCGATAATCCGCAGCTGATAGACTTCCGTCGGATGCACAGAGATGAACACCAACCGTCCCTCATCCCGCAACTGCTTGAAAAAATCCAGCATGAAGTGGATGTACCCATCCTGTGTATTGAACTGCGGTTCATCGAACAGGTGGACAATCGGATAATCCGATGGTGTGCTCTCCAGCAAAAATGCGGGTTTTGTCCATTTGATGTGCCGGACTTGATATGACTGGTGATAGTGGATAGCGAGACGGTCGCGTTCGTGATATTTCACGTTATGGATGTCCTGCCCGCCACAAAAGACCCGTCCGCTGGTCGGCGGCGTTGTGCCCGTAATCATCTCGAACAGCGTCGTTTTGCCCGCGCCATTCGCGCCCATCACGCCGATAATTTTGGCCTCATCAAATACTAAATTGGCCTGTAGCGAAAAGGTCACTTCCTTATTGAACAGGCCGCGTGTGTACTGTTTCTGTATCTGGTCAACAATCAGGATGGGTTGAGTCACCTTACGCCATCTCCTTTATATCCCCAGCAGTTGCTGGCGCTGGACTTCATCGTTCAGCAGTTCTTTTGCGCCACCTTCATAGACAATCACACCGCGATCTATAATGTAGGCGCGGTCAGAGACCGAGAGGGCAAGCTGCGCGTGCTGTTCGACCATGAGCACCGAAATACCTTCGTCACGAAGCTGTTCAATCGTCCGCATCGTGTCCTGCACGATTTTTGGCGCGAGTCCCTGTGTGGGTTCATCAAACAGCACCAGGCCGGGCGCACCCAACATAGCGCGTGAAATCGCCACCATTTGCATTTCGCCGCCAGATAGATTTTCGGCCTCGCGGTGCATCAGATATTCCAGCGCAGAAAATATGCCAAACATTTCTTTGAGCTTCCACGCGCGGAAACCCGTTCGCTTGCGTCCCAATTCCAGATTGCGGGCGACACTCAACGTGGGGAAGATACGGCGGTCATCCGGCACCCAGCTAATGCCCATACGGGCTATTTTATGGGTGGACTTGCGCGTGACGTCTTCACCATTGAAGTAGATTTTGCCCGTCTTTGGCGGCGTCAGACCCAGAATAGCGCGCAAGGTCGTTGTCTTGCCCGCGCCAGACGCGCCCAGCAAACTCACCACTTCCCCCCGCCCGACGGTCAGCGAGACATCGAACAGCACCTGCGTTTCGCCATAAAAGGTATTGATCTGGTCGATAGTCAGAATGGATTCGCTCATATCACTTTCCAGTTCAGGCGTAATTTCTTCGGCGTATCCGTCGCAATCACCTGCCCCCACAACACCACCGAAATCACATCGGCGATGTCCATCAGGAACTGCATATCATGTTCAATCACGACGATGGTGGTGTCTTCCTTAATGGTGTGGATGAGGTGGATAAGCTGCTTGCGCTGGTCTGAACTCAGTCCCTGTGTGGGTTCATCGAGAAATAACATACGCGGATTGCCCGCCAGCGCCACACCAATTTCCAGCGCACGGCGTTTACCATAAGGCAGGCGCTTCGATTCAGAATAGGCGACATCCGCAAGGCCGATGCGCTCCAGGATGCTGAAGGCCGTCTGTTCCAGTTCACTGTCTACCGGGACGTTGTGCGTCATACTGAACTGGCGCTTTCGTACACTGGGCAGTGCGACAGTGACATTTTCCAGCACGCTAAATTCATCGAACAGATTCATGATCTGGAAGCTGCGGGCGATGCCCAATTGCGCGATTTTGTGTATCGACTTGCCCGTAATATCGGCCCCGTCGAACAGCACCCTGCCCCGGTCTGGTTTGTATTTGCCTGTGAGGATATTAAACAGCGTCGTTTTGCCCGCACCATTGGGGCCGACAATGCCACTCAGCCGCTTCTCTTCAAAGCTCACATTGACATTTTCCAGCACGACCTGGTGCCCGAACCGCTTATGGATGTGTTGTGCTTCAAACAAAGGCATGTTGCACCCCTAATCCGTACCTGTGTCAACGAGTTGGGCAGTTTCGGTCACTGTGGGTTTGTCTTTGGCGGGCGTTTTATTGAGGCGTTTGGTCAAACGACCCCATATCCCGGCGATGCCTTCTGGTTGGAACACAATCACCAGCATAAAGGCGCTGCCGAACCAGATGAGCCACGTTGAGGTCAAGCCGCCGACCACATCGCGGGTGATGAAATAGAACATCACCCCGATAATCGGCCCCCAGAAGCTGACCATCCCGCCGCCGACAATCGTCATCATCACAATGATGCCCGACCAGTGCAGCGACATCACATCCGGGAAGGCTGCCCCCTGTGCCAGCGAAAATAGACCACCAGCCAGCGCCGAAATCGCCGTCGATAATGTGAAGCTGATGAGTTTGAAGAGCGTCACGTTATAACCGAGGAATTGGGCGCGGGTTTCGTTCTGCTTCAGTGCGCGGATGATATAACCATAAGGCGAATGAATCAGTATCCACAGGCCGATGACGACGAGAACAAAAAGCGCGAATGCGAAATAATACAACCCGTTTGTGCTCGACAAATCAATCGAAAAGAAGCCAAAATCCGCTGGAAGCCGCTGTAAATTCAGCAGACCATCTTCGCCGCTGGTCACGTCGCGCAGCTTGATGGCCAGAAACCAGAACATCTGCCCAAAGGCGATTGTCAGCAATGAGAAATAGATGCCGCGTCGGTGCGAAATCAGCGCCCCCGTGAGGCCACCCGCGACAACGCCCGCTACAATGGATAGCAGCAAACCAATCCACAGACTAGTGCCCGCAAAATGCACCTGATAAATCGCCATCGCATACGCACCGATGCCAAAAAATGCGCCATGCCCAAATGATGGCAAACCGGTGTATCCCAGCGCCAGATTGAAACCCATCGCATATATGCACCAGATGACAATCTCAAGCGCGATGTACTCATACAAACCCACATTGCTAATCCAAAGAGGGACAGTCGCTAAAAATATGAACACAACCAGCATTTTGATGAAATCAGTCCGAAATGTGTTGATGACGTTCATGGTTACACATCCAGACTGCTGGCTTTGCCGAACAAACCGCGCTGCCGAAAAATCAGGACAATGGCAAGCAGGACATAGATACTCATAATTGACCAGTCCGATGCGAAGTAACCCGTGATACCTGCGGTCATGCCGACAGCCAGCCCCGCGATGACCGACCCCCAGAAGCTGCCGACACCACCCACGGTCACAATTAGGAAGGCCGGTATCACCGCGTCAACGCCCATATGCGGACGCACGCCCCAGATTGGCCCCAGTATGATGCCTGCGATGCCCGCCAGTGCCGCGCCAAATGCGAAGACGAACACGCGCAGCACTGTCAGATTGATACCCAGCGCACGCACCATTTCGCTGTCGTGTGCGCCGGCTTTGATAATTGCGCCGATGCGCGTTCGTTCAATAAAAAGCCACAACACAATAATCATAAAGACCGCAAACAATGACGCAAAAATGCGATATTTTTGATAAACAAGGTCGCCAAACGCGATAGCGCCCGCAATGTCAATCGGTGGTCGGAAGTACAGATCACTCGGCCCCCAGATTTGTCGAATGCCTTCTTCAATGACCAGCGCCGCGCCATAGGTAAACAACAACCCATATAGGGGTTCTTTGCCATACGTCCGCCGCATTCC
>CAZTLI010000083.1:8465-12391 GCA_964614375.1 uncultured Anaerolineaceae bacterium
TCTTGTACGTGTCGTTAAACCGTCCGAACGTGGGGGGTATGGACTACCCCCCTGTCTGGACGTCCCTTCAAAGATACCCAAAAACTAGGGTTCATACACCGGGGTGTCATCGAACGATTCGAGCGTGCAGGGTTGCAGCACCATCGCATCTTGTGGACTAACGATGGAGACGATTTGATAGATGTCGTATTCAGTTGTTGGATTGGGGTTGGCTGTCCCCAGATAGATGGTCTGCTGGACATGATGGCTGTTGGCATCAATCCACGCATCATGATCCTGCATCCGGTCTTCTGCGGTGAAGGTGCGGCCTTCTAGCGCACGGATGATTGCGTGATTGTTGGTGGTGCCAATTTCTTCAACGACGGTCAGCAGCGTGTGGGTCGCCATGTAGCCATTGTAGAACACATTACCGGGAACGAGAATGGATGTGTCAGGATACATTTCCTGATAGCGGGCGACAAATTCGCTGACACCGGGCAGGTCAAGATTGTAGTACCATGTTGTGCCGAACAAACCAAATGGCGGGACACCATAGACATCGGGCCAATCTTGCTGGTTGTTGATCCACGCAATATTCTGATCCAGACCCTGATCAATGACCTGAATACGCATCGCGCGCTGGTCATCGCCGCCAACCGCCGCAGCCACCACATCCGGGCCTATTTGTTGAATAGTCAACAGGATAGAACTAAAGTCGCGTGTCCCTTGTGGGACGAGAATTTCCTCTACAATTGTTGCGCCCGCCCCTTCTGCCAGAGCGCGGGTGGCGGCTGAGGTATCGTGACCCCAAACATAGTCGTTTGTTAGTAACAACCAGTTCGGCCCATAGGCTTCAACCGCACCTGCGACGGTGGCCTGTGAAAAGTTCGCGCCATGCCCATCCCATACAAATTTGGTGCGATGACAATCGACGCCCGATTCGGTGGGAGAGCTGGAATTGGTGTTCATGTAAATAACGCCATGCTGTTGGGCAACCTGTGAAATGGCGTTGGCAACCCCCGAACTCACCGCGCCAATCATGAACGCTACGCCGTCTTGTGTGATCATCCGTTCGGCGACGCGCGTGCCAGTAGCAGGATTGGTTTCGGTGTCATAATGGACCCATTCAATCGGACGCCCCAGCACGCCGCCATTTGCGTTGAATTCTGCGATAGCCATTTCCATCCCACGCCGATCCATGGCCCCGCTGTTGGCATACTGACCACTTGCGTCAGATGTGAAGCCGATCAAAATCGGTTGTACGGCATCCTGGGCGATGAGTGAGGCCGGGGAAAGGAGCGCGGTAGCAGCGAGTAAAGCGGTGAGTAACACGACCCGACGACGGGATAACATCTTTAAAAAGCGCATTCTGAACCTCCTAATTTCATTAAATATGGTGTGAGCACGAGCGAATTATCGAAACCGATTAGTTATCCGTTTTATGTGCGCTATGCGATTTATGGATGCGCCACCTCCCTACTACTATATAAACAATGTAGCCAATATATATTCTTTGTTGCCATATAAGAAACAATATATCAACAAATACCGCATAGTTGGTAATTCGTCAAGTTTGAAACTTGTAATACTTACAGGTTGTTTCGACAAATCTGCATCAAAAATCGGTCATCTGTTACGCAAATGGCAAAAACTACCGTATCGAAGTAATTGACAGGACTCATTTATCTGTTATTATTCGCTTGTATCGTATATCGCAATCAAACTTCCTATTTCGCAACAACTTCGAGGTAGATAATGAGTCGGAATGTGCAATCGCTGGAACGCGGCTTATCTGTGTTGGAAGCGCTCGTGAATGAAAGTCCCAGAGGTGTGACAGAGCTATCGCAGGAATTGCAATTGGATAAAACCATCGTCCATCGCTTACTGGGCACGCTGCAATCACTCGGTTATGCCCAGCAGGATGAGAACCGCAAATATCACATCGGCCTGAAACTGCGCCGCATCAGCGCCAAACTGCTCTCTGGGCTGGATGTCCGTGAATTGGCTATCCCTTATATGAACGAACTGGTCGAATTCACGAAGGGCGTTGCACATCTGGCGAAGATGGTCGAGGGACGGTCAGTCTATATCGAGAAAGTACAGCACCCTACCCTCGCCATCAAAGCAACAGATGTGGGCGGCGAAGCGCCGGGTTACTGTTCTGGTGCGGGAAAAGTCCTCTGGGCACATTTGCCACCCGACGAATTGAATGAAAAGCTTATGCACCTGCGCGTGCGGCAGCACACCATGAACACCATTTCCGATGTGCAGAATTTGCAACGACATCTGGCAGAAGTACGCGAACATGGCTATGCGATTGACCGGGAAGAACATCGTCTGGGTTTGATGGGCGTGGGCGCACCCGTGTTTGACCACACCGGCTCAGTTGTCGCCTCAATTTGTGTCGCGATTACCGCCACACAGGACGATCAACACTTGCTGGACGAAACTATTCAGAAAGTCCTTGACGTGGCACGCGCACTCTCGGCAGATATGGGTTATATTGCGGGTGATGTATAGCGCGAGTGCCAGATAATAGGTTTCGGTGTAGCAGATTGTGAAAAGCAGTGCAACGTTGACAATATAAATGTATGGGGGCTTTTTGATTCTTAAACAATGGATATATGATCAGTTATCCAAGGTCTGTAATAACTTATCGAAGAAGTAAAGAAAAGGAGGGTTTACCTTACTCTTGTGGCAATTGCATAACTCTGATGCGATTGTGCAAAAATACAGGCAAGGTGTTCAGTAAAATAATTCAAGGCAAGAAATGAAATCAACACGCGAGTTTCACGGTGTTAGTTATCGTCTATAGAACCCCGTCCACCGGGAAGATAACGATAAACCGTAGAACGGGATACCCCTAATCGTTTTGCCACCTCTTCAACAGGGTTTCTGGATCACGAAGTAATGCCCGCGCAGCAGCCAGATCATCAGATAGTTTTGCCGGACGACCACCCACACGTCCTCTCGCGCGGGCTGCCGCTAATCCTGCTTTTGTCCGTTCTTGAATAATCGAACGCTCAAACTCAGCCAATGCACCAAAAATGTGAAACACTAATCGACCACCGGATGTTGTGGTGTTAATAGCTTCCGTGAACGGAAGCCAATTTCACTTTTCTCTAATATCCACTGTTTCGATAAGCTGTCACAATGACCGTGCCAGCCGATCCAGTTTCCACACCACCAATGTGTCGCCGGATCGCATCTGTTCCAATGCTGCTTTGAGTTGAGGCCGGTCTCGTTGTGCGCCAGAGGCTTTTTCAGTAAAGACCTTTTCACAACCTGCGTTGGTCAGGGCATCATGTTGTAATTCTGGATTTTGATCTTGCGTGGATACCCGCGCGTAGCCAATGCGTACACTCTGGTCTCCTAAAATTCATCGACAGCATAACTTTTCGGAGAATCAATTTTAATAGACAATTTTGAGAGACAAAATGATGAAAAAATCGGCGAATATTGGGGTTAGGGGAGGGTCTCCGATAAACGGAATTTTTTTGATGGACTGTTGAAAGCGTTGAAGGTGCTGTGGGATTTTTCCGGCTACCTCTTCTGATCGGACTGTTCCTACAGTTTAGATTGTTCGGGTTGGATCAGTAATCCTGCACATTGCCTGACGAATTGTATAAATTGGACCGCGTAAATCCTTGCTAGATTGCGGTGTCCGCGTTATGCTATGCGAGTGGACTATACCACCCTATACCACAGTAAGCCACTGAAAGGGAGGCTGCTATCGACAATCACCTACCCACATACCTTGAATAGAGAACCATCTTTTGTTCGGATGAATGGAGTTTAACAATGAAACGACTGATATTGCTTCTTGTCCTCGTTCTGTTGGCGCTGGGTTCATTTGGGAACCTCGTCGCGCAGGACGCCCCTGTGGGCACATGGCTCGGTACATGGCCCTATCGTTTACCGCCGGATCACCACTTCAATGCCTATGC
>CAZTLI010000083.1:12491-14869 GCA_964614375.1 uncultured Anaerolineaceae bacterium
TTCGTTGGCGAGGTTGAGCGCGTTGATGACTTGACCGTTCGTTTCCATTTCACGGGCGAACCTTCACTATTGGCAGAGCAGTTGATTCTGCGTGAGCCAATTGTCGCTGATGACACCTATGGTGAATATGCAGAACAAGCGTTGGCACTGTTTGATACGGGCGCGACCAGCGACTCGGAAGAGTGGACGACGTTGTTGGACACCGTGCGCGAATTCCGTCCCGAATCCTACATCGCGAGCGGCCCCTATACCTACACACTTGACGATGTGGGCGACAGCTTCTTGACGATGCACTGGCAGCCCAACAGCATCTTCTCTGGCAGCGTGCAATTCGGTGAAATCCGCCTGTGGGCAGGCGAGACCGACTCGACCACCCCACTGGTACTGAGTGGCGAAATCGCGCACTCGACCAATGTCTATCCACCAACGGTTGTGGAATCATTCGTCGAACAAGGTCTGGAAATCGTGACGATCCCGCGCGGATATGGGCCAGCGATGCTGTTCAACTTCACTGTCCATCCTTGGGATGTGGTTGAAGTCCGGCAGGCGGTTGCACTCGTGATTGAACGTAACCAGAATGCCTTCTTGACCAATGGTTTGGGTGGCACGGGTACGGTGTATATGGCGGGTATTCTCGATGGCAGCGTTGGCACCATGTTGAGCCAAGAGGTCATCGACCAGCTTGACCCCTACACCTTCGATACAGACCGCGCGGCTGCCCTGTTAGAAAGTGCGGGCTACAGTCGTAATGCTGCCGGTATCTGGGAAGACGGTGAGGGTGTGACACTGAGTGGTGAATGGGTATTCCCGGCAGAATTTGCTGACTTTGCGGGTGCGACACAGGACGCCATTGCCCAGATGAACGCCTTCGGTTTTGATATAGAAGCGCGCGCGATGCCGTGGCAGGAAGTCCCGGTAGCCATTCGTGCGGGCGACTTTGAACTGAGCGTCTGGTCATGGGGTGCGGCGTCGCCATTTGCGTCACGGCATTTCGCCAATCCGCTGCAACGCTGGACGACGGCTCTGGCTGATGACGAACCCGGTCTCGGTATTCCGATGGAAGCCTATCCCTACAATGGCGGAACAGTCAATCTCGATGAGATGATTACTACCATGAACGCAGGGTTAGACACCGATGTCCATCGTGAACGTGCCGGTGAGGTTGCGCTGATAGTCAACCAGACCATGCCCTACATCCCGCTGAACGTCATCCTCAGTGCTGAACCGTTCAATACCAGCCTGATTTCTGGCTTGCCAGCGGCAGATGATCCCATCCTGTTGAATCCGACAGGCCGTGACCACTTCATCAAGCTCTACATTCTGAATGGTACACTTGGGCCAGCGGGTTCATAAGCACGAAATGTTCTAACGGAGGGTCGTTCTATCAAATGACCTGAACAGTAACGGGGTGGCTCTTCGTGAGTCACCCCACCTATAGGAAGGTGTGTCATGACTGCCATCTCGTCATCCCCTGCGGACGAAGCCGTCGAAAAAGTGAAACGCAAGCCAACGACATTTCGGCAAAGACTCAGAAACTTTACATCCACGTATACCTTTAAAGTGATTATTCAGGGCATCATTACGGCATGGTTGGCGACGACATTCACCTTTGTCTTGATTCGGGCGCTGCCGGGTAATCCAGTAGAGATTCGTATCGACCAGTTGATGCAGCAGGGGTATACGATGGAAGAAGCCCGGAATCAAGCGGCGACGCTCTATGATTTTGACCCGGATGAACCGCTGTTCACACAATATATTGATTACATGAGCAAGCTCGTGCGCGGTGATCTGGGCGTGTCCATCACGTCTGCGGGGACACCTGTACGCGACCAGATTGTGCGGTTTTTGCCGTGGACACTGATTTCGGTGGGGTCGGCGCTGCTCATCAGTTTCAGTCTGGGGGTGATGATTGGCATGATGATGGCCTATTGGCGCGGCGGCCTGCTGGATAACGTCGTCACGGCGCTGGCGTCTATCCTGTCGGGCATCCCGGATTATGTCTACGCCATTTTGATTATCCTTATCGCCGGGGTGCAGCTTCAACTATTCAACGTCGGTGAGATGCGCGGCGGTGTGAACCCCGATATTCCGCCCGGTTTCACGCTGGACTATATTGGCAGTGTGGTTCAACATGCCATTTTACCGGTCATCACCTATGTATTGGCGACCATCGGCACATGGACACTCAGCATGAAGAGCAGCACACTCTCTACACTCGGCGAGGATTATATCGACGTAGCGAAGGCGCGCGGCCTATCGGAATGGCGCATCCTCACGGCCTATGTGGGGCGTAATGCCATGCTGCCGCTGGTGACACGTTTGGCAATCAGCATCGGCTTTGTGTTAAGTGGCAGTGTCATCGTCGAAAAATTCTTCGA
>CAZTLI010000084.1:0-14736 GCA_964614375.1 uncultured Anaerolineaceae bacterium
CATAAGCCCGCTGTCTGCACAATAATCATTCAGAGTCTAATTGGTTTATCCATAATATTGTCCCTCCATTAACGCTGTCTGCATAACAGCATAGCGAGTACATAGTCTGCTCTGGCTACATTTATGAAGGTGGAATAAATAATCGGATTATCGGACACGGCATCGCTGTTTCCGCAAAAAACGGTGTTGTCGGTTTATTTTGTTAAAGCGCATTATGAAACCTCCAACCTAACCCCCTGTTCATGAAGCACACACAGAACATCCGATAAGGCACATGACACAAAAAACAAGCCGAGTCTTGCGATTTTTTTGACAAAGGCGGTGGATCTGGTTATACTGATAACGATGGTGGAAACGTTTCCATACTTAAAATAGAGTGGTTGAGGATGAAATCACCGACAATTAAAGATGTCGCTAAACGCGCTAATGTCGGGATTGGAACTGTATCGCGTGTCTTAAATAATAGTCCGAGGGTGAGTGAAGCGACGCGCCAGCGGGTTTTAGACGTTATTAAAGAACTGGGTTATGCACCTAACCCCGCCGCCCGTCAACTTCCCGGTGGTAAAACCTTCACAATTGGCATCATTACACCGTTCTTCACCCTGCCGTCTTTCGTTGAGCGTTTATCCGGTATACAAAAGGTTATCCATGCAACGGAATATGACCTGGTGCTCTACAGCATTCGGTCACCCGCACACTTTCGCAAAAAAATCGACATTGTACTCAGTCAGAAACGTGTCGATGGCCTAATTATGCTCACGCCACCGACAATGGCTGGCGAATGGTGGCAAACTAACCCGGACTTACCCATCGTTTTGGTGGACTTTGATAATCCATCACCTTACCCCAGCATCATCATCAACAATGTGGTCGGGGGGACGCTGGTTACGCAATATTTAGTGAGATGTGGTCACACCAAAATTGGATTTGTGGGTGACGAAATTGAGGATAAGTTCGGCTTTACCAGTTCGCAGAAGCGGTTTGAAGGCATGATGAACGTCTTGTCTGCGGCCAAACTGCCCGTAAATGAGGCCTGGTATCGCTTTGGTAAACATGGTCAAACGATGGCGTATAAAAATACTCAGAAAATCCTCATGGAGCAAGACCGCCCGACTGCCATTTTTGCATCGAGCGACATTCAAGCATTCGGGGTGATTACGGCGGTGCGCGATGCCGGCCTCCGGGTGCCACACGATATTGCGGTCATGGGCTTTGATGATATTGAAAGCGCCAAATATATGAACTTAACGACTGTTCGCCAACCACTCGTCGAAAGTGGCATTCGCAGCGCCGAATTTTTGCTGGATTGGCTGGTGAGTGGCAATCGCCCGCCTGCAAAACAGCACAGTTTACCGCTAAAAGTGATTGAACGGGCGACAGTATGAAAGACAAATTCCTCATTCTGGGATGGTTATCCCGCCAGCACCATACTGCAAATATGATGCTGACGAGTAACACAAAATTGTCAAGTAGCTACGGAGGATGGATAACAAAGACTCTGACCGAGTAAAGACCCAAATACCATAACTGAACTCAACTGTATTACACATAATAGAGGAGAAATAAAAAAATGAAAACCTCAATTCGCTGGTTCATACTAGCAGCCATGCTGTTACTGGTGGTGATGCCGATAACCGTTTCCGCGCAGGATGCGACGGTCATTACACTCTGGCGACATACGTCGGATGGGCAGGCTGAACTCGATACGAGCATCGCTCAGGTAGAAGCGTTCAACGCCGCGCAGGATGAATGGGAAGTCGTCCTCGAACAACTCCCACAGGAATCCTATACCGAATCCGTCACCGCCGCCGCCGGTACAGGCACCCTACCCTGCGTGCTTGATTTTGATGGCCCGACTGTGCCCAACTTCGCGTGGGCCGGTCACATCCAACCGATTGAAGATTATCTCACCGATGAAATGGTCGCCGACCTGCTGCCCTCAGCGCTGGGTACGTATCAGGGTGTGACTTACTCCGTTGGTCAGTATGATGCCGCAGTCGGTATCTATGCCCGCCGGTCGGTGCTGGAAGCCAATGGCATTCGTATCCCCGAAGGTGTTGATGACCCCTGGACGCTGGACGAATTCAATGCCGCGCTCGAAGTGCTCGGCGGACTGGATGAATTTGAATACGCGATTGATATGTACACCGCCTACTCTGGCGAATGGTGGCCTTATGCGTTCTCACCAATTCTCCAGAGCTTCGGTGGTGATCTCATTGATCGCGATAGCTATCTGACAGCAGAAGGCGTACTGAATGGTGACGCCGCTGTCGCGTTTGGTGAATGGTTCCAATGGTTGTTCCAGAATGGCTATGCCGACCCAACCGCCGCCGACGATCAGGGTTTCATTCAGGGTCGTGCCGCCCTGGCCTATATCGGTAACTGGGCCTACCCCGGTATCGCGGATGCGTGGGGTGATGACCTCGTGATTCTGCCGCCAGTAGACTTTGGCACCGGCCCGGTTGTGGGTGGCGCGTCATGGCAATGGGGTATCAGCAGCACCTGTGAAAACCCCGATGGCGCCTGGGCATTCATCTCATTCCTGCTGCAACCAGAAAATGTAGCCGCGATGTCCGATGCGACTGGTCTGATTCCCGCGACGGCAAGTGGCGCAGCCTTAACCGAGAATTATGGTGAAGGTGGCCCATTGAACATCTTCGTGCAAATTTCCAATTCCTACTCCGTGCTGCGTCCGCCGACACCAGCCTACCCCGTGATTGCCAGCACCTTTGAAAATGCGGCACGCGAGATTGCGCTCGGCGCAGATGTACAGGACACGCTGGATGACGCAGTTGACACGATTGATCAGAACATTGCAGACAACGACGGTTATGGCTTCGGTGATATGTAACTATCGCCGCTTGTGACCGTCTCACACAGACGCTTGTTCGCGAGGGATGCGACGGTGCATCCCTCGTCATTTATCGCCAGCTGGATGTGGAGGTTTTCCCATGGCTCAAACTGGCACACAATTGACACCGGCATCAGCCCCAAAACCCCAACGGAGTGATGCGTTTTTCGCGTGGTTACTCGGCGCGCCCGCTTTTGCCGGACTGTTTATTTTTTTGATCTTACCCTTCTTTATGGCGATTGCCCTCAGCTTCACCAACCAGCGCCTCTTATCACCCAATCCAACCGAAGGCGTTGGCGTCCGCAATTATGACCGTCTATTGGCAGTCAATTTTCTGGTGCTCGAACCACTGGTCAATGAAGAAACGGGCGAAGTGTTGGTCGATGAAGACACGGGTGAGGTGCAGTTCCCGCGTTCGCGCGACATCACCCGCAATACCGAAGAATACCCACAATATGAAGGCTTTCGCGAGTGGTTTTCAGTCGATGCGTTTGGCAATCGCTATGTGATTCTGGCAAAAGATGCGACCTTCTTACGCTCCATTCTCAATAATTTCTTGTTTGCATTCATCGTCGTCCCGCTGCAATCCACCTTGGCGTTAGGTTTGGCGCTGCTGATTAACCAGAAATTGCGCTTTGTCAACGTCTTTCGCACCATCTATTTCAGCCCGGTGGTTACGTCCATGGTGGTTATCTCCGTCGTCTGGACCTTCCTCTACGAAGACAACGGCCTCATCAATAATTTCATGACCGGGCTAACCTTTGGTCTCGTCGGCCCCTTCGACTGGCTGGGCGACGTTCAATCGGCGATGGCTGCTATCATCATCATGTCTGTCTGGCAGGGTGTGGGCTTTCAAATGGTGATTTTCCTCGCCGGATTGCAGGGGATTCCCGATTCGCTCTATGAAGCCGCCCAGATTGATGGGGCAAACCGCTGGCAGCAGTTCCGCAATGTCACTCTTCCGCAGCTACGCAACACCATCATCTTCGTCGCCATCAGCACGACGATTCTGGCTTTCCGCTTGTTCACGCAGGTCGATGTCATGACTAACGGCGGCCCCCGCGATGATGCGACTTCGACAGTGGTCTATCACGCCGTCGAACGCGGTTTTCGGGATCAGGACATCGGGTATGCAGCGGCGATTTCGGTGGTCTTTTTCGTCATTGTGCTGGCTATCTCGCTGATTCAACGGCGGGTTCTGCGCGGACAGGAGGGTTAGTCATGACCGCAACAACAGTCAATCAGAATGTCGCTGCTGAAGCGACGCGCAACCGCACTATGGCAAGCATCCGACGCGCAGGTATGTACGGGTTTATGACGCTGCTGGCCCTCATTTTCATCTTTCCGGTCGTGTTCATGATTGTCTCGTCGTTCAAACCCAACGCGACAATTTTTGAAGATTTGCGCTCGCTCAATGCGTTTTTGCCCACTGCCTTCTCACTCGACAACTATCAAGCCGTGTTCAATCGCAGCAACTTCGGGCAGTTCATGGTCAATTCCGTGTTTATCGTCATCGTCACCATCAGTATCGGGTTGATCGTAAACAGCATGGCGGCCTATGCCCTGTCACGGTTGAAATGGCGCGGACGCAAGCTGGTGCTGACGGTGATAATCGCCCTGCTGATTATTCCGTTCGAGACCATTGCCGTGCCCCTGCTCTACATCGTCTCTGGATTGATCTGGCCTGATATTTCGTCCGGGCAGATTTTGCAGACGTGGTTGAATACCCATCACGTTCAGATTATTCCATTTATTGCCGATGCGTTCTCGATTTTCCTGTTCTATCAATTTTTCATCGACATCCCAAAAGACATCGACGAAGCGGCACTGGTCGATGGCGCGAGTCCTTTCCGCATCTACTGGAACATCATCATCCCGATTTCACGCCCTGTAATTGCGACTGTCGCGATTTTGCAATTTCTCACCCGCTGGAATGACTATCTGTGGCCTGTGATGTCGGTGCAGAGTGAGGGCGCGCGTCCGGTCATGGTCGGCATGGCGGCCTTCTTCGGGCAAACACCGGACTGGGGGCAGATTATGGCCTATGCCACCATGATTACCGTCCCGGTCTTGCTTGTGTATCTGCTGTTCCAGAAGTGGTTCGTTCAGAGCGTCGCGTCCAGCGGGATTAAAGGCTAACTCATCACATCACCAATTAGGGTTACACGACATGGCACTCCACCTTGAAGACAAGTGGATATGGGATTTCTGGTTTGCCCAGCATGGCCCAGAAACCCATATCTTTTACCTGCAAGCTGACCGTTCATTACAACAAGAATCACTGCGCCACTGGCATGTGTCTATTGGTCACGCCGTTTCACACGATTTACGCCACTGGCAGGTCTTGCCCGACGCCCTCCATCCAGCGGGAAAACCCGCAGCGGATGAACCCGAAGCATGGGACAGTTACACCACATGGACGGGCAGTGTTATTCCGCATGAAGACCTGTGGTATATGTTCTATACAGGCAGTCGTCGCTCAGAAAAGGGATTGATACAACGTATCGGTCTCGCCACGTCATCCGACCTGATTACGTGGATGAAATATCCGCAAAATCCACTGCTAGAGGCGGACGCGCGCTGGTATGAACTGCTCGATTTGCAGGCGTGGCACGATCAGGCATGGCGCGACCCCTACGTATTCAAACATCCCGAAACGGGTGAATTTCATGCTTTTATTACTGCGCGGGCTAAAGACGGAATCAGCGACGCGCGCGGCGCTATTGGTCATGCGAAGTCTGCGGATTTGCTGACCTGGGAGGTGCTGCCCCCCATCGACATCGTTACACCGGGTGAATTCGGGCACATGGAAGTGCCGCAGATGCTGCATATCGAAGGGCGTTATTATGTGTTGTTTTCTGTACTCCATGCACAATATGCACAAACTCGGCGTGCGCTTAAAACCGCACACTTGCAAAGCGGCACGCATTATCTCGTCGCCGATAATCCACTGGGGCCATACCGGTATCTGACCGATGCGTTTTTGGTAGGCGATGAACAGGGGACGTACTACTCTGGCAAGCTCATTCAAGATGCCAAAGGTCAATGGCAGTTTATCGCCTTTCTTAACTTCAACGCTGCGGGTGAATTTATCGGCGACCTGACCGACCCCTACCCGGTTTCCATCGCGGCGGACGGACGACTGACTGTCCGGCTCACGCCTTGAGCATCCGCTGCTGGTTGGCACAGCCGCCAGACATAGGGCGGCTGAATGTGTATCGTTTAGCTGAAAGTGTCCGGTAGCCCGCCTTGCAGCCCAATTTTTGCGTAAGATCAGGTGTCCAATTCCCGGTAAAATCTTAATTATCAGTAACCTAATAGTGATGGTAAACTGGGAAGGGGTACTGCACAATCAGCTTGTTGACCTGTTCTTCAGGTTATTTTATGACCATAAATACACTTTTTGACCTCCTGGCCCGGTTACTCTTCATCGTATTAAGCATTTCCACACTTATTAGTTACATCAAATATCGTGATCCATTACGACGCGATGTCGCTTTACTGTTTGGGTCGTTGAGTCTGCCCTTTTTCATCAGCAGCGTGACCCAACTAACCGGCATAACCCTCCCTATCCTGAGTCTGATCGGCGCCTGCATACTGATGGCCCAGCCCTATCTGCTAATTCGGTTGGTGGGTTACTTTAGAGTTGTCTCTCAATGGATACAACGCATCGGGATTGTGGGCACGCTCGTATCGTGGATCATTATCCTGCTGTATGCGTTAGCCCCTTCGTCCGCTTTTGCCGTCATTTCCCTGGGTATAGTCGCCTATTTCGTTGGGATGAATGGCTATGCGGCGCTGCGGTTCATCAAACACGCCCAACCCCTGGTCGGCGTCGCGCTGTATCGAATGCGTCTGGTTGCCATCGGTACGGGTATGTTGGCCTTATTGCTCTTCATTGCCGGGCTACAAATTCTGCTCCCCCAAACACAATTTGCAAGCAGCGTCACCTCAATGTTCGCCCTCGTCGCCGCTGCCAGTTATTACTTAGCCGTGACACCGCCCAGATGGTTGCTAAACATCTGGCAGACGATTGAGCTTCGCCGCTTTCTGTCAGATGCGCTCGAAATCACAGACAGTCAAACATTGTTGGATGAACTGTGTCATGTGACGATCCGTGCTGTAGGGGCGCAATCGGCCTATATGGTCATACAGGATGAAACCAATTCCCGCTTCCGCTGGTTAAATCCGTTCGGAGATACCCTCTCCCCTATCGACGCGGCCTATCTCGAGACGGGCGCATTTAGCGAGGTCTGGCAAACTCAACAAGCCCGCTATATCCATCGCCACCTGACCGGGCAGCAGATAGCGGAACAGGTCTTAAAACCGTTCTCTGCCGGCGCAGCGTTTATCATCCCCCTCATCAGGCAGCGTCAGATCGAAGGACTCCTGCTTGTCTTCCTGCAATATGGTTCGTTGTTCGTCGATGACGACTTAAACTTGCTGACCCTGCTCAGTAATCAAACCACCACCCAATTACACAATATCCGCCTCATGGAACAGACCCGGGCGCGCGCGGCACAACTTGCGGACACCGTAAAAACCCGGACAAATGAGTTACAAGAAAGCGAAGACCGCTATCAACGGTTAGTCGAAATGTCGCCGGAAGCGATAGTGGTACAAGTTAACGGTATCCTGGTATTTGCAAATCCGGCAGCCATCGAACTGCTTGCAGGCAGCAAACCGGAAGCCTTGCTTGGACGGTCTATTTATGACTTTGTGCATCCAGATTATCACGCTATCGCCCAGGCACGGGTCGATAAGCTCAATAACAGGCAGCGGGTTCCGCTCATAGAAGAAAAGTTAATCCGTCTGGATGGGAAGATCATTGATGTCGAAGTGATCGGGATACCCACCATCTATAACGGGCAGTCCGCCGCCCAGGTTGTGATACGGGAAATCACCGAACGCAAACAGATGGAAATGACATTACGACAAAGCGAAGCAAAATTCCGCGCATTATTGACTGCCGCGCCAACCGCGATTGTCATCATCAATCAGCATGGCGAGATCGGCATGATTAATCAGCGCACGCTCGAACTATTTGGCTACAGTGAAAACGAGCTAATTGGTCAGTCGATAGAGATGTTACTTCCAGACCATTTACGCGATATACATACGAACCATCGCGTCGGGTTCTTCGATATGCCCCGCACGCGGATGATGGGTCATGGACTTGACCTGCTGGGGCAAAAAAAGGATGGTGCGGCATTCCCGATTGAAGTGGGGTTGAGTTATGTGGAAACGGCGGATGGCCTCCTCGCAATGGGGTTCATAACCGACATCACCGAACGCAAACAGGCCGAGCGTGAAATTCTTGAATTAAATACAGAGTTGGAAGAACGGATTGCCCAACGCACCGCCCACCTTGCCGCGGTCAACAAAGAATTAGAAGCCTTTAGCTATTCGGTATCACACGACCTGCGCTCACCCCTGCGCGCGATTGACGGTTTTTCGCTGGCATTGTTAGAGGATTACAGCGATGTCATTGATGGGATGGGGCGAAATTATCTGAGTCGCGTCCGCGCTGCCACCCAGCGCATGGGACAGTTGATTGATGACTTGCTGCAATTGTCAAAAATCACGCGCGCCGACCTTGAATTTGAGCAGGTTAATCTCAGCGAAATTATCAATGAGATTATTGCCGAACTCCGTGAAACAGAACCCACCCGCCAGGTCGAAACCGCCATTCATCCGCATGTGACGGTCACGGCAGATGAGCACCTGCTGCGGGTCATGATGCAAAATCTAATCAGCAATGCCTGGAAATTTACTCAAAAACAAGCGGTTTCAAAAATCGAATTTCATGTCACAGATGATGAAGACAGCACAGTTTATTTTTTACGGGATAACGGCGCCGGTTTTGATATGGCCTATGCCGACAGGCTCTTTGGCGCATTTCAGCGTTTGCACTCCCATAACGAATTCGAAGGGACGGGCATCGGGTTAGCCACCGTGAAACGCATCATTCACCGGCATGGCGGTGACATTTGGGCAGAAAGTGCGGTGGATAATGGCGCAACATTTTATTTCACATTGGCGCAAATAAATATCGAAAGTGAACCGCATGGCTGAAGGCAGTTATATTTTACTGGTCGAAGATAATGATGATGATGTCCAGCTCACATTACGCGCCTTCAATAAAAGTCGATTAAGAAATGAGATTGTCGTCGTCCGGGATGGCGCCGAAGCCCTTGACTTCTTGTTTGGAACGGGTGCGTATGCCGGGCGCGATATCAGTGACCAGCCACAGGTCACATTGCTTGATCTCAAATTGCCCAAAGTCGATGGTCTGGAAGTGTTACAGCGCATCCGCAGCGACACGCGCACCGAGCTGCTGCCAGTCGTGATACTCACCTCATCACGAGAACAAGAAGACCTGATGCGAAGCTATCGACTAGGCGCAAACAGTTACATCCGTAAACCGGTGGACTTTAACCAGTTTATCGAAGCGGTGCAGCAGCTCGGCCTGTACTGGTTGGTATTGAACGAAATCCCATAGGAGCAGCGTATTATGGGTACTATTGTTGGCATTCGCAAAGCCCTGCGCGTGCTCATCGTCGAAGATTCCGAGGACGACGCCCTCCTGATCCTGCGTGAGTTACGGCGTGGGGGTTATGATGTCACGTCGCTCCGTGTCCAAACCCGCGAAGACATGCTGCGCGCACTAAAAACCGAATTGTGGGATGTGGTTATATCTGACTTTTCGATGCCACAATTTAGCGCACCGGCTGCTCTGGCTGTATTACAGGAACTCGAACTCGATATTCCCTTCATTATTGTTTCGGGCACTGTCGGCGAAGAAGCGGCAGTCACCGCCATGAAAGCGGGCGCGCACGATTTCTTCTCGAAGAATAAGATTGTCCGTTTAGTGCCCGCCCTGGAACGCGAATTGCGTGAAGCCCAGGATCGCCAGAATCGCCGTCAGATTGAACAGGAATTAGCCTCCCTGTATCGCGCAAGTCAAATCCTGTTTCAGTTTGATAATCTGCTTGAACTGGGAAAACAAATCGCAGAATCTGTCGTGCGTGAATTTAATTTTGATGATTGTGGAGTCATGCTGGTGGATGTCGCCAGGAATAGTATCTTACGATTGGCACGCGCCGGCGAGTACGATACCTATCCTGAAATAGATTTGCACGTTGATGGGCCTGGATTAGTCCCCTATGCTGTTCGACAGGGCGATGTGGTCTATGCCCAGGATGTGACCCAACATCACGCCTATGTCGCAAGCAGCAGCGCCACAAAGTCCGAATTAGTCATTCCATTAGCAACACCGAAAGGGATTATCGGTGTGCTGGATTTACAAAGCGCCACCCCGCGCGCCTTCAGCGAACGCGATCTCCGTCTGCTGACGGCGTATGCAAAACAGGCCGCCGCCGCGCTAGAAATTGTTAAATTATACGAAGAATTAAACACCCATGCTGCCGAATTAGAATGGCGGGTTGCGCGCCGCACTGCTGAACTTCGCGGGGCTAAAGACCAGGTTGAGGCGATATTAAACAATGCTGGCGATACGATTATCTTATTGGACATCAATGATCGCATCACGCAAATGAACCCGGCTTTTGAAACGAGTTTTGGGTATGCAACCGCCGAGTTCGAACTCGAATTTTTTGCCACAGACCGATTGTTTATGCAGCCGGATCGCGTGGCTGGTATTATTGACTCCGTGCGGACGGAGAAGACCTCAATACGCGCAGAGCTAAAATGCAAACACGCTGATGGCACCCTTTTTGCTGTGGATGCGATCTTTTCCCCGATTGCCTCGCCCGACCCGCAGGACTTGCAAATCGTATGCAGTCTGCGCGACATTTCTGCACAGAAGGAATTAGAAGAGGGGTTGCGGCACGCTTTAGACCGCGAAAAAGAGTTAAGCGAATTAAAATCACGTTTTACCTCGATGGTATCGCATGAATTCCGAACCCCATTAGCGGTAATTCTCACGTCTATTAGTTTGCTGCATAACTATAGTGACCGTATGGACGCGGAAAAACGAGAGCAGAAATTCCAAACGATTAAGGGGCAGGTTCAATACCTGACCCACCTGCTGGACGATGTTTTGTCGCTATCGCGTGCCGATACAGTGGGTCTGGTCATGCAGACTGTTGATCTGAATCTGATCGCATTTTGTCAGGACATAATTGAGCAGGTTCAGACTGCGATTAATCCCGATGCGGTTATCGAGTTCGTTTATTCAGAGGCCTGTCACAGCGTGCAGGCGGATGATAAACTGTTACGCCACATCCTCCATAATTTGTTATCCAATGCTATCAAATATTCGCCCAACGGTGACGAGATCGTCCTGACTGCCGAATGTCATCACGATGAATTAACCATTTTAGTGAAAGATTCCGGCATTGGGATTCCAAAACACAATCAGAAGAACTTATTCACCTCTTTTCATCGTGCAGATAATGTGGGTGGCATTTCTGGAACGGGTTTAGGGCTGGCAATTGCCAAACGCGCCGTTGATGCTTGCAATGGGACGATTAGCGTTGAGAGTAACGAAGGCATTGGAACAACGTTCACCGTAAGCATACCTGTTCATCCGGGAACGTGATCGTTGTCCGGCGTATGAAGGGGACTGAGGGGGTTAACAGGCCGGTCAGTCTAATATAATAGGCGAAACCTGATACAATCGTGCGTGATGCAAATCCCATATTTTGAAAGACCACTCTCAATTTCACCGCGATGAGAGGACAAGCTCCACCCATGCGCTTTACGACACATCCGCTGCCCTACATCCTGCAAGCCAGACGAACGATACAATCTCTCGCGCTGCCTACCCCGCTTATCCAATCCGAAGGCCTGACCGAACGCACGGGCACGCCCTGTTATCTCAAGCTGGAAATCCAGCAGCCCACGCACTCATTCAAAATACGCGGCGCAGCGAATAAGATACGCAGTCTATCGCCGGAAGAACGGGCGCGCGGCATCATCGCAGTATCGACAGGTAATCACGGGCGGGCGGTGGCCTATATCGCTAAAAAGCTCGGCATCCCGGCGACGGTGTGCCTGTCCGAACGGGTGCCCGCCAACAAAGTCAACAGTCTGCGGCAGTTGGGCGTGACGCTCGTCATTCATGGGCAAAGTCAGGATGAGGCAGAGCGACAGGCGCTGCGTTTAATTGAAGAACACGGCTACACGCTCATACACCCGTTCGATGACGCCGACATCATCGCGGGGCAGGGCACGCTGGGGCTGGAAATCGTGGAATCGCTGCCTGATGTGGATACAGTGCTGGTGCCCCTCTCTGGCGGGGGGCTGATTTCGGGCGTTGCACTGGCGTTGAAGGCGGTCAATCCCCACATTCGCGTGGTCGGCGTCTCTATGGCGGGCGCGTGTGTGATGTATCACAGCCTACAACACGGCGCGCCTATCGAAATGCCAGAAGCCGATACCCTCGCCGATAGTCTATTGGGCGGCATCGGGCTAGATAACCGGCATACGTTCGCCATCGTGCGCGATTATGTCGATGCGGTGCTGCTGGTGTCTGAGGATGAGATTGCACAGGCGATGGCGTTCGCCCTGCACGAACATCACGCCGTCGTTGAAGGCGCGGGCGCGGTGGGCATTGCGGCGCTGTTGAACGGGCATATCAAGCCAACGGGCGCGGTGGCCTGCGTCATCAGCGGCGGCAATGTCGATATACCCACCCTGCTGACCATCGCCCAGGGATATAAACGCTGAAAAATACAATTTGAACCGCAGCGTCAAAGCAGTAATGCGTGATGAGCCAGAAGGATTGCGCGAAACATGCCGTGATAGCGCCGGGTAAATCGCTTGTGTCAGATGATGTCTGGACTTTTACACATGAAATAGTCAGGACTTAACCTGCTGCTTTGCGGCCTGCGCTTTGGGGTTCAGCTTTTACACTTAGCCAGCGGCTATGCTCATTGCGCTGGATGATTACGTAACATCGTTACTCGATAGTTTAAGGCTTTTCTGGCGATTATTTGATATACACAGGAGGCGCGTGTGCAGGTTACGATACTGACAGAAAAAGACTTGCGACAGCATATTTCAATTAATCAGGCCATCATCGACGCGATTGCCGATGGCTTCGTGAAATTGGCGCAGGGCGCGGTCACGATGCCGCCCATCATGCGTCTGGATATTTCTGAGCGCAATGGCGAAGTCGATGTCAAGACCGCCTACATTCGCGGGTTGGACAGCTTCGCGATTAAGATGTCGCCCGGATTTTTCGACAACTATAAACTTGGATTGCCCAGTCTGAGCGGGATGATGGTGCTGTTGAGCGCCGAAACGGGGTTTTTGAAGGCCGTGCATCTGGATAATGGGTATCTGACCGACGTGCGGACAGGGGCAGCAGGGGCAGTTGCCGCGAAGTATCTTGCGCCACAATCTATCGAGACAGCGGGTGTAATTGGCGCGGGCGGGCAGGCGCGCTATCAAATGCTGGCGCTCAAGCAAGTTCGCAGTTTCAAGCGGCTGTTAGTCTATAATCGCACGGCGGAACGGGCCGAACAGTATGTAAAGGAGATGACGGCGCAGCTTGGCATTGCGGTCGTGCAGGCAGCCAGCGCCGAAGAAGTCGTGCGACAGAGTGAGATCGTCGTGACAACGACCGCCGCCACCGATGGTTATCTACAGGCCGATTGGCTGCATCCGGGTTTGCACATCACCGCGATGGGGTCGGATGGCGAACACAAGCAGGAACTCGCCGCCGCCGTATTCAGCAGAGCCAATGTCATCGCCTGTGACAGCAAAGCCCAGGTTTTCCGACTAGGTGAGCTGCATCACGCCAGGGACGCGGGCACAGTGACGGACGACAACCGCGTGATTGAACTGGGCGACATCATCACAGGCGCGAAGCAAGGCCGCACCAGCGACGAACAAATCACCGTCTGCGACCTGACCGGGACGGGGATGCAAGATACTGTCATCGCGCGCATGGCCTATGAATTGGCTGTCGCCGCCGGGTCGGGCACCGTCATCGAGAATTAATGCTGCAAAATCGCGTCGAAGAAGGTTTTGGTGCGTTCGTGCTGCGGATTATCGAAGACATCATCGGGCTTGCCCTGTTCGACAATCTTGCCTTTATCGAAGAAAATGAGGCGGTCTGCACAGCTACGGGCGAAGCCCATTTCATGCGTGACGACCAGCATCGCCATTTCAAATTCAGCCGCAAGCTGACGCATGACATTCAACACTTCGCCAACCAGTTCCGGGTCAAGCGCGGACGTGACCTCATCGAACAGCATCACACTGGGCCGCATGGCAAGGGCGCGGGCAATCGCCACCCGCTGCTTTTGCCCGCCCGATAGCTGATCCGGATAACTGTCCAGCTTATCGCCCAGACCGACCATATTCAGCAGATTCTTAGCATTTTCTTCGGCCTCTTCGCGGGCCTGACCGAGCACATGAATCGGCGCTTCCGTCACATTTCGCAGCACGCGCATGTGTGGGAACAGGTTAAAATGCTGAAAAACCATGCCGATATTGCCACGCACTTTACGCAGATGCTTTTCATTCGCCGGGAATACCTTGCCATCGCGTTCCATGTGCCAGAGTGGATCGCCATTGACATAGATGTAACCGGAGTCAGGTTTTTCGAGCGTCATCAACACACGCAGGATCGTCGTCTTGCCTGACCCGCTGGGGCCAATGATGACGATGTTTTCGTTCTGCCCCACTTCCAGATTCAGGCCGTCCAGCACGACGAGATCGCCAAAGGATTTAGTGACCTCTTTAAAAATCACGGCGGGTTTGTTTTTTTCTTTTCCATCAGGTTGTGTTTCCATAACGTGCCTCCAATCGACGGACGATGAGCGAGGTTGGAAAGCTGACGAGGAAATAGAGCAAGCCAACTGTCGTAATCGGTTCGAGATAGCGGAATTCCTGCTTACCAATCGTCTGTG
>CAZTLI010000085.1:0-14680 GCA_964614375.1 uncultured Anaerolineaceae bacterium
AGCCGCAGGACAAGCATTTGCGGCAGCCTTCAGCGCGAATGAGTGTTGTCGTCCCACATTCCGGGCAGATGTCTGCACCTGATAGCGAGCCATTTACGGTGTGAACAGCGGCTTGTTCCGGTGGATGATTATCACCGTTCATCGGTAGACCGAGCTGTTGGGGTTCTTCGGCCTTAAGATAGTGTTCTTCCAGCGCAACCGCAACCGCATCCGGCAGCGATAACACACGACCCGGCCCAAATCCAACAGACCGCGAGCCGCCAATCCCGCGCAACTGGTCGATGATGAGCTTAAGCATTTCCATCCGATTTTGTGGCGCAGTCGTCCGCAAACCGAGCGAAATCATGCGTCCCAGTCCTTCGGCATCGGCCTGCAAATCACTGCCGGCCTTGCCAATGGTGATAAACACCTCAAACGGATACCCGTGTTCATCACTGTTCATTGTGATAAAACCCGTGCCAAAAGGTGTCTGACGACTGACAGTTGTGCCGTCAAGCTGTCTTGGACGTGGATAGACATGATGCGGTGTGGCGACGTGTTCAACCTTGCCTTTGACCTCTTTCATTTCGGTCTCAGCACGTTCATCACCTTTCAACATCAGCACCTGTTCATCGCGACTGCCATCCCGATAAATCGTCCCGCCTTTGCAACCCATCTGATACATATAGCGATACAAATCGCCAACCTGTTCGACGGTATAATGATTGGGGACGTTGGACGTTTTGCTGATACTGCTATCACACCAGCGCTGGATCGCAGCCTGAACTTTGACGTGCTCTTCTGGTGTGAGTTCCATCGCGGTCACAAAATAGTCGGGTAACGCTGCGCCATTGCTTTGCGATTCCAG
Source organism: uncultured Anaerolineaceae bacterium (assembly GCA_964614375.1). GTDB lineage: Bacteria > Chloroflexota > Anaerolineae > Aggregatilineales > Phototrophicaceae > CAZTLI01. The sequence continues at coordinate 848 of CAZTLI010000085.1, forward strand.
ATATTCCTCAACGATAGGCACATTCTCTTCGTGCAAACCCAATCGACTCTTGCGATAGAATTTCCACGAGAAAAACGGCTCAATTCCGGTGCTGGTATTGACCATCGTACCTGTCGTACCATTCGGCGCTTGTGTCAGCAGTGTCACATTGCGGATGCCCCGGCTGCGTACACCATCTTGAATAGCTTCGGGCATCTGCTGCATGAAGCCGCTGCTCAAGAACCCTTCGGCCTCAAATTTAGGGAATGCGCCTTTTTCTTCTGCCAGTTCGATGGATGTTTCATAAGCGGTGGTCGTAAACACTTCATACAGCCGATTGATAAAGTCAACCGACTCATCACTGCCATAACGGATACCCAATCGAATCATCAGTTCGGCGATGCCCATCGTACCCAGGCCGACGCGCCGTTCGCTTAACTGTTGTTTCTCGTTGGCCTTGAAGAAATAGGGCGTGACATCAATCACATTGTCGAGGAAGCGGGTGGCATAGCGCACGGTTTGACGGAAGGCTTCCCAATCGACATCGTGTGTTGCTGCCGAGTAGAATTTCGCCAGATTAATCGCGCCCAGATTGCAGACTCCAAAACCCGGCAGCCCTTGCTCCCCACAATCTAAAGACACATAACCATTCGTTACCCACGTAATCGTGTCGGGTTCGTAGACATCGTAGACTTCTTCTTCGCGTTCCGTATCTTGAACAGAAACCACCGAAGCAAGCCACGACGCCCCGTAATAGTGCCAATCTTCGGCAACTTCTTTTAATCGCGCGGCCTTATCCGGGTGACTCAGCCCAATTTCGCTGTAGAAACGTGGCACACCTTCGTTCATGATGACCACATCATATTTTATGCCTGTGCCATACATTGAACGCCCATCATATTCCAGATTCGGGTCGCGTGTTTGTGTATAAATGCGACCATGTATCCCAAATTGCAGCAAAATCAAACGGACTTGCTGAGCCAATTCATAGGACGATGTGTGGAAGCGCAGCATCGGATTATCACGCTTCATCAACACGCTGCCATCTGTCGAAAATAGGCCATCGAGTATTCCCGCCAGAAAATCACGATCCAGAGACATAAAAGCATCCGGTATCGTTTTATTTGGCGCTTTGACATTGGTTGGCATTCCAATTTTCACGAGCAAAGTTGCCAACTTATAACAATGCAGTCGCAATGCCTGATGAACAGCAACTTGCCCATCTGCATGTGCAATTTCTTGTTGTTCTTGGGTGAGATGGGAGTGAATGCCCATGTCATTGAGCAGGTTCTGAAAATGTGCCATCCATTCCGATTCATGCGCGCCAAACGCGACACGACACTGATTAGAATGGCTATTTCCGCTAGGCAATTGCCGCAGCGTGCCATCCCCAATCACTGCACCTATTAGCAATCCGAGTGTTCTGTCAAAATAGTCAGAAACTTTGAGTTGACGCTTCTCAACATATTTGATCGCTTCGTCGGGCAACCGCCGACGTGAACCAAAGGCTTCATTGGGCATTATGAGGACTTTATCGCCTTCAATAACGTCAGATACAGCGATCCATTCGTACTTCTTGCCACGAACAACTTTTAACTTGTGGTCAGCGGTACATTCCAAGTGACCACCATCGGAAAATTCCACCCGATAAATACGCTGCACACCATTGTTATAGATTTTTTCTATCGGTTTGAGTCCGGCAGGGGTACGGATTTTCATACCGATTGTGAGGTCTTTAGCCTGTGTATACCCAAATTCAGTCGAAACCAGGGTGTCACCTGTCACACATGGATTCGTGCAGATGACATAGCCTTCATAATAGTAGGCTGAATTTGACATCTTGTTATAGCGGTCACGGAACCAGATGCCCGGTTCAGCGCTGGCCCACGCGCTTTCGATGATGGCATTCCACAATTCACGGGCTTTCACCCTGCGATAGTGAACCACAGCATGACCGGAGTCGATCCATTTTTCGAGATTGCCATCCCACAGTGTGTTGTAATCAGGATCACTTGTATCGGGGAACATCAAATCCCAATCACCATCATTTTCAATCGCATCCATCAGCTTATCAGAAATGCCGACGCTGATATTGGCGTTGGTGATTTGCCCCGCAGCGCGCTTGCTATTCACGAAATCAAACACGTCAGGATGCCAGTCATTGAGGATGAGCATTAACGCGCCACGACGACTCCCACCCTGCTCTATCAGTCCCGTGACGAAGCTGTAGAGCGCGCCCCATGAGACCGATCCGCTGGAACGACCATTCACGCCTTTCACATACGCATGACGTGGGCGCAGCGAAGAAATATTGATGCCAACGCCCCCACCGCGCGACATAATCTCCGTCATCTGTGTGAGGGTTTCCATAATCCCTTCGCGTGAATCACGGGGGCTGGGGATCACATAACAATTGTAAAAAGTAAGCTCATCATTAATCCCCGCGCCAGCGAGGATGCGTCCACCGGGCACAAACTTAAAATCGTCGAGCAGCCATTGAAAATTCTTCGTCCACGCTTGGCGAAGTTTGCCAGATTTTTCTGCCCCGGCAATCGCTTCGGCTACGCGCGCCATCATTTGCTCAGGTTTCGTTTCTAGCGGCTTATCGACGTGTTCTAAGGCGCGTATCACCACCTCGCCATCGAGTAACTCAACCGTGACTTCGGGTAAATTCAGAGCCGTGACCGTGCCAATTTCGCGCTGTCCGGTCTTCGCATTAACCACCACAATCACCGTGTCGCCAACAGCCAGCGTCTCGCGCGTCATATCTTTACGCGCATAGCGATCCAGAAATATTTTGTATCCTAATTCGTGCAGCGCATTGCGCTTATCTTCTCGCGACTGAACCATAGCCACCCCTATTGAGTCGTCTAATGACATATCTTTACAGGCATGAAAACAGAGCCGGAGTTACATAGAAGTAACCCGTTACCCATATGAATTGACTTAAAAAACTCTATGATGTCCGATGTAAAAGCTGTTGCAGTGTATTGTATAAGCCATCACATCTACACACCCGTTCCCCTCAATCCACGAAGGCGATGTACGAGCAAAGTAAAGGTGGGTAATCGGGCTTCGGGTAACCGCCAGGCATTTGTAATCCATGCCTGCGTATCCCCGTTACCGTTGCGGGACAGCGCCGGAGTTTCACCGGACTTCCCCCATTGTGTGGGTTGGTTTTCACCCACATCCCTTTACCGGGAGGATTTGAGTTTTGAGTTTCTTATACAAGCCCTTTATAGCACGACCACGAACATTTGTCCACCAGAACAGGTCTCAGTTTGGTTAGAAATATATTTGGTAATGCGACGCAATTCAAACAAAAAGAGCAGGTCAGTGCCTGCCCTCATTCCTCTTGTTTTGAGCTATCAGACAGACTCAATCGCGATCCCGATTACGCCGTAGAAAGGCCGGGATGTCCATATTGTCTTCCTGATGATAAACCCGACCCGGTTGTTCATCTGGCGTCTGTACCGGGCGCTGCGGCGGCTGCTGCTGAATCGGTTGCTGTACGGGTTGCTGTGGGGCTGGTTGTACAGGCTGCTGCTGTGCTGGGCGCTGTTGTGGCGGCTGCTGCTGAATAGGCCGCTGCACGGGCTGCTGCCGACGGGCTTCGATACTGCGAGCAGCACGACTTTGTTCAAAACCCGTAGCAATGACGGTAATCCGCACCTCATCGCCCATGCTTTCATCAATCTGAGCACCAAAGATGAGGTGGACATCAGGATGTGCGCTTTGTTTGATGATTTCTGCCGCTTCGTTGACCTCAAACAGACTCAAATCCGGGCCGCCGGTAATGTTGAACAGGATGCCGCGTGCGCCATCAATCGTCACATCCAACAAGGCGCTGCTAATCGCCTTCTCCGCAGCCGTTCGGGCACGGTCATCACCGTTATCATGCCCAACCGCCATCAACGCCGCGCCACCTTCTGACATAATCGTGCGGACATCGGCAAAGTCGAGGTTAATCAGTGCGGGCACAGTAATCAGCTCCGAAATACCTTGAATACCCTGCCGCAGCACGTCATCTGCCAGTGAGAAGGCCTGCTGTAAACTGGCACGCTTATCAGCGATTTGGAGCAAGCGATCATTCGGAATGACAATCAGCGTATCGACCTGACTCTTCAACGCCTCGATACCCGCATCGGCAAGTTGTGCCCGACGCGCCCCTTCAAATGAAAATGGACGGGTGCAAACGCCAATCGTCAGCGCCCCCAACTCTTTGGCGATCTGTGCGACAACAGGTGATGCCCCTGTTCCCGTACCACCGCCCATACCGGTAGCGATGAACACCATATCTGCCCCACGCAAGATTTCATATAAATCATCCTGGCTTTCCTCGGCGGCTTTCCGGCCTATTTCCGGGTTGCCGCCTGCGCCAAGACCGCGCGTGAGCTTATCGCCGATACGGATGCGGGTTTTGGCCTTCGATAACATGAGTGCCTGATTGTCGGTATTCACCGCAATAAACTCGACACCACCAAGGCCTTCGTTAATCATCCGGTTAACGGCGTTGCCACCACCACCGCCCACACCAATCACTTTAATTTGGGCGAACTGCTCCCCAGGTGCGAATTCTTCCATACGAATCCCCTTCTTAATTTGCGGTTTTGATAATAATCCGCTTTAACATCCTATTTTGACAGATAACAGAAACGTTAGCAACCACAACAAGGTACTAATCTTAAAAGCAGCGTGTTTTTATCAAGTTTCATCATCGGGCAGCAAGCGTTTGAACAAGCCACCGAGGAATGTACCCAGCTTTTTGCCGGGCAGTGTACCATTTGGTTCTTCGGCTTCTACCATCGAATCCATCTCCAGGCCTAATCGTAGCAACCCCACGCTGGTACTATATGACGGATTTCGCAGCGCGTCCGCCATGCCCGTCAAGCGTTCGGGCTTCGCCAATCGTACCGGACAATCGAGGATGCGCGCTGCCAGTTCCTGAATGCCCGGCAATTGTGACCCACCGCCAGTAATCACAGCGCCAGCACGCAGCAGTCGATCATAACCGGAACGCTTAATTTCTTTGCGTACCAGTTCAAACATTTCTTCGACGCGCGCCTCAATCACTAAGGCCAATTCTGAACGTTTCACTTCTGTGGGTAATCCATCGCCAAACGGCTCGACCAGAAAACTTTCCAGCGCGCTTACACTGCGGGAAAGGGCATGACCATGCTGCACTTTTACGGCTTCTGCCAATTCAAACGGCACTTTCATCCAATAGGTAATATCGCTGGTGACATGATCCCCACCGACTGGAATTACAGCGGTATGCCAGACCGTACCATCAATGAATATGGCAATGTCTGTCGTGCCGCCGCCAATGTCGATGACCGCCACACCACCCTCACGTTCGGCTTCGGTGAGTACCGCATCACCCGCCGCAAGCGGATTAAGGATGAATCGGTCTACCATAACCCCGGCAGCATCAACAGCCTGTTCCAGATTCGCAATACTATGTGAAGAAGCGGTGATAATATGGGCATCCACCTCTAAACGGAAGCAGTGCATCCCCACCGGATGCCGGATACCATCCTGACCATCGAGCGAATAGCTACGTGGCACCACATGCAGCACTTCACGATTATGTGGTATGGCAATTGCACGGGCGGCATCCATCGCACGATTGAGGTCGTCAAATGTCACGCTCCGATTGCCAGCGATACCCACCATCCCACGACTGGTTAGGGACGCGATATGGCTGCCCGCAACACTGACGAACGCACGACGCACGTCATAGCCGCTGCTCTTTTCGGCTTTATGAACAGACGCGGAAATCGCCGCTGATAATTGGGCAATATCGTTGACTACACCTTTTTTCATGCCGCGGCTGGGTTCGATACCCACACCGACCACGAACACATCGGTAGCACGGACTTGCCCCACGATAGTACAGATTTTATGAGTCCCTACATCGAGTCCGACAACTGGTTCATTCATCGCACGGTGCCCCCAATGGGCAAAAATATGGTGCATCGAGATTGGCGACACTTATCCGCGTTACGATAAGGCCGCGACGCTGCAAATCGGCAACAATCGCTTGATAAACGATGATTTTTTCGCTCATGTTTGCCCCGGTGCCAAACCAGACATCGGTACCACGCTCGTCAGTAAAACCTAACCCATAAACGGGGTGGTAACGCAGTTGATTCACACCGGGTAATAAATCGCGCAATTGCAACGCACCATTCACAATGTTTACCGATACACGACCCGAATCGCTTAACGGGCCTTCATTCACATCTGCGTCCGCTATCACTTGCATGAGTTCTGGACGTGCTTCGCGGAAGGGCATTACCCGCCCCTGAAGGTCTATCCAATAGGTCACGCCTTCCTGTATCCAAATCATCGCTGGCTGCCGTTCAACAATCAACACTTCGACCACATTTGGAGGCCACCCTAAAGTCACAGTCGCATCCGCTATCGAAGTCGAGGCCATTACCGACTCGCGCACAACATCTGGATCAACCCAGAAAATGTGAAGATTGGCTATGTCCGTGAGTGCGAAAACCTCTTCGGCAGATAAAAATTGATTCCCCCCCACCGCGATACTTCGCACATAAAACGCATCTGAACTAAAGAACAACACCAGCACAAGGATAAGGCAAATGACGAGAATGGCGCTAATGACCCGCGCCCCCACGAAACTCTGACCGCGTGTGCTGTGCTGCACAACCGGGCGCGATACGTTCACATCGGCAGGCATTCGGCGCAACAAACCCGGTGACCGTTCGCCACCACGCCGCCGCTCTCGTCGTGATGTCACACGCCCTCGCTTCTCCGCACTTCACTGTTACAGAAAACCAACATAACGTACTCTCTATGTTACAGGAGGTGTCATTCGCTGGCAACTCATCAAATCTACATCTATTGTAAGATTTTTTCTGGGGATTAGGATGATGTATTTTCTCAATATTCGCGAAGTTACATTACGGTTGGACGATTACACCATCCCTGCAATCGCCATGATAACACGCCATCAGGCCCAATCACCAATGGTTTCAATTTCCAATTCCAGCCACACACCGGTCTGACTATACACCGTTTCTTGCACATGACCGATAAGGGATAAATAATCGCGCGGGCTGGCATCGCCCATGTTGATAAAAAAATTAGCATGGATAGGCGAAACCTGTGCCCCACCCACACGATAGCCTTTCAAACCACAGTGTTCAATCAAACGACCCGCATAATCACCGGGGGGATTCTTAAAGATACTCCCCAAACTCGCGCCGGGAGGTTGGGTTGATTTGCGCTGGGCAATGAACTTCGTCATGCGCGCTTCAATGGTCTTCGGGTCGGCTTCGGGCAATATAAATGTCGCTAATAACACAAGAAAGCGCCGATCCATCCGAGCTTTCAGGCTTGAGTACCGATAGGCATAGTGCAATGCCTCGTTGGTCATTAACGTTGGCCCCGTTGGTTCAAGCACGACCGCATCGGCAATCACCTGTGCCATATCACCGCCATGTGCCCCGGCATTATTCACGACAGCGCCACCGACCGTTCCCGGTACACTCACCGCCCACTCAAGGCCACCGATGCCTTTTGATTTACACTTTTGCGCCAGCACCTTCAAACTTGTGCCACTCGTAGCCGATACATTCCGCCCATGATGCCAGTGCCCAAATGTCATTTCCTGCACATGGTTAATCACAACCAGTCCCCGTATACCTTTATCCGAGACAAGGACATTCGCACCACCCCCAAGAATATGCACTGGCAAGTCCTCTGCCCACGCCGTTGTCACGACTTCGATCAATTCATCCAGCGATTCTCTAGCGACATATACCCAATCCGCAGGGCCACCCATACGTGCCGCTGTATATTTGGCTAATGGTTCATCGCGCAATAATCGACCCACAAAGCGCGATTGCAGCTTCTCTATCATGATTGTCCCCGGTGCGCCAGAAACTCGGCACCGATTTTGGGTGCATCTCCCGCACTCATGATGATAATCGCCGCGGGTTCATGAACTTCGCGCACAAGCAAACTCACCGCATCTTCTAGAGAAGGTGTGTGACGCACATTTTTATGCCGCATTGCGGCAACGATTTGCTTGCTATTAATGCTGTCGGACGGCTTCTCTCGCGCTGCATAGATATCTGTTACCAGCACATAATCGCTATCGACAAACGCATTAATATAGGCATCGAGTAGCTGTTGTGTGCGGCTATAGGTATGCGGCTGCCAGACCGCCCAAATTTTACGATCCCCAAAGCGCGTGCGCGCAGCGGCTAGTGTCGCCTTAATTTCAGTCGGATGATGGGCATAGTCATCCACCACAATTACGCCATCTGCTGCACCGCGCACCTCAAATCGGCGCTCTGTGCTTTCAAATGTCGCTAATGCTTTTGCCGCGTCCGCAAATGGTACTTGTTCATGGTCAGCGACGACAAGCGCCGCCAACGCATTAAGGATATTGTGGTTGCCAACCATCTTCAACCTGACCGTGCCTTTGGGCTGCTTTTCATGCACGACATCAAAGACAGTCACGCTATCTTCAACCCGGATATTCTCAGCACGCCAGCGCGCGCGCGGGTTACGAATCCCATAGCTGGTTGTGGGCAAACGGACAACAGTGCGGTTGTCTGAATAAATCATTGCCGTCGAATCATCCGCACACACAATGAGCAATCCATCTTTGGGCAACAAACCTACAAAGCGCGTGAACGAAACAATCATTTCGCGTTGAGAGCGAAAAAAGTCGGGATGGTCATATTCAATGTTGGTAATCACTTCTACGTTGGGTCGAAGCCCATGAAACATATTATCGTACTCATCAGCCTCAATTACGAAGGCTTTACCCGTGCCGACACCGGCGTTGGTGCCCGTATTTTTCATGATGCCGCCAATAATATAGGATGGCGACTGTCCGGTTTGCATCAAAATATGGGCAGTCATAGCCGCGGTGGTCGTTTTACCATGAGCACCGGCAATTGCGATGTTGGTGTGCCCGCTCATGATGGTACTAATGACATCGGATCGCTTGAGCACAGGAATACCTTGCGCCTGTGCCGCCAGTACCTCTAAATTATCACGGGGGACAGCCGACGAAATAATGACCAATTCCGCCTCGCCGACCTGTGTGGGATCATGCCCCTCAAAAATAACCGCACCATCCCGCTTGAGCGCCTCAGTATAGGCGTTTGACCGCATATCTGACCCGGAGACAAAAAACCCCTGCTGCAACAATACGCGCGCTATAGCCGAAAGCCCCGCGCCACCAACGCCAATAAGATGGATGTGTTGACCGGGAATAAGGTGCATAATATCTTTACCCAACCTGCTGGTTGATACCTTTTATATGACAAATAAAACAAGCAAAAACAACACTAACACAATAACCGCCAACACATCGCCACTTGTGCCCACACCCCCGCCCAATAACAGTATCGGCATCGAATTCAAGGTTTGAACACTGGGCGAATTTGCAGCGGGTGCGATAACCAGCGGCGACAGCGGATATTCGTTAATGTCCAGAAAGTACCATAATGTCCCCGAAATCAGATAGCCATTTACAAAGCCGACTATCCCCCCCAGAATACCCGTTTGTAAGCGGCTATCGCCCGGACGCGAACGCGCAGCGGGCATTCGATAGGCGACAAAGACAATCGCTATAAACAACCCGGACTGCACCATAAACGCCTGTTCACGCGAGAGATTAGACAACAATATCCCACGAAAAACACTGTCGAACTGGAACAAAAAGAAAAATCCTAATACAACACCAGCGAGCGCCAGCACTTCTTGATTCCAGCCGCGCATAAAGCCGATAATAGCGAAGAAAATTGCCGCAACCCACAACAGCGACGATAACTGAATCATGGATGACTCCGTTAGTTGCCGACGGTCAAATGACAATCAAGACAATCAAGAATAGCACAATCACCGCCAGCGAGAGTAAATCCCCGTTCGAACCCGGCCCATTAGCCAGCACATACAACGGCAAATTATTCACTGCCGCGACACCTGTCGGGTCAATTGGCCCCGTGACATACGGATTTAACGCATAGGTCACGCCATCGGGCAAGCGATTGATGTCTAAAAAGTACCACAGCGTACCTGCAATCAGATACCCATTCCAAAAACCAACGATTGCGCCCAACACGCTGGCCTGCAAACTATCCCGTCCATCGTCGTCACCACGCGAACGCCGAGTTGCCCGTTCTGCATCCCCGCCGATGAGCGCGCGTGTCTGGTACGAAAAGAACACCACGCCTAAGAAAATTGCCGATTGCACAAAAAATACCTGATCCCGCGATAGATTCGCCAGCAGCGTACCGCGAATTAATGCGTCGAACTGGTGCAGCGCAAATAAGCCAAGAATTATCCCAGCCATTGAAATGACTTCTTTGCTCCAACCGCGTGTAAACCCGACAAAAGCAAAGAAAATTGCCGCTAGCCACACGAGTACACTCAACTGCACCATAAACTAGTTCCTCGCCAGATCAAGCAATAGTTGGGCAATATTATCCGCACCATCGCCCTGTGCAAGGGCGCGGGCCCGCGCCTGCATTGTCGCCAATCGTTCCGGGTCATCCAGCAGGCTTTTCAGCACCGGAACGAGCTGCACGGTCAGGTCTTCATCCGCCACATAAATCCCCGCCCCGCGTGATTCCAGCCAGTCCGCATTGACCTTTTGGTAGCGCCACGCATACGGATAGGGCACCAAAATGGCTGCGAGACCGAAAAAGGTCTGCTCCCCCAATATGCTCGCGCCAGACCGACATACAACTATATCCGCCGCAGCCAATGCCAGACCCATCTCATGGCAATAGGGCAGTGGATGATAGTGCGACAACTCGCCCAAAGACGCCGCTTGCTGCCGGGCACGTTCCCAATCGCCTGTGCCTGTCAAATGGATAATTTGCAGGCCACAATCCAATAACTGCGTCAAATTCTCAATTATCGCGATGTTAATATTGCGTGCCCCTTGACTCCCCCCGGTGACCAGCAGTGTTTTGCGGGTTGAGTCAAGTCCAAAATGGTTAAGGCCTTCGTCGCGCGTCGCCCGTAACATCCTTTGCCGCAATGGATAACCCGTGACCACCGCCTGCCCATCACGGAAATATTGGGCGGAATCAGGCACAGTAATCGCTACCTTACGCGCAAACCGTTGCAAGAAACGAATGGTCAAACCCGGTTCAATGTCGGGCAGGTAAATGACCGATGGCACACGCAGCAACCACATCACCAGCGCCAGGGGCACATTCGCCCATCCACCTGTTAATAATGTGACGTTGGGTCTGCGTCGTAGTAATATACCAAAAGATTGGACAACCCCCACCATCAATTTGACTAAACTGGTCAAGGCACGTATCAACGAAACCCCATGCAATGGCCCCGCCATCACCTCATAGTACGCAGCAAACGACACATCAGACTGTTCAACAAGGCCGCGTTCCATGCCCCCTTTTGTCCCCACAAAAACCAATTCAGTCTTCGATAAATCGGGGTTCTTCCGTATCGCCTCGGCGACGGCCAGTGCTGGATAGACGTGCCCGCCGGTGCCGCCCGCCGCGATCATAACTCGCACTCGATATTCTCCGATCTGGTGTCGCCTGACGATTCAATGTCACACGATTTACATTCAAAATCAAGCCCACACCAATCATCAGCACCAATAGGGACGACCCGCCGTAACTAATAAATGGCAGCGGCACACCCGATGTGGGGATGAGTGCCAGCATAACAGCAATATTGGTCAGCGCTTTTAGCGCGACCCAAATTGTCACCCCGGCAACAAGTAAACCGCCAAACGAATCGGGCACACGGCGCGCGATATTCAACCCGCGAATCACAAACGACACATACAGAAACACCACCAGACCCGCGCCAAGCACGCCCAACTCTTCCCCGATGATCGCAAAAATACTGTCCGTATGCGGCGCGGGTAAAAAGCCAAATTTCTGATAACTCTCACCTAAGCCAACGCCTGTCCAGCCACCGCGAATGATCGCGCCTATGGCTTGTTGGGTCTGATAGTTGGTCTGGGTAATGTCGGTAATACTGGCGACAAACGAGTCTACACGATCACTCGCATAATCTGGCAGCAGTGTTCCACCATAAATCAACCCGACGCCGATGACAACCACAATCAACCCCGTCGCAACAAGCTGGCGAATATCCGCCCCGGCAAGGAAGAACATGATGCCCGCTGTCAGAAATATCGTCACCGCTGTACTCAAGTCGGGTTGGAGGATAACCAATCCACCCACAATACCGACCAGCACTGCGAAAGGCAGCAAGCCATAGGTCACACTGCGAATACGGGTACTTTTCGAGCCTAACCACGCCGCCATATAGATAATAATTGCCAATTCTGCTAGCTCGCCCGGTTGGAACGAACCATTCAACAGCGCGCGCCGCGCCCCAAACGTCACATCGGCGAACAAAACAACGGCGATAAGGCTGCCGATAGCAAACAGCATGATCCAAACAGCAAGGCGTCGCCAGATGCGATAATCTATCAGCGTAACCACGCCCAATGCGATCATCCCCACACCCATATTACGCAAATGCTGTAAAAACACGGTGATGGGATTATCGTATACCGCAAAGCTCCAATCAAAGGTGGTGCTATAGACCATTAATGTGCCGATTGCCAGCAAAAGACCAACCGATAGCAACATCGGTTTATCCAGCGATGCCCAAAAACCACTTTTGCGCTCCACAGGTCGTTGAGTTGGCACGACAGATGGTGTTGAACGCGCTGGCGTTCGCACAGTGGGTCGAACTGTCGTGGATTGGTTGTATGGTTGATTAACCGGTTGATCTGTCATGGTGTTGGTCTATTACCAATCTGCACACACTCAAAAATATAGATGTCTGACTACAGCATATTATAGTTCAGATACCAGTTGGCGAAAGTGGTCACCGCGTTCTGCGAAGTCTTTATAGGCGTCGTAACTGGTGCCGCCGGGAGACAATAAAACGACATCACCCGCCTGCGCGGACTCTTGCGCCAATTTCACGGCTTCACCGAGCGTCTCAACGCGTGTGATTGCATCCGCATGACCAAACATCGACTTCAATATCTTTTCGATTTTGTCGCCAACTTGCTTTTCGCCAGATTTCCCAAAAACGACCACTTTTCGCGCTTTGTTCAAAGCCAGCAGTAACACTTCTTCCCATGGCAAGTCTTTATCCTCCCCACCCAGCAGCAGCACCAGAGGCTCATTGTAACTACGAAGTGCAGCAACCGTGCGTTCGGGCGCGGTGGCGATGCTATCGTTTACATAAGTCACGCCATTTAACATCCGCACGACTTCGAGCCGATGTGGGACGGCTTTGAAGTCAAGGATTGCTTCGCGCATGGCTTTTGGCGCAATACCTGCAACGCCCGCGATGGCACAGGCTGCCAGGACATTCAACAGGTTATGGTCGCCCCGCAGCGGGATTTCATCGCGCTCGCAAATAATATGGGGGTCACCATCAGGACTTGATACACCTGCAACCGCAATCCGATTACCCACCATAAACGCGCCATCGGTGACGATTTCACGCATACTAAACCATACACACTGTCCCGGCACCAGTTCGCCTAACGCATACGTCGTCGCATCATCCCGTCCCAATACGACATAATCGCTACGATGCTGAAAGGCGGCGATGTTGGCTTTGGCACGCGCATAATTCATCATTGTGCCATGTCGATCCAGGTGATTGGGTGTAATGTTGAGTATCGCCCCTATCGGTGGGCTGACAGTCATCAATTCGAGTTGAAAACTCGACAGTTCCATGACCACACGATCAGTCGGTTGGATAATCGGCAAAACATCCAGCAGCACATTCCCAATATTGCCGCCGACCCATGTTTTGTATCCGGCTTTCCGCATCATTTCACCC
>CAZTLI010000086.1:0-14665 GCA_964614375.1 uncultured Anaerolineaceae bacterium
AACAGGTGCGAACCCTCAATCGACTGTTCTTGCCCGCTAGCTTCATTGCGTACATACACACGCACACCACCCGAATCGGCCTTTTCGACTTTGGAGATGTTACTGTTTGTATGGATGGCGATGCCCTCTGCGGCTAGAATACGTTCGACTTCAACTTGTACATCTTCATCCTCACGAAAAACCAGATGCGCCGATGTTTCGATAATCGTCACCTCACTACCCAGTCGCCGGAAGGCCTGTCCCATTTCTAGCCCGATATAACTGCCGCCAAGAATAAGGAGGTGTTCAGGACGGTCTTCCAATCGCAGCAGCCGTTCGCTGTCTAGCCATTCGACGGTATCGAGGGCCTCGATATTGGGTTTGCGCGCCCGTGCGCCCGTATTGATGAAAACGCGCGGCGCGGCTGCCACTTCATCACCCATCTGCACATGATAATGGTCACCCTCTTTGCCTGCAAAGCTGGCGTAGGCGTGATACACATCCAACCCATCCAGGCCGCGCAGCCAGTCTTCAATGTCGGCGCTGGTATGGTCGATAATGCCGACAACCCGCTCTCGCACCCGATTCCAATTGATCGTGAAATGGTCAATCGCCACGCCAAAATCCGCGCCCCGCCGGGCCATATGTGCCGCCCGCGCGCTGGCAATCATCACTTTGGTCGGGCGACAGCCATAATTCACACACGACCCGCCAAAACGGTAGCCTTCCGCAATCGCCGCTTTTTGCCCTTCGCCAACCAGCGCGCTCGCCATCGACGGCCCCGACTGTCCTGTACCAATGATAATTGCGTCGTATTGTTTCATGCGATTTGTCCCCTGAAGCTGTGTATTTATACAAATGGCTCTGCTATGGATAGGTTACAGATAGAATCAAACTCGGTGGATTGCGTCGTGAGTTATCTCTCTAATTGGATAGAGGATGAGGGGATAATCTTACGTTGATCGGACTCCGCGATGATGAGTGGCAGCTATGAACCCTCTTTGAAATGTATCTGCACCACCAGCCCACCAAAGCGCACGAGGGACTTATTCTTCAGGCGCACGGCTTGATTCGCGACCAACTGCGTATTGCCAACAAATGTCCCGTTGCGTGAATCGAGGTCGGTCAATGTCAGGCCAATCATCGTCTGCACCAGCATGGCATGACGGCGCGAAACGCCTTTGCGGTCTGCGCCGAAGGGCGTGAGGTCGATGTCGGGCTGGATCGAGGATGAGTCGTGGGTTCGCCCGATGATGAGCGGCTCATTCAGGCTGTAAACCGCCATCTTTTTGGCCTGCAAAAATACAAACAGCACTTCGCCAACAGGCACATCGGGTGGTTGAATTTTCTCAGCCGCTTCCACCGCTTCCATCGCCTGGGTAATACGCATGACGCGCTCAATCGACTCGCGGCTGAAGTGCCCGGTAAATTCGGCGCGATTGATTTCGACCTGCACGGGCGCGGGTTCGGGCGTGGGTTCGGGCAGCACTTCGAGTAGTTGAGTCACCCGTTCGTCATAGACTTTTTTGTCGGTGAAGTCGATGTCTTGAAGCATGTTCAGCAGCATTGGTTTGGCACAATGCCGGACTTTCACCGGGATGATGCGCTTGCGCCGGCTGTAAAACGCCTGCCATTCGGTTTTGACATAATGCGACTGTTTTGCATCTTCAGACAACAGCAAGAGCAGCACGTCCGACTGTTCCAACGCCTGCTCGACCACATCCACCCACTGCGCCCCGACAGGGATGTCTTTATGGTCAACCCATGTGGCATAACCGCGCGTCTGTAAATCCCTACTCAGTTGGTCGGCGATGCTGTCGTCAACAGAGCTATGGCTGATGAATATCGTCGTCATAATGCGATACTGTTTCTATTTTTACCAGCGGTAGTTCCACATTTTAACTAACATCTGCCCACACGACCACAGTCAGCTTGCGAACCATTTCAAGATTCAGGTGGTCTGGCAAAAATGGGGCGCGCCACTATAATGGGTGCAGGTAGACCGTCATATGGAGTGGTTATGCGCGTGCGTGTTCGCCAGTGGTTGTTCCTGTTCAGCATTATTGGCGTCGTCCTGATCGCCGATCAAGTCAGCAAGCGATTGATTATCAACAATCTCGAATTGTATGAGACAGTGCAGCCCATCCCGGCGCTTAGCGCTGTCTTCCAACTCACCCGCAGCGAGAATGTTGGCGCGGCCTTCGGCTTTTTGCCACAGGCGGGCGATTTATTCCTCATCATCGCCATCATCGTCACCATCGCCATGATTTATGTTTATCCACGCATCGCCGATGACAAGATGCTGGCGCGCGTGGCAATTGGGTTGGTGGTGGGGGGCGCGCTGGGCAATGCGGCAGACCGTATTCAGTATGGGCATGTGGTCGATTTTATTCACTATCGCCTGTCGATAATCGGCATTTCCAATGTGTCTAATCTCGCCGATCATGCCATTGTATTGGGCGTCGGGCTGGTTTTCCTCGATAGCTGGCGCAGCGAACGCGCCCCAACACCCCGGCAAGCCGAATCGTCTACCACCGACTCCCCATCCACCGCTGACGAATCCGCCGCGCACGATTAGCGCAACTATCCCCATAAGTGCTGCGAATGACGTATAATGGAAGATGATTTTGTGAGTGACTATCCTGCATGTAAAGGAATGACCATGCTGAAAAAAGCACTTCTCTTGCTGGTGATGCTGGCGCTGATTGCCGCCTGCCAGCCCACGGGCGATACCGCGAGTGATACCGAAGCGGCGGGCAACTATCTGCCCAATATCGCCACCTATAATCGCAACGAGACCAACGACGTGAACGATGCCCTGGCAACAGTCGCGGGCGGGACGGCGTTACTGACAGGCAATCCGATCTTAGCTGGCGCTGTCGCCAAGTTGAACGATGTCATCAACTGCTATGAAGATGTCGGCGCGATTGCGTCTGCCGTCTATACCCCAACGCAAATTATCGGCAGTGAAATCCCGGCGATTGGCATCGTTGCGGTAATCAACAACACCCGTATTGAATCGAACTTCTTCCAATGTCTGGCGGGGCAGCGCGCCGGCAATGGCATTAGCGCCCAGTCCGCCGAACTCGAACCCTGCACCGGCAGCGGCAACTTCATTATCAACAACGAACAGCTCAGTTACATCTTCGCCGCCACCAACGATGCCCTGTGCGCCACTTTTGAGCAGCATTTTGAAAACATCCGCCAGAATCAAGGCAGCGGCTAATCCCATAGGACTGTATCCAGACCATCAACCAACAGGTCGGGCAGCAGTCCGGCCTATTTTTTTGTCTGTTGTAACAAATTGAACCGCAAAGGACGCCGAGCGCATAGAGGGATGCAGACATTGAATCCCAAATTATGTCTCTCACCCTCTGTTCGCTTTGGCCGCTTTAACTCTGTGTTACGCTCTTAATCGTTTTCTTTGCGACCTTCGCGCCTTCGCGTTTAACGGTCTTTATGCCCCTGCGCGAAGTGCCCACTTCGTCTCGGAAATGCCCGCCTGTAAATTCTCCCAGCGCGCCAGCGTGAACAACCAGTCCGACAATCGGTTGAGATAGGGCAGCACGTACTCGCCAATGGCCTCGTCGTCCATCAACGCGACTGTCAGCCGTTCCGCACGACGGCACACCGTCCGCGCCACATGCAAATGCCCCGCCACCACCGTCCCACCGGGCAGCACGAAATTTTTCAATTCGGGCAAATCGGCGGTCATGGTGTCGATGGTCATTTCCAGCCATGCCAGTGTATCGGCAGCTATGCGGACGACCCAATCGGCCTTCGCATCCAGTGGCGTTGCGAGGTCTGCGCCCAGGTGAAATAGTTGAGTCTGCACCTGTTCCAGCCAATCCGCCGCTTGTGGGCTGGGATTATGCGCCCGCGCCAGTCCAAGAATTGAATTGAGTTCATCGACTGTGCCATACGCCTCCACGCGCAAATGGGTCTTGGGCACACGTCCGCCCGAAAACAGGCTGGTTTCGCCGCCATCGCCCGTTTTAGTATAAATTTTCATCGTCATTTCCTGCGATTCTACCTTGCGAATTTAGAACGTTTGTACTATGATAGGCTGTACGTTTCGACACGATATCAGAGTGGCAAAACACCAGAATCATATTACACTGGTAACTAAACGTTGAGAATACCCCTTAGTGCGGAGAATGATGGCAATGGCTAAAAAGAAAAAGACGGACGAAGCTGCTGGCGGTGAAAATAACGATGGGCGCAGCAAATCCCTCGAAGCGACGTTAAATGAGCTGACCAAACGTTATGGCGATGGCACGATTGTACGTCTGGGTGACGCGCAGCACTTGATGGTCGATACCATCCCCACCGGTTCACTGGCGGTAGACATCGCGCTGGGTGTGGGCGGCATTCCACGCGGGCGCATCACCGAAATCTATGGCCCGGAATCAAGTGGTAAAACGACTCTGTGCTTGCATGTGATTTCGGAGGCACAAAAACGCGGCGGCATCTGTGCCTTTGTCGATATGGAACATGCCCTTGACCCGTCGTATGCCGAGCGCGTGGGTGTCAATCTCGATACGCTGTATATCTCGCAGCCAGACACGGGCGAACAGGCGCTAGAAATCACCGAATCGCTGGTGCGGTCAGGCGCGCTGGATGTCATCGTCGTCGATAGTGTGGCGGCGCTCGTCCCCCGTGCCGAAATCGAAGGCGAAATGGGCGACAGCCACGTCGGTCTGCAAGCCCGCCTTATGAGCCAGGCCCTGCGTAAACTCTCCGGCGCGATTAAACAATCCAATTCGTCCGTCCTCTTCACCAACCAACTCCGCGAGAAGGTGGGGGTAATGTTCGGTTCACCCGAAACAACGTCTGGCGGACGCGCGCTGAAGTTTTATGCCAGCGTCCGGCTCGACATCCGCCGCATCCAGAGCATCAAATCGGGCGGGGACAACATCGGCAACCGGACCCGTGTGCGTGTGACCAAGAATAAGGTCGCCGCGCCCTTCCGCGAAGCCGAATTCGACATCATGTTTTATGAAAATGGCATCAGCAAAACGGGCGAAATTGTCGATTTAGGCGTCGATCTAGGGATTATCGAAAAGCGCGGGGCGTTCTTCCGTTATAACGAAGGGCTGCTCGGTCAGGGACGCGAGAATTCCAAACAATTTTTGATCGAAAACCCGGAATTGGCGAGCGAAATCGAAGACCTCATCCGGGCGCACTTCGGCTTGCCGTCTATCAAAGACCTGCCAGATGAAGGCTAAACACCTATCGCTATGATCTCAAACCACAACCGGGCGTCGATACAGGCGTCCGGTTTTTAATTGCGCGGACAAAGACGCCCGCTGCGTCATGGGTGAAATGTTACATGATGAGGATGAAAACGCGGGTTTTTTATTGCGCGGACAAAGACCCCATTGCGTCCGGGTTGGGCAAACCGGCAGCCTGCCCCTCCAGAAAGCCGTTTGCGTGTAACTGCGGTTCATTAATGCCGCGCAAACTCACCATACGTCAGCATATCGGGATGCAGCGCATAGGTCTGTCCGGGGGCGATGACTTCGGCAAACGCAAAAACACTCGGCGCGAATTTGTCCGTGATATAGACTTCCATATCCAGAAACAGATTCGCCCAGTGGAATAGCAAATCGGGTTCATTCACGCCATAGAGCATATAGACGGAATGGCTAATGCCACCCGCATTGCCACCGACTGCCAGCGCCCGTTCGACTTGTATGGCCTCAAATGTGAAGGGCTGTTGATGCAGTTGGATGGTCAGGCGTTCGCCCGGTTGGGGAAAAAGGTCGGCGGCGCGGCGCGCGTCAATAATCCAGCCATATTCGCTATCATACCGCACCCGCACACTGACAATCAGGCGTTGAAGCTGCTCGAAGCGACCTAATAACTGCGCCTGCATCCGGCTGCCATCGCGCGTGTAATAATAGAGCGCCCCCGGTTCACAATCGGCGACCAGCGGACTGGATTCGCCAGCGTGCTGCCAGTCACCACACACCATATACCAGTCGGCTCTAGGCATGACAAAATCGTGTTGATGGCAATGCCGCTGATGCGGGACATTGCTTTTGAAAAACGCACACGTTTCACACTGTGGGGATTCATCGCCCGTCATAAACCCTGCTCTCGGCTTCCCTTGATGCGCTGCCTACAGTATACGGCGCAAATCGTAACCCGCGTCTTAAGTATAACAACTTGTAACATGGTCTGGCAGATGTCTGTCGGAAAGGGACGCCTCACATGCGGCACGCAAATGCACAACGTGACTACGATCCATCGGCATGGATTGCAAACGAGTCAAAATCGGCGGGGGCGCTGCCATAAACAACCATGCCAAAATAAACCCCGGTGAAGCTGCCCGCCACCTCCGACGATAGATAACGGGTGCGCGCGCTGGCGAGTGTGCCGCCCGTGCCGTCTTCACACCTGTACGCAAACGTATATTCCAGGTCGCTGGCATCTATCATCAACGTGACGACGCCATCCGGCAGCGGTTCTTTAGCGACAGTCGCAATCAACGAACCGATACGCTGGCGAACGACGATGAATCGCTGGTCATTTTCGCGCGTCACATAAATTTCATGATGATGCGCTTCATTTTGAAAAATAGTCAAACCCGCTTCATCGCCGGGATTTTGCGGCTGGTAATCCAGCACAGCCCGCACTTCACACACAAAATGCCGCTGACGACGACCCACAAAGGCGGGCGCAGCAGCGTCATCCAGCGTATGCCCCGTCCCCACAAGCCGCAGCCAACCGGGACGTTCCGTGAGTGACCAGAACGACTCCGGCGGGTTACGAATAAAATTCCAGTCGAACCCCAGTGTCGGCTGGTCAAAGTGGTCGCGCGCAGGCGGTTGGTCTGGCTTGTGCAAGGGCAGCGTGTCGGCCTCGATTGTGAGTGGCGCGGGATTGCCCCCATTGATGACCAGCCAGCCCGCGTCGTCCCACGCTGCGGGCACGAGGATGGTTTCTCGACCCAGATGATGCGTCTGAAAATGATGGCGTGGACGAATGGCGAGGCACACAAGCCACCAGTGTCCAGCATGGTCTTGTACGAGGTCGGCGTGTCCGGTGGCCTGAAAGGGTTCGTCGGGCAAATTCATGTGTGTAAAAATGGGATTATGCGGGCAGGGTTCAAATGGCCCCCACAGCGACTTTGACCGCGCCAGCGTCACATGATGACCATACGCGGTGCCGCCCTCCGAAATCAACAGGTAATAGTACCCGCCGATGTGATAGATATGCGGCGCTTCGGGATGCCGTCCACCCATGCCTGTCCAGATCATCGTCGGCTCTGTCAGGCATTTGCCCGTCTCAAGGTCAATTTCGGACTGATAAATTCCGGGTGGCGCGCCAGCAATGCCCGTACTCGTCAGGTAGATGCGTCCGTCATCCGCAAAAAACAGCGATGGGTCGATGCCCCCCTGTTCGAGCCATATTGGGTCAGACCATTCTCCGGCGATGTCATCCGCCCACACATAAAAGTTGCCGCCCCCGCCGACCAACGTCGTCACCATGTAAAAGCGTCCATCATAATAACGCAGCGTCGGCGCATAAATGCCCTCTGCCGAGCCGATGCCTTCGAGATTGAGTTGTGAACGGCGCGTCAGGCAGTGCCCGATTTGCGTCCAGTGGATGAGGTCGCGGCTGTGGAAGATGGGCACACCCGGAAAATAACAAAAAGTGCTCGTCACCAGATAATAATCTTCGCCCACACGACAGACACTGGGATCGGGGTATGTGCCGGGTAAAATTGGATTTTGATAGGTTGTCATACGCCTCTACGCTCACTGTGCTGTTGGTCACACCGCTTTATACACCCGCTAATCATACCGCCTGCGACTGGATAGCGCACCCGATAATTCGCCCCAGTCTCCACCAGCAGTTCAGTCTAACGCACCGCCTGCTTGAGGGCTGCTGCTGTCATCGCCCCGGCTGCACAACATCCGTCGCGCTGTTGTCCTCGATAGCGGCAGGGTAAATCCAAACGTCATCAGGTCAACGTACTGTTTTAGAGCATAATAGCCAACTCCATTGTACGAAGCTGGCTTTACTTTATACCCACCCTCTATTTGTGATTGATAGGAAGAGATAGTGCATGTTAACGATACGCTGGATTATTGTAGTCAGCCTCATATTGGTGGGGGTGACCGCCCTCGCACAGGATGCGGCAGAAGATGATGCTTTACTGACGATCACCATCGCCACCGAACGCTGCAATCTTGTTTTAGTAGATGATAGCGCCGAAGCCGAAGCGACAGCCGAAGCCGAAGTCACGCCAGAGGCCGAAATCACGCCTGAACCCGAAGTCACGCCCGACCCGGACGCTGAACCGATGTCAGATTATCCGGTCATCACCTTGGGCGACGAATGCGACACCGTGATTCCGCTGCTGCGTGTGCCGAATAATGGCACATTGTGGTTGGCGCTGGCGATGCCCGATGAAGACGACTGGCAGCAGTTCGCAGTTCTGGAAAATGATGATTTTCCCCCGGCCTTAGATCGACGCGGGCGTTTTATTGGCTGCGCGATTCGGGCGCAGGGCGAACAGACCTGCCGAGTCCTGTGGACATACGATGATGTGACGTATCTGGTCGAAATCCCGGTCATTGTCGGTGATGCCTTCATCGCCCCCACAACTGTTCCTGCCACCGCAGTCCCAACCGAAGCGGACAATCCGCCGCCACCGCCGCCACCAGCACCGCCGCCGCCCGCAACCACACAAGAACCCTGATCTGCTGCGAGAGGTGAACAGGTCTAATTACCCCTGCTGCACCACGCCCGCATCTATCAGGTCGTCAATCGCAGCGGGGGTATAACCAAACTCAGCTAATACGTCGCGGGTGTGCGCGCCATAACCGGGTATCGCCCCGCGTTCGATGTGCTCGCCCGTCATCCGCACCGGACTCCGCATCCAGGGCGTACCATCGTCATCCACACCCATCATGCCACGCGCCTGTATGTGCGGGTCATTCGCCACGTCAATCGGGTCATTGACCAGCGCGAAACAGCAATCGACATCCCCCAACAGCGCATCCCATTCGGCGGCGGTTTTACCCGCGAACAGGTCTGTCAACGTCTGTTTGAGCAGGGGTTGTTTCTCTGGCGATTGATAGTCGCTGTCGGAATGTTCGGATAGGCCGACGGCGGTGCAGAAGTTGCTCCAGAATTTGGGTTCGAGCGCGCCCAGCGATACATAACGCCCATCTTTTGTGCCATAGACGTTATAACACGCCAATCCACCGGTGAGCGCGCCCGGCTGCCGCAACGTCAGCGAGACGGCCTCCGCCCATGCCGCCAGCACAAACGGCAGCGCCGATTCTGACAGCGCGACATCGACATGACTGCCCTCGCCCGATTTTTCTGCCTTGAGCAAGCCCGCCAGAATCCCCGCCACGCCGATATAGGCCGCGCCGATGTCCGCCACCTGTCCACCGGGAGGCTGCGGCGTCGGCATCCCACCCGTGAAGCCGCCAATCGACAGGTAATTCAGGTCGTGACCACTGCGCGCGACATAGGGGCCATCCGCACCCCAACCCGATAGCGAGCAATAGACCAGTCTGCGATTAATCGCCCGCAGGTCATCATAACCACAACCGAAGCGCCCCATCACCTCAGGACGAAAGCCCTCCACCAGCACATCCGCATCTTTCGCCAACTGCCTTAGGACATCCTGACCGCGCTCATCCTTGAGATTGAGGATGATGCTGCGTTTGTTGCGGTTGTTCATGCGGAAGAACACGCCCTGCCCAGCGACCAGCGGCGGCATCCAGCGGGCATAATCGCCGCCGTTGGGGTCTTCCACTTTGATCACATCCGCGCCTAAATCCGCCAGCATCATCGTACACACGCCACCGGGCAGCAGGCGCGTCAAATCCAGCACGCGCACACCCGCAAGAGGTTGAGTCATCGAATTGACCTTTATCTGTCACCGTATTGGCTGTGATTTAACCACGTTCGGCGCGCCTTCGCCACCGGAATCAAAAACCGGAGCATCGCATAGATACCCCGTGCTGCCAGACAAGGCCGCTTCAACGCCCTGTACAATGGGCTAAAAGCCTGTTGTCTGGTTTTGATTATCGTTCTTCTATGGGCGTCCATGTGCGGTCTTTGACGCCGCTGTAGGCCGATTTGGGACGGATGATGCGCCCGCCGTCGAGGTGTTCCATCGCGTGGGCTGTCCAACCCGCCACACGCCCGACCGCAAATGTCGGCGTGAACAGGTCACTGTCGAGTCCGATACCGTGCAGCACCAGCGCCGTATAAAATTCGACGTTCGTCTGCAAATTGCGTCCGGGTTTGTATTCTTCCAGCAGGCGCAGCGCCGTCTGTTCAACCGCCATCGCGAGATCGTATAACGCTTGACCTTCACCCGCGCTGAAGAAGCGGCGCGCCGCCGCACCGAGCACGTCGGCGCGCGGGTCACGGACTTTATAGACGCGATGCCCGAAGCCCATCAAGCGTTCGCCTTTTTCCAGCCGGGCGCGAATCACCGCTTCAGCATTTTCGGCTTTGCCTATTTCAAAGACCATATCCAGCGCAGGTCCTGGCGCGCCCCCGTGCAGCGGCCCTTTGAGCGCACCAATCGCGCCGACGACTGCCGAAATCATATCTGAATGGGTGGAGATGATGACGCGGGCGGCGAAGGTCGAGGCATTGAAACCGTGATCGCTGACGGCATTAAGATAGGTTTCCAGCGCGCGAACACGCGCATCTGTGGGCGCTTCGCCATCAAACATATACAGATAATTGGCGGCATGGCTCAGGTCATCGCGCGGGGCAATGGGTTCGTGACCATCACGCAGACGCCAATAGGCCGCGACAATCGTTGGAAACGCCGCGACGGTTGTCAGGGCATCGCCTGCCAGACGGCCATCCGACGACAAACTGAGCGTTCCCGCAGCCATCCGCAGCGCATCCATCGCCGGGACACGCTGCTTCGCGGCAGCGCGCACCACATCCAGCGCAATCGGTGGCAGGGCGCGCCCTGCCGCCAACTGGCGTGAAAATTGCGCCAGTTCATCCACATCCGGCAGGTGGTCATGCCATAGCAAATAGACCATCTCTTCATAGGTGGCGTGCGGGGCGATTTCTTCCAGCGGAAAACCAGCAATAATCAACTCGCCCGCCAGCCCATCGACACTGCTCAGGCGCGTTTCGGCGGCAATCACGCCCTCCAATCCGGGTCGCAGCACGTTAGCCATTACCATTGTTCTTCCTCACTTTTCATGTACTATCATCGACATAATCTCAGTATCAAACATTGATTAAAACGTGTCAATATTGATTGAAAAATCAATATACATGCAGGGTGTTTGGCGATGCCATTTCCTCAGCGGCTACCCATCTATCATTTAGCTGACGCTCAAGTACGCGCGGCATAATCACCCGCAATGTGTGATGTGACTGGGAGAATGCCATCATGATGCGTCGTCTTCATCCGGTATTCGTGCTGCTGAGTTTGCTCGTGTTCGTCCTGCCCTCGATGGCACAGGACGCAACGCCACAATTTGTCCCGGTGACGTGCCCATTCATGGGGATACGGGGCTATACATTGGAGTGTGGGTCGCTGCTGGTGCCACAAAATCGCGCCGACCCGGACAGCCTCGTCCTCAGTCTGGCGGTGGTCATCAT
Source organism: uncultured Anaerolineaceae bacterium (assembly GCA_964614375.1). Lineage (GTDB taxonomy): Bacteria > Chloroflexota > Anaerolineae > Aggregatilineales > Phototrophicaceae > CAZTLI01. The sequence continues at coordinate 11,593 of CAZTLI010000086.1, forward strand.
CCGCAGTCCCAACCCCAATCCCGCGCCAGACCCGCTGGTGTATCTGGTGGGCGGCCCCGGCGGGAGTGTCGTCGGACGCGCGCCGGCCCTCATCGAAAGTCAATTCGCACCGTTCCTCGAAACCCGCGATGTGATTCTGATGGATCAACGCGGCACGGGTTTGTCGTTCCCGGCCTTGATGTGCAATGAATTTGTGCAACTGTCGATGGATGCGCTGGATGAGGTACTGCCTGCTGATGACACGATCACCGCCGAAATCAATACCGTTCATGCCTGCCGGGATCGTCTGGCGGCGGGTGGTGTCGATTTTCCGGCTTATACCAGCGCTGCCAATGCCGCTGACTTCGAGGCGCTGCGGATTGCGCTCGATATTCCACAGTGGAATCTATACGGCGTGTCGTATGGCACACGGCTGGCCTTGACCATCATGCGCGATTATCCCGAAGGCGTCCGCAGTGTGATTATCGACTCGGTGTATCCGCCACAGGCCAATCTGTATGCTGAATATATGCCCAACTTCGTCCGCGCGCTGGATGTGCTGTTCGGCGGGTGCGCTGCCAATTCTGAATGCAATGCCGCCTATCCCCAGCTCGAAGACGTATTTTTCACTGTGTATGACGAATTGAATGCCGAGCCGGTGTCCATGCGCTATCAGGCGGGCGGCGGTGTCTCCACCCTGTTGATTGATGGCAATCGCTTGCTGGATTTTGTGTTCAACTGGCTGTATGACGTGGAGACGATTACCGAAATCCCGCGCCTGATATATGAAGCGGCGGCGGGCGACTTCCGCGATGTCACACGTTACGGGCTGCTGACGGTGTTTGACCGTCAATTTATCGCGTGGGGGATGCACTATGCCGTCCAGTGCAGCGACGAGGTATCACTGACCACGCCCGATCTGTTTGAAACCTTGCGCGACGACTATCCCCGCTTTGAGTCGTATTTAGCGACGGCAACGGTGTTTGGCGATGCGCTCTTTACGCTGTGCGAGGGCTTTAGTACACCCGCCGACCCCATCGAAAACGAACCTGTCGTCAGCAGCATCCCGACGCTGGTAATGGCAGGGGAATACGACCCGATTACGCCACCGCGTTGGGCGGTAGACGCCGCCGAGACGCTGGAAAATAGCTATATCTATGTCGTACCCGGTGTAGGACACGGCGCGATACGCTCGAATGCCTGTGCCGAGTCGATTGGGCTGGCCTTTCTGGATGCGCCCGATACCGAACCCGATTCGTCCTGTCTGGCGCAACAGGGCGCGCCCGATTTCACCATCAGCACCATCGCAAATTGACCCGTTGCAATCCCATGCACACGACTCGCAGCAGCCATCTGATGAACAGGTGGCTGCTTTTAATCTATTAGAGACCATCCAGCCCTATCCCGTGATAGTCATCCAGCGCGTCCACTATCCCAATCGTTCGTCCTCCATCGCCATCTATCATCAGGATAACGGCATCATACTGAAACTTCTTCATTACACGTTGTGCGCGCTGCGCCTTTAGCAGTTCATTTTTGGGCTATGCCAGCGGCGACAGGCCAGCAGCCAACAGTTCTCACGCCAAGACTTTGTGCAGCAGGTTGAGCGTGCCGCCGCCGGGCGCGAATTGAATGACATTGGCGGGCTGTTCGACCGCCGCATAGCCCAGCCGCTGGTAAAAGGTCGTGCGCGTCGAACGAACCCGGACTCGTATGCAGCCGCGTCGCCGGGCTTCGGACTCTACCACTTCGGTCAACAGGGCGTCCAATTCAGTCGTGTCGTAATGGGCATCGACCCACATCAGGCCGACGAGCAGTTCTTCGCCACGAATGACGGCGGATAATCCGGCGATGATTTCGTCGTCATGGTCATGCACGCTGATGTCGAGCGGGTCGCCGTCGGGTAAATGGTGAGATGCGCTGGCGTCGCCCCGTTCACGCGCTTTACGGCTTAGATATTTTCTATACAGGTCATCCGGCGCATCGGTGATGTGACACAGGTAGCCGCCGGGTAAAATACAATCCATGATGGGATAGTTCCTTCGGGTTCAACAGGGTATCGACAGGTCTGTATTCGCGAAATCCGATAAGGTATCGTTGTGCCGGGTTTTGTCCCGGTGATGGTCTTGTGCTTGTGCATGTTTGATGTCCTTTCGTTGATAGATTGGGAGGCGCGGTTCGCCTGTAAGGGCAGTTCGCGAACTGCCCTACATAAGATGCAACTGTTTATGCCTGTTCCGGCACGATGGTCTCCGGTTGATCGGGTTGTTTGCGGCGCAATGCCCACGCATACAGCAGCAGCACAGGCGACAGAATCGCGGTGCTGGTCATGAGCGCGGCACGAATGCCGAAGCGTTCGCCAATCACGCCCACGACAGGCCCGCCACCTATCTGTCCGATGGCATCGACTTGACCAAACATCGACAACACCGTCGCCCGCACGCTGGACTCAATGTGTTGATTCGCCCACGCATCGAACAAGGGCCCGATTTGCCCGCGCAGCGCGCTGTACAACACATACATCACGATGCCGACCATGAATCCACCCGCCAGCGCAAAACCCGCCATACACACCATCATCAGCCCGGTGATGGTCAGCAGGGACCGGACGAGACGGACATAATGGCGCGTATCGACACGGCGCATGACGACCGTCGTCATCCCATAGCCGATCACCGTCGTGACGATGCTCAACACGCCGAACCAGACAATCGGGTTCACTGTTCCAACCAGGGGCAGACCGAGATTGTCCAGAATGTGTGGCGTCCACAGGCGGTCAAAGCCTTCGCTGTACAAACCATAAAACAGTCCAATCCCGACCATCAGCATCAGAATCGGGCGTCCGCGCACCTGCCGCGTACCGTCGCGCAGCGTCCGCGCCAGCGAGCGCCATGTGCTGCGTTCTGCGGGCGGCGCAGGGTGAAAGCCCGTCTCTGGCATGAACAGCACCAGAAACAGCGCCAATCCCACGAACAGCACGCCGCCGATGACAATGGGCAGTGCCAGCGTGATACTGCCTAATATCACACTCAGCACAATGCCAAAAAGACCGCCGATGCGTCCGGTTTGCGCCGCTTGCAGGAAGATTGCGCCC
>CAZTLI010000087.1:0-14656 GCA_964614375.1 uncultured Anaerolineaceae bacterium
CCGTCCGCAGCGCGCGCCTGATGGATTTGAATCTTGTGCCGATGTATCAATCGCTATTGACGTATTCGGGCGCGAGTGAGCCTGTCCAGAATCTATTGCTTGGGGCGGAGTGGCGTTTCCAATTGATTTCGCCGTCGATTGGCGATGCCGAGAGCAATAGCTGCGAAGATACCCCATTCTGTCGTATCCCGCGTGAAGGCGCTGCTTTTGAGCATACGTTATTTGCAAACACAGAATTGCTGTGGGAATTGGCGACGCGCCGCAATGTCAACACAGGCTATCGAGCCAGAGGCTTTGCCTTTAGCGATGAACCGGATGCAGGTGGTATTCCGGCGGAAGATGTTTATGTGGAGTGGTGGGGACAGGCCGATGCGCGCTGGCAGTATGACCCTTCGACTCAGCGTTATGTACGCTTTACGGATAATGTGCCTCATTTGGATGCGGCAGATGGCGAACAACTGTGGGCGAATAATTTAATTATCATCGAAGTGCCACACGAAGAACGGCCTGACCTGTTCCCGCCGGGTTCGACATACTGGTCGTTGGACATTCAATTGGTTGATCAAGGCTTTGCTTATCTTGTACGGGATGGGCGCGCGTATCAAGGCTATTGGCGGCGGCGCAGCGAAGATTTAGGCGACGCGCTGCAAATCATCTATGGCGATAATACACCCATTATGATGCGTCCCGGACGGACCTGGGTGATGGTTGTGCGCGGCTTGGGGCAGGCGACCATTTCCGAAACGATGATGGATATGGACGCCGTTGGCACGGCTATTGCAGAAACACCGACGGTTACACCCGCCAGCAGCGACCAATAAATTCAATAACCCGAACCTGCAACAGCGTCTATCAATGGCGCTGTTTTTGATTCTACCTGAGAAAAATTTGACAGCTATCGACCCCATCCGGTATAGTCAGCGTGCTTTACCCTGTATAGTGGGTAAACTGAAATTGTGAATAAATGGACTTGTGTTGGGATGTATTGGTGTGATTTTAGGAGATTGAGATGGCAACGCATAGTGAAGTATGGACGGTAATGGGCGAAATGCTGGGCGAGATGGGCAATTTTGTGACCGCTGTCATGCAGCAAGCGGCGCAGGATATGGGATTAAACGACGTGCCGGGATGGTTTCATCTCATCCTTGCGACGGGTATCGCGCCTGAACCCATTTCGCCCGCGCGCTTGGGTGTACGGAATCCGTATACATCGCCGGGACGATTTGCAGAGCATCTGAGCGGCCTGGCAGAACGCGGGTATCTTGCTCCTGCGGGCGGTGTTGACCAATATCTGCCGACGCAAAAGGCACATCAGACTATCGACCATTATCTCGAAAAGCAGCGGGCAGAATTGGCGAAGCTGGATGATGTGCTGCCTATGGCGGATATGGAACGCATTGAAACGTTATGGCTGCGATTGATCCATTCCATCGCGGGACTCAACCAACCGGAGATTCCGAGTTTTTTGGATGTTCGCAAGCGTTCTGTACCTGCCGAACTGCCGCTAAGTGAACGCTTAGTACGCTATCAATCCGCTTCAGGCGCATTTCGCGACGATGCCCATAGCGCTGCATGGCGTCCGCACAACATCAACGGTCATGCGTGGGAAATCTTCACCTACATCTGGCGTGGTGAAGATCGGTCTGAACAACTTCTGCAAGCCCGTGCCTATAGGGTCGAGGACGACGAAGCCGCTGTTCAGGACCTCCTGCAACGTGGTTGGATAGAAGCAGCGGACGAGGACGGCAAATATCAGGCAACTGAAGCGGGTAAAAAGCTGCGTCAGGAAGTCGAAGATTTAACCGATAAATATTTTTATAGCGCGTGGTCTGTGTTCGTCGCTAATGAAGTAAACGAACTGCACGCTCTACTCAGCCGCCTGCGGGACGGTATCCACGAGCGAGTCCCTCAACCAGAAGGGCAGTAATACGGCATTATTCAATTTGCCATCTGTGCTTCAATACGCTATGATTGGAACACTTGTTCTTGTTTCATTATAGTCTATGCAGGGATGCAGATGGCAAACACCAAATATCACGGATTGTGGTCACTGGTGAGTGATTCACTGGACGCACTTGCAAAGAATTATATACCCGTCCTATTGGGTAAAGCCACCACATTGCAATTAACCGAACGCGGTGGTCGTCCGTTGCTGGGTCTCAGTACCAATTTTCAACTCAATGGCTTGACATTAGCAGACATTATGCAGCGCGAAGCCTATTGGCCTGAATTGCGGCTGCGGGGCTTGTTTGCGGGCTTACAAGAGAATGGTTGGATAGAGGACGCTGATGGCAAGTACACGTTTACTAACAAGGCGAACGATGTGATTGCTCAACTGAATGTGGCAAGCTATGACTACCTCGCGACGTTGGATGTCATGTCTGATACAGAAATCAAGACGCTCCTTAGTTTACTCAAGCGCATTCTGGATACGGCGAAAACATTGCCCTATGCCCACTCATTACGACTTCAACCCATGAATCGCGCGCACTCACAGCACCTACTCGGACAGGTTAATGAATACCTGAATGGACTCAATGCGCTGCGTGATGACTCTCATCTGGCGACATGGCGGGATGAGGGGATATCCGGTCATGCGTGGGAGACACTGACATTTTACTGGCGCGATGAAGATTACAGCGAATTTATGCAATTCCGCAATTTTACGGATGACGAGCATCAATCCACGCTCGATACGCTGCGTGAACGGGGGTGGTTGGAGAAAAATGGGGATGACCATACCATAAGCGATGCTGCCAGACACATTCGAGATGACGCAGAAGCGCAGACTGATGTCAATTTCTATGCGGCGTGGGGCGTACTCAGTGATGAAGAAGTCGCAGCCGTGCGTCGATTACTGACAAAGTTGAAAGTCCGTCTGGAGGCGATTGCCGCAGGCGCATAAATTGGTCTGCTTGATTTTCGCTGAATTGGTCGTTTGCCGAGTCCAACCCCTGCGTTAGGATGAACAACATAATCATACTGGGAACAATTAGGGATGGATGATGACGACAACCGTTGCACTCGATAAACATTTTTATAATCTCACCCAACAAGCTCAAAGTTATGCCTTTTATACGGCTGTGACTCTGTATAACCAATCGTTGACCGAAGAAGAAAAGGCCAATCAACCCCAGAATCCACTGTTTCAAATTCGGCGAGGCTATGCCGAAAGTCCGGGCTGGTTGATGGTGCAGGCGGCGGAATTCATGCCCGAACCGCTGACGGTAGATAAGTTGCGTGTGCGTGCGATCTGGTCATCGCCGAGTATCATGCAAGCGATTATGGAACTGCTGTCAACGGAAAAATGGTTTGACCGTATTGGCGATGCCTATCATCTGACGGATGCGGGTAAAGAGACTGTCGCCAACATGCAGCAGCGCCGCATAAAGCCGTTTGAGAATTTCGCGCCTATGCCCCAGGCCGATATTAAGCGCCTTGAGCATCTGATGCGATTGGTGATTGAAGCCAGCTTGAAATCCGCCGATTCACACGGCACATGGTGTTTGCGCTATTCACGGCGGCGCGCCCCCGATGCTGCTGCACCTGCACTGGCAAAAGTCATTCAATATGGTAGCGACATCAATGCCTTTCGTGACGATTCACACATGGCAGCCCTGCGTTCAGTGAATGTTGATGGTCGCACATGGGAAGCGTTTAGCTTTGTTCGGGACGAGACCGCACAAACGGCTGATGCTCTATTTGACCAATTGGCTTATCGTGGATGGACACGGGCCGAGTGGCAAGAATCGCTTGATATTTTGGTCGAGCGTGGATGGGTTCGCCTCACGAATGGGCACTATGTCATCACGGATGAAGGGAAAACAGTTGACACGGATGTCGAACGGCAAACGGATGCGTACTTTTATGCACCCTGGGCGGTGCTAGCCGATGGCGAAGCCGACGAACTGCACGAATTGCTTACACGCTTGCAGGAATCGGCGCAGGCGGCGCTTCAACAATAATCGGATGACTGATACTTATGTGCGCCCTAAAATGTGGGTCACGACTGTCGCGGCAGTGCCACCGATATTCTGGGTCATGCCAAATTCCGCATCAGGGACTTGATTTTCTCCGGCCTCTCCGCGCAGTTGGGTGACCAAATCAACCAGTTCATAGACGCCTGTTGCGCCGACAGGATGTCCGCGCCCTTTGAGTCCGCCCATCGTGCTGATAGGGATACGCCCGTCGATAGCGATGTCACCATCCTGAGCTACATAGGTGCCTTTTCCAGACTCGGCAAATCCGCCGGCTTCCAGACTGAGCGTTGCCATGATTGAAAAGGCGTCATGAACTTCAAACACATCTATATCGGCTGGGGATAGCCCACTTTTCTCATAAGCGCGTTGGGCACTGGCGCGCACGGCGTCCAGTCGCAGCAGATTGGTGCGTTCGCTGAGTGCGACAGAATCGGTGGCAGTGATACTGGCCAGTATGCGTATCGGTATTTGCCTGCTCAAATCGCTTGCCATATCCAGCGGGCATAAAATCATTGCTGCTGCGCCATCACAAATGGGGGAACTATCGTACAGATTCACCGGGTCAGAAATCATCGGTGCGCTGTTATAACTCGATAGGGTCAATTCACGATGGAACATGGCGTTGGGATTGGACATCGCGTTCTTGTGGGCATTGATGCTGAAGGGGGCAAAGGCCTCGTGCGGGATGTTGAACTCATACATATAACGGCGCATGACGAGGGCATTCAACGCGACAAACGATGCGCCATGTACCGTCTCATAATCTGCGTCGGCAGCGGTTGCCAACGCCGAAATGACTTCTGAGCCAACCGTATCGGTCATTTTTTCGACTCCACAGACGGCGGCAATGTCAATCATCCCGCTGGCGATGGCGCGCACAGCCGTTTGAAATGCCGCGCCACCCGATGCACAGGCCGCTTCAACCGTTACCGCTTCAATCCCCCGCCATCCCACAAAGTCGGCAATCAATGCACCGAGATGCGCTTGATTACTCAAACGTGGCGCGAGCATATTACCAACAAAGAGTGCATCGGGGGTTTGTTGTAGACCCGCGTCGTCTACGGCGCCTTTGAGCGCCTGATATGCTAAATCGCGCAGACTCAGCTCCCATAATTCGCCGATTCCTGTTTGACCGATTCCAATGACACACACCTCACGCATAGCGTCCCTCTATTAGTCGTGCCTGAATAACTGGATAGTTGTAATGGTGGCAGACTCTCAAAACCTACCAGAGCGATAGTTGGCAACGGGATCGGTTACAAATTGATAGATTTTGACGGTTGCCAATCATTTTCAGCTCGATATAATAGAACAGATGTCCATCTCTCCTCTCGCAAGCTAGGACTCAAGGCAAACTCCATGCAAGACAAAATTATTGTACGTGGCGCACGCGAACACAATCTCAAAAATATAGATGTGGAAATCCCCCGCAATAAAATGGTTGTTATCACGGGTCTATCGGGTTCGGGCAAATCATCGCTGGCGTTCGACACGATTTTTGCCGAAGGACAACGCCGCTATGTCGAGAGCCTGAGTGCGTATGCCCGGCAGTTTTTGGGTCAAATGGAAAAACCCGATGTTGACCAGATAGAGGGCTTAAGCCCCGCCGTGTCAATTGACCAGAAAGGCGTGAGCCAGAATCCACGCTCGACAGTGGGCACAGTCACCGAAATTTATGATTATTTACGCTTGTTGTATGCCCGTATTGGCATTCCACATTGTCCGGTCTGTGGCGAAGAGGTGGTAGCACAAAGCGCACAACAGATTGTGGATGCAGTACAGGCCATGCCAGATAATTCTCGCTTGCAAATCCTCGCGCCAGTGATAAAAGGTCGTAAAGGCCATCACGAAAAAGTCCTGGACGATATTCAGAAGGCGGGTTTTGTTCGGGTACGGGCGGATGGTGAGATTCGTAATCTTGACGAAAAAATTGAACTGGATCGTTATGCCATCCACGATATTGAGGTGGTGGTTGACCGGATTATCACGCGCAGTTATGATGACCCGAACTCCGAAGAAGCCCACAGCGCCGAAAGTCGTCTGACGGACGCGATTGAGACGGCGCTTGAACTCGGCGATGGTTTGCTCATCATCAATGACATCACCGATGCGGATAATCCAACAGACACACTCTACAGCGAACATCTCGCCTGTGTGCATGGTCATGGCAGCTTCCCCGAACTTGAGCCGCGTATGTTCAGTTTTAATACACCAAAAGGGGCATGTCCCGATTGTCAGGGGCTGGGCTTTCGACTGGAGATTGATCGCACACTGGTCGTCCCAAATCCCGATAGAAGCATCGGTGATGGGGCGATAGATGCGAATGGCTGGAATGTTGAAGATCAACAGGGCTGGAATTGGAGTATTTTCCAGTCGATTGCGCGTGAATACAAAGTGCCGCTGCATGTCCCGTGGAATGATCTGGCTGAGAAGCAGCAAGACCTGTTCCTATATGGTACAGGTGACAAACGTATCGAAGTGCGCTATCAGAACAGTCAGGGGCAGGAGCGCGTTTATAAGACCCGATTTGAAGGGGTGATTAATAATCTGCAACGCCGCTGGCAACAAACAGATAGCGACTGGATTCGTGCCAAGATAGAGTCCTATATGATGAGTGTGCCGTGTCGCACTTGCGAGGGTAAACGCCTCCGTGCCGAAGCGCAGGCCGTGACAGTCGCAGATAAGCCAATCTATGAAGTGGCGCAACTGCCCATCGGTGAACTTGTCGATTGGATAACACTGTTACGTGGCAAAAATGGGGTTGAAGCCCAACTGTCAGAACGTGACCAACATATCGCGTATCAGATACTGAACGAGATTGAAGCGCGTGTTGGCTTCTTGAATGATGTCGGACTCAACTATCTCACGCTCGCCCGGACAGCAGGGACGCTGAGTGGTGGCGAAGCGCAGCGTATTCGTCTGGCGACACAAATCGGCAGCCGCTTGACCGGTGTGTTGTACGTTCTGGATGAACCGTCTATTGGTCTCCACCAGCGTGATAATGCGCGACTCATCCATACGTTGGAGGGATTGCGTGATTTGGGTAATACGGTGCTGGTTGTCGAACATGACGAAGAAACCATGCGAAAGGCCGATCATCTCATCGACTTAGGGCCGGGTGCGGGTGAAAATGGCGGGCGTGTTGTGGCACAGGGTACACCCACCGAAGTGATGGCCACGGAAGGCAGTATGACAGGCGCATACCTGGCCGGACGTTTCATCATCGACCTGCCCGAAGATCGTCGTCCCGGAAATGGTCAACACATCACTATTTATGGCGCACGCGAAAATAATCTCAAGAATATTGATGTCAAATTCCCGCTTGGGCAGATGGTGTGTGTGACAGGTGTTAGTGGCAGTGGCAAAAGCACACTGGTGGTCGAGATTTTGCATAAACGATTGGCACAAATCATCAACGGCAGCCGTGATCGTCCCGGCGAACATGACCTGATTGAAGGTGTGGAGCAAATCGACAAAATCATCAACATCGACCAGAGTCCCATCGGGCGCACGCCGCGCAGTAATCCGGGTACATATACGAAGATGTTTGATGAGATTCGCTCACTTTTCGCCGAACTGCCAGAAAGCAAGATTCGTGGCTACAAAGCCGGGCGTTTCAGTTTCAATGTGAAAGGTGGGCGCTGCGAGAATTGTGAAGGGCAGGGGCAAATCAAGATTGAGATGCAGTTCCTGCCCGATATATATGTGCCGTGCGAAGTCTGCAACGGCAAACGCTATAATCGTGAAACCCTTCAAGTGCATTACAAAGGCAAGAGTATCGCCGATGTCCTCGACATGACGGTGAGCGAAGGGTTGGAGTTTTTCGCCAATATCCCGAAAATCTTCAGCAAACTCGAAACACTCGGCGCTGTTGGCCTGGGCTATATCCGTATCGGGCAGCCTGCGACGACCCTCAGCGGTGGTGAGGCGCAGCGCATCAAGCTCAGCCGTGAACTTTCAAAACGTGCAACTGGACAAACGCTGTATATTCTCGATGAACCCTCAACCGGGTTGCACGCCGTTGATGTCAATCGACTCATCAATGTGTTGCAACAGCTTGTGGATAATGGCAATACGATTGTGGTGATTGAACATAATCTGGACATCATCAAAGTCGCTGACCATATCATCGACCTTGGCCCGGAGGGTGGTGATGGTGGTGGGGAAGTTATTGCCGTTGGCTCACCTGAAGAAGTGGCATTGTTGGAACACAGCCATACCGGGCGTTACTTACGACCCTATCTCCGTATCGAAGAATTGACCGTTTAGGATAGAACAATGGGGCGTGGCAAGCGCCCCTTTTGCTGTGTATCCTAAAAAAAGCGATTTACCTTTTTTATTTCTCTTTGGGTAATCTGCATGATTTTTAGACAGTTCCCATGAAGCTTTATTGTGTTTATCCCACATCTCCCCCCGAAATTGACAACGTTGGCCACCGCCTACTATCCCAAATTATCCAACGCGGCCTGCTAAATGCCGCCAAAGCGCCATTATTCAACTCAAATTGACCGGGTTAAACGTCATTTGAGCAACATGCACAAAAAAATATCGCCTCAATATGTATTTATCATACAAACCGCCTTTTCGTGGTAAATGTATTCCTATATACTGGAACACATCAATATAGTGTCATTAGAGCCAACCACACGGCTAAGGAGACAGACCAATGGTGGTCGCCCTCACAAAACCGCTCACAGAACACGCAGATGCCTATCAAACCGCGCTCGCCCAATTTGACCGTGCATCGAAATATCTTGATTTTAGCGATGATTTATTAGAATTTTTGCGTTATCCCCGTCGCGAGTTCAGCGTGAATTTTCCGGTGCGCCGCGATAACGGTAATATGGAGATGTTCACCGGATACCGCGTCCACCACAGCACGGTGCTGGGGCCATCCAAAGGCGGCATTCGTTACAGCATGAATGTCACACTGGATGAGGTCCGGGCGCTGGCGATGTGGATGACATGGAAGTGTGCTCTCGTCAATTTGCCCTATGGCGGTGCGAAAGGCGGGGTCGTTGTAGAGCCGAAGTCCCTCAGTATGCGAGAACTCGAAGGATTGACCCGCCGCTTTGCCTCTGAATTAATCCCCTTAATTAGCCCACATTCTGATATTCCCGCCCCTGACATGGGCACTAGCCCACAGGTCATGGCGTGGATTATGGATACATACAGCATGAACATCGGCTATTCCGTGCCAGCGATTGTGACGGGTAAGCCGATTAATATCGGCGGCAGCGAAGGTCGCAATGTTGCAACCGGGCGTGGTGTGATTATTTGTATGATGGAAGCCTTGAAATATCATGGTCGCACCAATGCCGAGGGTATACGAATCGCGGTTCAGGGTTTTGGTAATGTGGGATCGAATGCAGCATTACATGCACAGGAAATGGGCTTTAAGGTCGTGGCGGTGAGTGATGTGAATGGGGGTATTTACTGTTCGCAAGGATTGGATGTGAAAGCGGTTGTCCGTCACGCCCAAGATACAGGCTCAGTAACCGATTTTCCGGGCGCGGACAATATCAGCAACAGCGCACTGCTGACCTGTGACTGCGATGTGCTCATACCCGCCGCGATGGAAGGACAAATTACGGCGCGCAATGCCAATGATGTTCAGGCGCAGTTCGTCGTTGAAGGTGCTAATGGCCCGACGACGACAGAGGCCGATGACATCCTCAATGATAAGGGTGTGTTCCTGGTGCCCGATATTTTGGCGAATGCGGGCGGTGTCGTTGTCTCCTACTTTGAGTGGGTGCAAGACTTACAATCCCTATTCTGGGATGAGGATGAAGTTTTCCGTCAATTACAACGCATTATGACGCGCGGCTTTGATTTCACGCTCAACACTGCCGAGAAGTATGATGTCGATATGCGAACGGCGGCACAGGTTGGCGCAATCAAACGGGTGGCGGAAGCGGTTCAGACACGCGGTTTCCATCCCTAGTTCTCCAGTGTGGTACAATTGGTTGATTGTGGGAGGGGCGCAGCATGTTGGCTGCGCCTTTTTTGCTGAATCAGTCTAAACAGGCTACAACTAGGATGAGATAGCCATATATTGCCGGACACATGCATGAATCTACTGGAACGCATTACAAGCTGGTTAGGTTTGGACACCCCACAGCGCGACTTTCAACCGGATAGCACCCTGCAAGCCATTATTGACCAGAGTCGAACAGCGCGCCGGACAGAACACTATGCCGAAGCGCTGCGTTTGCTGGATGAGGCCGCAGACATGACTCGCCCGGTGAACAATGTCCTGGTATCCACTGTGTTGGATATGCAGCGCGCGGAATTGCGTGTGACTTTGGGACGTTATGAAGAGGCCGAGACCCTCCTCAAGAAAATTGAACGAATATCGCGTTCCGAAGGGCAGCAAGCACAGATTGCTTACGCGCTCGGTGTTCGCGGAAAGCTGGCAAAGCAGCAGGGACAAATCGAAGAAGCGCGCAGTTATTTTGAACGGTCACTCGCGATGGCAAAGTCAGTTCGGGCACTGAGTGCGGCGGGCCGGGCAGGGGGGTATCTGGCGGAAATTTATTTACAAGAGGGTAACGCCGCTTATGCAGAGCATCTCCTGCGTGATGCACTTCCTCGAATTGATGCCAGTGGTGATGTCGAGATTAAGTGTTACTTTGTCGGACGGATGGGCGAGGCTTTAATCCAACTGGGACAGACGAACGATGGCGAGCGTTTGCTGCACCATGCGCTCAAATTGGCGGAACGGCTTCAACATCGGCCTTATATGCGTTTATGGCAGCTTGCGCTGGGACAACAGGCCATCGCTGAACATCGGTTTGATGATGCCTTCCATCATTATCAACATGGTCTGAGCCTCTTTTCCAATCCACCACCTCATATTGCGGAATATAGCGACGGACTTTGTGGGTTGAGTCATGCCGCGCTCAAACTCCATCGCTTTGAAATGGCAATTACCCATGCACAGAAAGCAGTCAACCTATCTCTGGATACCGACCTTCAAAAAGCGCGGAGCAGTGGTTTGTTGGGGATGGCGCTGCGGGCACATGGGCAGTTTATAGATGCGCTGCCCTATCTCGAGACTGCTGCCCATATCTATGAGCAACTGGACAACACTGCTCAACCCGCCCTCCACGTTGATGTACTCCGCAGCCTGGCTTTGGCGCGTGGTGAACTCGCTGGCGCAGATGAGGCGATTGCGACCTATCAACATGCTATTGAAATTGCCAAACAATACAATGTGAATTCGCTGCTGGCGCGGGTGTATCGTGATCTAGGGCTGTACTATCGCAAATTGAATCGCCATGCGGATGCGCTGATAATATGGCCCAAAGCCTTATATTTGTTTGAACAAGAAAATAATTATGCACAGGTTGCTCGCTTATATTGTGATATTGGCGCGGCACGCTATACGTTGGGGCAGGGCAGGCGCGCACTTAAAGATTATGAGCAGGCGTTAATGGCCCTCAATTCTGTGAAAGATGACTATACACGCGGTCTGGTACTATCCAACGTGGCCAATGCGTTTGTTGAAGAGGGCGATATTGAAACGACAGAAGGATTTTTCGCAGAGGCGATTCAAATTGCCCAGCGGTTAGACGACACGACTTCCGAAGCCACGCGACGCGGCAATTATGGGTGGTTCTTGTTGGTGACAGGTCGCTTGAAACGCGCGCAGGCATCGTTACAACATGCGAAACGATTGAGTGATAAACTCGGTCTAGCCTTACAGGCAGCTATCCAGAATGATAATCTCGCACTGCTCCACGCGGCATTAAGCGAGTATGACGAAGCCCTCAATCTCCATGAGGCCTCAGTAGCCCGTGTTCAATCGCTTGAAAACGCTGAATGGGAACACCTCATTAAGCTCAATCAGGGCGATACCTTGCTGGCTATAGCGCGATTTGATGAAGCAGCGCCGTTGTTTTCTGAGGCGCTAGACTATGGGCGCAAAAACAACCACCTGCCCATCATCGTACAGGCGCTCGTTGGGCACGCACGCATCGCATTGCAACAGGATGATTTGGAGTCTGCTCAAGAGGCTATAGAAGAGGCTGAAACCATCGCCCGAAATGCGGATTTCCGGCGCTTATTGGGCTATACACTCGTGGTACGCAGCGAACTGGAATATACCCGGCAGGATGCGGAACAGGCCGAGTCAACATGGCAGGAAGCGCGTGATTTACTAAAACAATCGCATTCGCTTGATTTTGCACGGCATCCTCAGTGGACGAAGTAATCCGCATAAAATACAGACCTCTTGCATACCATCAAGAGGTCTGTCACCAATAGGAGGTTGGCGGTGTTCGATAGATTAGGTGATCAATTCACCTTTTGCCAGATAACTCACCTGGCATTTTTCGATTTAGTTTGTCTTCATCAGCCCCAGTATGACGCCGTCGGGGTCGGCAACGAGCGACATTCGCATCCCTGCGCCGTCGATGTCAAATGGCTGTTGCACGATATTTGCCCCATGTGATTCCGCTTTTTTCGTCATCGCATCCACATCGGCGACATGAACATATGCGATTGCGCCGGGATTAGGGCTATCAGTGGGATTAAAGCCACCCGCGACTTCATTTTCACCTGTTGTGAACAAACCATAGTTCAAATTGTTGTCGTAGCGTGTTTCCCATCCAAATAAATCGCTATACCACTGCGCGGCGTTTTGCGCGTCTTTCACCGGCAATTCGATATGGACGATTTGATTCGGCTTCTCAGATTTGGGCATCTGCTGCTGGTCGGTTGAATGGACGACACCGATCATGTTACCATCGGGGTCGGTGAAGATGCCGAAGGTGCCGACGCCGGGAATAGGCGATTCGGGGGTGATCATGTTGCCGCCTGTGCTTTCGGCTCTTTGTAATATGGCGGTGACATCGCCGACCTCGACATAGGGTACTGTGCCCTGCATTCCCTCAACCGGAGAATTAAATCCGCCGCCGACATGCCCATCGTAGAATGTGCCGTATTTCATCTCTTCCATATAGTTGGTTTCCCAACCGAACAGGTCACCATACCACTTCATGGACTTTTTGACATCTTGTATTTGCAATTCAATGTGATTTATAGGATGAACCATGTGACAAATCTCCTCACTAACAACACAGCATCAAAATAGAACTTATGAGCGATTGAAATATAGCACATTAGTTCTGATGCTGTCAAGCACTGATGTTCCGAATTTCCTGTAAATACAGGGAGAAACAGAAGATAATTGCGATAATTATTACACTTTTCACATATTGCCAATGAGCTAAAAAGATTCCACGATTGACACACCAAAGCCAACATTTGTCACGGTATGATACTTACGAGCACACTACAGTTAAGACAGAGCAGAAGCTAGACGACAAGGATACGATTCACTATGGCCAATATCTGGTTTCTATCCGCACCACTCTATAGTCACACGGATTGGGGTGGTTTACTGAAAACCGCGCAGGTTTTGGACAAACAGGGGCATCAAGTCACATGGGTGAGTGAAGAACGCCTCGCTGGAGCTGTTCAGCAAAAAGGGCTGTCATTTGCTGCAATTCGTGAGACAGGCTGGTTATGGCCTCCGCCACCGCCGCCGGATTTTACATCTATGCCACCACAGGATGCCGTGACGCTGCGCTACAAACGCGCCTTAGATACATGGTTGACTGAAGACCTTGTGGGTGAAGCTGTCGAAGCCATTGAGGAATTAGCAGAGACAATCGGTAAACCGGATGCTTTTGTCATTGACCCGTTTTTGAGTGGCGCCGCATTAGCAGCGGAAAAACTCGACGTGCCCATGATTGTGGGCGGATGGCCTGCACAGGATGACCTGAACGACCAGCTCTTGTTCCCCGTACAAAAGACCCTCAGTTCAGATAGTCGCCAGCGGATTGACCGGCTGTGTGCGCGATTCGGCCTGGAAGGTCGAAATTTTGCTAAAGGGCCAACGCCGTCTGTCTTGAGTCCACATTTGCACATTTGCTATTTCACGCGCGACTGGTATCAGGCAGAAGCGGACACGTTGCTGCTACAGAATATCTTCGTTGGCGGGCAACCCGCACAGCCGGACGACAATCCACCGGAATGGCTTACCGAGATTCCTGATGATAAGGCGCTTGGAATAGTCACACTGGGAACGGTGTTCACTGGTGATCCGGGTTTCTATAGCTGGGGGGCACAGGCGTTGGCGCGCGCGGGGTATATTCCTGTGGTCGTGATTGGCTGGAATCCATTTCCGCCTGAACAGAAACAGGCGCTCATTCGTTCATTGCCTCGCGGGTCACGATTGCTCAATTTTGTGCCATTTGAGCATGTCCTGCCACGTACAAAACTGATGCTGCATCATGGGGGAATGGGCACGACTCATGCCGCAGTTGTGCATGGTATTCCGCAAATTGTGGTCCCTCATGCCGCTGACCAGCGCGTACAGGCACGCCGGGTCGCACAGGCCAAAGTCGGTCTCAATCTCACGGCGCATGATGTCAAGCAGGGTCTGTTGTGGGAAGGGACGCGGGCACTATCTAACGACGATAAAGTACAACAAACAGCCATTGACCTCGCCCATGAAATGGCATCGCTGGGTGGCCCACAGCGCGCTGCTGAAGCGATCCTGGATGTGATAGGTCACTGAGACGATAGAAAGTCCTTCAACACCTTGTGATATTGTTCCCACGCCTCAAACATCGGTTGGTGACCGCAATTTTCGATAATGACAAGCT
>CAZTLI010000088.1:0-14629 GCA_964614375.1 uncultured Anaerolineaceae bacterium
ACTACTTTACTGAGAATACCCATTTCAGCTAGACATTATTTTGGCGAAGGTATTGTTGCTTGCAAGTTCAATTAATTACACTTGAGTAAGAGGGAATTGCTTATGGATTCTTGAAATTCTGTAATGGAAGGGGAAATATAAAATGAAACAAACTGAGCGCATCATACTCAGAATATTATTTGTTATGCTCACAAGTGTATTTCTGGCAGTTACACTGCTTTTATCCGGTATCGCACCGTCGTCCGATGAGAATCTCGTCTTGCCGACAGCGGCGAGTCTCGCGCAGGGGTCAGGTGGTCACGTATTAGATACTGTGGAACACTCTGCCACACCCATTCCACAGGCAGCGGTCAGTTCCAATCAACCTGATATGACAACTAACACATTGACTATGGGCACCGGGTCGAGTGAGGTATCCCAAAATGTGGCTCGTCGAACAATTGATACAATTCCGGCAGACCCTGTACCTGAGCAGGTATTGGTACGGTTCACCGCCAATGCAACACCTCAGCAACGCCAAGATTATATAGATCGACTTGGCGGCGCAGTAATCCGTGACATTCCCGCACTTGATGCCGTTGTCTTACAGGTATCAGCCGACATTGCTAGTCAGCCACTGCCACCTGATGCCAGCGTCCTTACGAGTGAGGCCAATTATTATGTCGGCGTCACAGCAGTCAATGTCCCCACATCGGATGAATATTATGCTGCACAATGGGGATTGACTGTCATTGGTGCGCCTACTGCCTGGTCATCATTGCCGGATGATTTAGAACAGGTCACAGTCGCGGTCATAGATAGTGGCAGTTGTGCCAATCATCCCGACATGCAAGGTCAATTCACTCAGGGCGCTGTATTTACCCAAATACAAACAACGATTGCAGACGATTTCGGGCATGGTTGTATGGTCGCTGGAATCATCGGCGCGCATATCGACAATGGCATTGGTATCGCCGGTGTTGCACCTAATGTCGTGATTATGCCCATTCGTGTGTTGGACAACGAAGGCATTGGCACGTACTCGGATGCGGCATTGGGCATTGTCTATGCTGTCGATAACGGCGCGCAAATTATCAACCTCAGCTTTGGTGGGTATTATGAGTCTGCCCTATTGCAAGCGGCAGTTGACTATGCCCATGAACGCGGTGTCCTTATTGTCGCGGCGGCAGGGAACACCGCTTCAAACCAACTGCTCTATCCCGCTGCCTATCCTGATATAGTTGCCGTAGGCTCGGTCAATAGCAGCAGTCAACGCAGCGGATTCAGCAGCCAAAGCAGTCAAATTGACCTGTGGGCGCCCGGTGAAGACATTCATACCACATCCAACAATAACGACTATATGATGGTTTCGGGAACATCGTTCGCTGCGCCATTTGTCAGTGGCGTGGCAGCCGTCGAGATGGGACGCGGTGGTTCATTGCAAATCACCGGGCAAATTGTTCGGTTTAGTGGTAACACGACACCCTCCCCTACCCCCGTTCCGCCAGTAGTGGAGGCCACACCACCAACTCGATTCACACGTATCCAGCAGGAAGTAATTGACGCTATTGATGCCTTTGGCACTGCTAATGTCGTTATCAACCTTCATGCCCCTATCACCGCGCAGACTGTCAATGCTCAGCGCGCCAATGTGATTGCACAGGTACAAGCACCCATCGTCGCGCAACTAAATGCGACGGGCACATTTGCCATGCGCTACCAGTACAGTCATGTCGCGGCAATTTCAGGTCGAATCAATCGACAACATGCCGAACTGCTCGAAGCAAATCCAGCGGTTTTGACCGTGCATCTAAACAGTGAAATGACGATTCAGACAAGTCAAGCTGGTGATGCAATTGGTTCTGGTGCTGTTCATCAACTGGGCTATAGAGGCCAAGGGATTACTATAGCCGTAATTGACACAGGCGTAGACACCGATCATCCCGATTTGAGCGATTCGATTGTCGCGGAACAATGCTTTACGGAGAATGCCTGTGTTGGTTCCAGCGCAGAGGATGAGAATGGTCACGGGACGCATGTCGCAGGCATCATCACCTCACCCACCGGCATCGCGCCTGATGCACAAATTGTCGCAATCCGTGTGCTCGATGCCAACGGTGGCGGACGATATGACGATTGGCTGATGGGACTGAACTACATCATCGCCAACAACGATTCTCTGCAAGTGAATATCATCAACCTCAGTTTAGGTACGAGTACACAGTTCGCCGCCTCCTGTGATCAGGTTTATCCAACGGCATGGGAAGCTGTGCAGCGCCTTAATGAAATGGGGATTAGCGTCTTTGCCTCAACGGGTAATCAGGGCAAAGTCTTGCATGTTACTGCGCCTGCCTGCCTATCGAACGTCATTGCTGTAACAGCGACCTATGATGAGGGATCTGATTATCAACCGCTTGACGCAAATGAGGAGCAGACTAACTATAATGCCCTATTGGGCGGCACCTGGCCCGCGTGTTTTGATACCGACACCACCACAAACATGATCGCTTGCTTTGCAAACAGAGGCCCATTAACCGACATCGCCGCTCCGGGTGCAGTCATCACAAGCAGCGCATTGGGTGGTGGAGTTACCGAGTTCTCTGGTACATCACAGGCCTCTCCAATGGCAGCGGGCACAGCGGCGTTGATGCTCGAAGCCAATCCCTATCTGATTCCATCGCAAATCCGCACCATTCTGCGTAATTCAGGTACACCTACAGTTGATACAGGTAGCAATTCATACTTGATACCATTGATTAATGCCGAAGCCGCTGTTCAGGTGGCGCTGGGCACGACGTTCGATTGTGACAATGTGACCACCATCCCGGTGACCGAGTGTGATGCGCTGCTCTCCATCTATAACAGTACCGTTGACGATCACTGGATAAGAGAAGAACATTGGTTGCAAGCTGCTGACCCCTGTCAATGGCAAAATGTGAATTGCGCCAGCGGGCATGTAACCGGATTGTGGTTGCAAAATAACGGACTAATAGGTAGTTTCCCCGCAGCGGTGGCAAATTTGCCATATCTGACATCTTTAGACCTTTCTGGTAATAGATTGACTGGTGAATTACCACTCGCAATATCAAGCATGGGGCGTATGTCTCATTTTGAGATCGCGTACAATGCTTTAACTTCATTCGACGGTCAAGTTAATGAATTTCTAAGGCTTAATGACGCAGATTGGGGACAAACACAAACCGCACCTCCATTAGCAGTGACAGTAACAGAACACGAAGATGGCGGTATTCAGGTAAACTGGTCACCTGCTCTATATCAGCAGGATGGAGGACATTATGAAATACAATGTCAATTCGATGTTACAACTTCAAATAGCAATATTTCAGATACGCAAACACTACTAACGGACGATAAAACTCAAACATCTATACGAATGTTTGAGGATCATGGGGAACTAAACATCTCTGAAGCCACATACAATTGCCAAGTGCTTTCATATACACCTCCTCATGAACATAATAGCAACGAACTTTACAGTGAATTTAGCAATGTAGTTCAGCTACTGGTAAATGAAACGACTCGTCGTACACGCTCCGAAGATGGTTTCACACCAACTCAGGATGTGTTTACATCAACGACTACAACCTTTGGAGATCGTTCTGGGATGTTTATTGGAACTTACACCGATCATACAATTGGTGGAGAGGTTTTTGGTAATAGTCGTGTCCTGATTCATTTCGGCACGCTTCCAATTCCCGATACATCCATCATAACAGGAGCACGATTATATGTTTGGCACTACGGCACGAATGCTGGACACCAACCTATTCATTTAAGGCTTGCGACTGGTGATTGGAACGAAGGAACAAATCGTGATAATGCTCCTGCACCAAGTTCTACTATTTATAGCACCACATTCTTTGAATTCTTCATTGTTGGCGTTCAAGGCCCAGAACCTGTAAGACGAACTTTCGAGATTACAAATTTGACATTGATTGATGCGCTTCGTGAGCCTAATCACGGTATCATTTTACAAAACGATAATGATACTCTTCCTGGAGTGGTTATTTGCTCTAGTGAGCCTAGTACGCCAGATCACGTATGCGCTCCTGATATGGCACCACGACTCGAAATCGACTTTACGGTAAATCAACAACCCGCACCTGCAACAAATCCAACACCGATAGATGGTGCGATAGATCAGCCTTTTGAAGGGATTTTAAGCTGGACACCCAACTTAGAACCTGACGGAGATACTGTGGTCTATAAGCTTCTAGTGGGAACATCCCCCAATGATCTAAGCCCTATTCCAAGTGATGAAGTTGATGGAAATAGCTATACCTATAACGCCGTAAATGCTAGAACTATTTATTGGCGCATTGATGCTGAAGATGAGTTAGGCGCGACGACCACGGGCGATGTCTGGCAGTTTTCAACAGAAGTATGTGGGGCAGTGACGACCATTCCAACGACAGAATGCAATAGCTTACGCGCACTCTACTACAGCACCAATGGCGCAGAATGGACATCGAGCGAGGGTTGGTTAGTCGATATTGACCCGTGTCAGTGGTTTGGCGTGACCTGTGTCAATGGTCATGTGACTGAAGTTCACCTACCAAACAACGGTCTAGCGGGAACATTGCCTGCGGAACTGGTCGGTGTGACCCATGTACAGATACTTGACCTGAGCGACAACGCACTCACAGGCGGCATTCCGGCGAATTATGGGCAATTGTTCAGCCTCGTTGAGTGGAATCTCGCGCAGAACAATCTCAGCGGACATATCCCGGTTTCCGTCTTCTCGATGCCGAGTCTGCGTAGACTTGATTTGCGCGGGAATCAATTCGGCGGTGTGTTGCCGAATGCGCTTGGCAATATGCCGACGATTACCCATCTGTGGCTGTCTGATAATGTGTTTGAAGGCGAACTGCCAGCAACCATAGGCAATCTGGGGACATTGCAGGTGTTATGGCTAGACCGCAATCTGTTTGACGGGCAACTGCCCGCGATGGGTGGCATGAATAATTTGGTAGATATCAATGTGGCCTATAATGGCTTTGGCGGCAATTTCCCCGAAACCATCTTCAACCTACCCAATATCACAACAGTTGAAGCAAGTTATAACCGCTTCAACCTCACTGGCCCATCCCAACTCGATGTCTTTGACCCCGATTGGCATAATACACAGGTTGCACCGCCTGCTACAATTCAACTGATTAATACTACATTCAATTCAGCCGATATCACTTGGGATGATGTCAATTATCACCCCGCTGGTACGAGCTATGAAGTTCTGTGTCAATTTGGACAAAACACAACCTACTTCGACCTAGGACAACTTCCACATCAATCGCTACCTGCGACACTGCGAATTGGTGAATTGTTTAGTGGAAACTTCTACCGTTGTGTGGTTAGGACGTTTGTACCCGCCAATGGTGACCAGAAGAATGATCTGTGGAGTGCCAATAGCAATGTCATCGAGTTTGCAACGCAGCCCGTGGATTTGAGCACCAACAGCTTTGAAAATCCAATTCCCATTGAAGAATTGACTTATGTCATTTTGATCGACATTAGTCTTGCACCGCACCATCCTGATACACCGCCGCCGAGTTGTTCCGATGTGGATGTGAGTGGACGCAGCCATATCGTTTTCAGCGGTAGTGGCGGCGGGGACGTGGTACGTGTCATTGTCGATGAAACACAAACCAATGTAATTGTTGTCACTTATCAGCCAGCGGGTGATGGCTATGATGAACTTGGCTGTAGTGATACTGTCCAACCTGTTCAAGGTGGTGTGAGTGGACAAGCAAACACCAATGCACAGTATGCACTGGTCGATTTCGAAACCCCACTTGACGCACCCTACTTTATCGTGGTCTGGGATAAGGATGGTACAGGTGGTGTGATTGAACTGACTGTCCAACATGGATTGGTATTCACCGGATGCGAATCGGTTACCGATATTCCTTTGCAGGAATGTCATGCGCTGGAAGCCATCTACTACAGCACCAACGGCCCGAATTGGACGCGCAACTTCAACTGGTTGGTGACGACCACCGCTTGCAATTGGTTCGGTGTGGTGTGTGAAAATGGGCATGTGGTTGCGCTTGACTTGCCGAACAATAATTTACAGGGCATCATCCCGCCTCAAATCGGTGGATTAATTCACATTCATCGTCTCAATCTGTCCTATAACTATCTAGTGGGCGATATTCCAGCGACGATTATCAACCTCACCCAATTGCTCGAACTCCATCTAGGGTTCAACATGGTGTTTACGTTGGATAGCACGATTTTGAGTTTCATCAATGCACGCGATGCCCATTGGCAAGCCACGCAAACTGCCGCCCCCTACCCTGTGGACGCAATCTATCGTTCGGGCACAAGTGTCGAGGTGTTCTGGACACCCATCCCCTTTACAGCAGGACAGGGTTACTACGAAATCGAGTATTCGCTAACGCCGGGCGGCCCCTATACCGTGCATGGGCGTACAACCGACAAATTTGTCTCTAGTTATCTCGTAGACGGATTAGAACCGAATACGACCTATTACTTCCGCGTTCGGACGGTGACCCTTGCCCCATCCAGTGGTGGTCGTGATCGCGTAAGTAACTATAGTCATGAGACAGTGGTGCCAACAACCTGCGACTCACCAAATCCTGAAGCGGATTTGACTGGCACGCTGTTCCCATTCACCTTTGGTTCGACGACGATGACGGCGGAAGTGACGAATGTGTCGTCAGTCTGTGCCTATGAAATCAACTTAGCGGCCTATCTAAAGGTGGATGATCAGTTCCTATCGACACAACAGTTATATAGTTCGACAGAGATTGTGGTTGAACCGGGACAAACCACGACGGTTACGGTGTCTGTCCCAACCTGCGCTGCACAAATCGACCTCATCTACGGTCAGGTTATTCCGGTGTTCCCACAGAATCAGCAAGGTTATGGGGAACGATTGTTAGCCTTCGACCATATCAATGTGGATGCGTGGTGCAACTTGCCACCCAACACCTGTACCGTCGGGCGAATGACTATCGAAGGAGTCACTGAGGGGCAATATTACACGGGTATCGTGGATATTGAAGCTCGCTTGCATAACGGTGATTGGCCTCTCTTTGTGGAATTCAATCTCACAGGACCACGGGCACATATTTATAGAGATCACAATCCCCATTGGTTGTGGTTAGGGCAGCGCAACATCTGGAATACGGACACATGGCCTGCTGGCAATTACACGCTAACGGTGTCTATCTATCAGCGTGTGGAGTGGGTGTGCGAAACGTTAACTGTCAATTTTAATCTTGGTCCTGAACCAGATTCTGATCGTGACGGTTTTGGTGTGTTGTCTGATTGTAATGATACCAATGCGGCTATCTATCCCAACGCACCCGAACAGCCAAATCATATCGACGATAACTGTAACAGTCAGGTAGACGAAGGCTTCACCGATGCGGATGGTGATGGCTACTATGCTGAAGTGGACGACTGTAATGACAGTAATAATGCAATTCACCCCGGTGCATCTGAGCTGCCCAACGGTATGGATGACAATTGCAATAGTCAGGTTGATGAAGGTTTTACGGACGCTGATGGAGATGGTTATTATGCTGAAATTGATGATTGCAACGATAGCAATAGCGGTGTTAATCTGACAGCGATTGAACAACCTAATGGCATTGACGACAACTGCAACAGTCAGGTAGACGAAGGCTTCACTGATGCGGATGGCGATGGCTACTATGCGGAAGTCGATGACTGCAATGACAATGAACCAACTATCTACCCCGGAGCACCTGAAGTCCTAGACGATACAATTGACCAAGATTGTGATGGGCTAGACCAGTCATCCAATTCCGAAGATTAAGGCGGGAATTACTCCCAGAAAACTGCACAGCCTGTTTGTTTAAGATGGTTGTGCAGTTTTTTCTATTTCGACGTGGTTATCGTTGCAGAACCGCATTGAGCGCATAAAAATCGCCCGCAATCACATTGACTACGGACTGCTCAATCTGCACCTGCCCATTGACGATGAGCAAGGCCGTGCTGCGGAGGAGGTGTTTGTAGCGTTCGTAGATGCGGGGTCGGAGGATGATATTGATGAAGCCCTCTTCATCTTTCAATGTCAAAAACTGATACCCCTTCGCTGTCGGCGGCGCTTGCCGGATGATGACCAGTCCCGCCACGCGGACACCTCGCCCATGCTGCGCGTGAGTTAACCCTTCCCTGCTGAGGATGTCGTGAGCATCCAGCCACTCGCGGTAATAAGTCATGATGTGCTGTCCGGTAGATAGTCCCAATGCCCGATACTCCATGTCCAACTGCTCCATCCGCGTCAAATCAGGCAAATCCACATCATCATCGGGCAGGTCGAGGTCGAGTACATCGGTTTCATAACACACCGTGCCCAACTGCCAGATGAGGTCGCGACGGGACATGCCCCAGTCATCCAGCGCCCCCGCCTGAATGAGATTTTCGATCAAGCGTATCGGCAACCGCGTCCGTTCACAGACATCGGTCAAATCGGTGAACGCACCACCCTCCACTTTTTCGGGCAAGTTCACATCGGCTACGCGCGGGTATCCACGCAAGATCAAAATCCAGAATTATACCAATTCGGGGGAATAACTGCGTGTTAGAATAGAACCAAAAACAATGGTCAAGAGGCTCAAGATGGCATGGGCGGAAAGCGCAGATGAACTGGAAGCCCGCTATAAAGAGGAAAAGCAGGTCGAGAGACGAACCCGGTTGCTGGCGTTATGGCATCTGCGCCAGGGTAGGCGGATCGACGAGGTAGCGCAACTACTGAGCGTATCGTACCGCACGGTGCAGAATTGGCTGAGTTGGTATCGACACGGTGGGCTGGATGAGGTGTTGCGGCGCGTGCGTGGGCACGGCAGCAGTGGGGCACACGGCGCTTACCTGACCGCGATCCAACAGCGGGCGTTGTTTGCCAAAGTGCAGTTGGGGGCGTTTCGAACGGTGTGGGATGCGGTGGAATGGGTGCAGGCGCGTTGGGGGGTAAATTACACTTACAAAGGGATGCACGATTTGCTGTACCGGCATGAGTGTGCCCCCAAAGTACCGCGTCCCCAATCGAGCAAAGCGGATGTCCAGCGCCAGGAGCACTGGAAAAAAGGGGCTTAGCCGAGCAATTGGCAGCAGCGGGGGTGACCCAAAACCAGCGCAGCCTGCACTGCGATGAGATGCGTTTCGGGTTGTGGGGACAGGCGCGCCGACGCTGGGGACGCAAAGGGGTCAAAATCATCCAGAAAGTGCAGATTGAGTTTGCTTGGCAGTATCTGGTGTTGGCGGTGGATGTGGTGGGTAACGAATTGACGTGGCAGTGGGCGGGACGTATGAATCAAGATCAGCTTGTGCCGATTTTCAGCCAATGGCAACCGGATGCGGTGGTGTGGGATGGTGCTTCGGCGCATCGTGGTCAGCGCATGCGCGCATTAGGCTTTGCCTGCATCTCACTGCCGCCCTATTCACCCGAATTGAACCCACCTGCGCGCATTTTTGAGTACCTGCGCGCTGAGATTGAAGGCACGGTCTATGCGTCATTGGCCCACAAGCGGCAGGCGATTGACCAGAGCTTACGCAAGCTGAACGCCGATAAGCACCAACTCAGATCACTCATTGGCTGGCAATGGATACGCGACAATTTCCAACAACTGCCTGACACCTAACACGCACTTCTCGTACCGTATTGGTATTACAACATGATGCCCTGACCAAAGTGGGTTGTGAAAAGGTATTTACGGAAAAAGCCTCCGGCGCACACCGGGATCGCCCGCAGCTCAAAGCGGCATTGGCGTTTATGCGCTCTGGGGACACGCTTGTAGTCTGGAAATTGGATTGGCTAGCACGATC
This sequence comes from uncultured Anaerolineaceae bacterium, assembly GCA_964614375.1. Classification (GTDB taxonomy): domain Bacteria; phylum Chloroflexota; class Anaerolineae; order Aggregatilineales; family Phototrophicaceae; genus CAZTLI01. Next base: position 9,817 of record CAZTLI010000088.1, read on the forward strand.
TTTGCGACAGCTCATTGAAACGGTAGATATGCTAGAGAAACGCGAAATTGGCTTTCGCTCGATCACCGAAGCGATTGACACCACCACATCCGGTGGACGCCTAGTATTTCACATTTTTGGTGCATTGGCTGAGTTTGAGCGTTCGATAATTCAGGAGCGGACAAGAGCGGGATTAGCGGCAGCCCGCGCAAGAGGACGTGTGGGTGGTCGCCCATCGAAACTCTCTGATGATGATTTAGCTGCTGCACGCGCACTACTTCGTGATCCAGAAATCACCGTTGAAGAAGTGGCAAAACGATTAGATGTCTCCCCTTCCACGCTCTATCGCTATCTTCCCGGTGGGCGGGGTTCTATAGACGACAACTAACATCGTGAAACTCGCCTGTTGATTTCATTTCTTGACTTATGGTCAAGTGAAAACGGATTGACATAATAGGCTTGGTAGATATTTGTCAATCCAATCGAAATGAAAGAATGTGTTATCCAGATGTGACTGGAAGGCCTGCCTCAGATCACTCATATGCCGATAGTCCCATAGATGTCCGACAGCATCACGGGTTTGCTTCCAAACATGCTCTTGCGGATTTAGGTCTGGGCATCCGGGCGGGAAATAGATCATATCGAGGTGTTGATGCGTTTCGATAAACTGTCGTGCTTTGCCTTTGTGCCAAGGCGCACGATCCCACAGCAAGAGAATGGCGCGTCCGGGAAAACACTGGACAATGTGCTCAAGAAAATGAACCGTGTTCTCGCTATCCAGTCGCGGCAGTGACAGGGCAACCTCTTGTCCGCTCAAGACATTCAAAGCGCCATAGAAGTGGACGTGATCACGCTGCGGTGTCACCCAGACAAACGGGGTCTGACCGATGGGTGACCACACCCGTGTGAGACTGGTCTGTAAATAGGCACTCATCTGATCTAATGCCAAAATGACCCCATCAGGATGATCTTGCCGGAAATCAGTCACTTTTTTTCCAGTTCTGCTTCAAAATTGGCGATCTCCGCCTCACTCGGACGCGATTTGTACACCTGCTCCGCCTTCTGATAGCTGAAGCCGCACCGATGCAGCAAATTGCGATACGAGCCACGATCTTGGTAGACGACGCCATACCATTGTTCAACAGCGATTGCCAGATCGCTCACTGTCCAGAACTGTCCCGCCTCGATACGCATGTCGGGAGCAAGGATTTGATCCGGGCGATAGTGGTGCAACCGTTGCTGCACATCAGCGCACTGGGCCTCGCTTAACTTGCGCGAGTTTTGCGCGCGGGCACTATAATCGGTTCGCAATCCGCTCAGTCCTTGCTCACGGTACTGCTGCACCCATCGGCGCAGGCTGCTTTCTGTACAGCCCGTCACGTCCATGCTGTCGACCACGCCTCTGCCGCTGCCATACAAGCGCACCGCTTGCAGGCGCTTCATCTCGCTGGTAGCATCGCTCGCTGTTTCCCGTTGCCGAAAGGTGTTCTTTTCTTTTTCGTTGAGGTGAAATTTCCTTTTAGCCATGTTCTTCATTCTACATCATCCCATTTGGCTTTCACCCCTCAATTAGATTATTTTACTGAATAACTTGCCTGTATTTTGCTCAAAAACATCAACGCTGTTCAGTGGCTATGATTGTAGGATAAACCCTCCTTTTCTTTACGCCAAAAACCCGCCGGAATATCCAGCGGGCTTGATGTTTCATAGGGTTATGATCGTCAACAACCCGGTGAGGCGGTCAAGAAACTGGAATAGTTGACATTGCCATTGACCTCATCGCCACTACCCGGCCCTGCTCCACCGGGTCCATTGGCTGCACCCCACCAGTTGCCTGTCGCGGTCACACCAGCCGCATGACCATAAATACCCGTCGTATCGGGTGAGGTGTTGCTGTAGATGCAACTGCTGTTGGTAATTGAGGCTGTTCCGGCGCTGGTGTAGATCGCCCCGCCCCGGATTCCAGCACTGTTAGCAGTGAAGACGGTGTTGGTGACGGTCAGCGAACCCGCACTCAGGATACCACCACCCAGATCATCACCCGTGTTGCCATTGAAAGTGGAATTGGATACGGTTGCCGTGCCTCCACTGGCGATGAACAGACCGACACCATTGACACCATCGTTGCTGGTGAAGTCGCTGCTACTGATGTCAACCGTGCCATTGAGCAAGTAAATCCCTGCCCCATTGCGTCCCTCATTGTTACTGATGGTCGTGACAAAGATGGACATCGACTGTGAACTATTGAGTTCCATCGCCCCACCAAAACCAGAGCTGGTCAAGGTATTGCTATCAAACACCGAGAAATCTATCGCCAGCGTGCCTTCGTTGTCCAGACCCGCCGCATGGGAAGAAGAGTTATTCGACACCGTGCTGTTGGTGATGGTCAGATTACCCGCATTCCAGATACCTCCACCGCTGGTAACGGAGGAGTTGAAGCGGACGTTCGTTAGCACACCGATGGTGACCGTACCCGATGGGATATGCAACCCACCACCAAGTGAACCAGTTGATGTATTGCCATCAATGTTGGTGTAGATGAAGGTCGCTGACCCGCCATTATTGGAAATACCCGCCCCATTACTACCCGTGTTATTGGAGATACTGCTGTTGGTTTCGCCTTCGGCAGCCGATACCATGAGTACACCCCGATTGTGGATGCCCCCGCCCCAACCACTGGCGGTGTTGTATGCAATCGTAATATTGTGCAGGGTCACCGTTGTGCCAGTGTTGGTGAAGATACCCGCACCGCTGCTGCCGGTGTTGTAAGTGATAGCGGTATCGGTGAAATCTGCCGTGCCGCTGTCGATATATGCCCCACCGCCATTTGTGCCTGTGTTAGCCGTGATGGTGCTGTCCTCGACAGTGACTGACCCACCACTGGTGGCATATAGTCCACCGCCATACGCGGAGTTACCATAACTGAGTACAACACCATTCAGGGTGAGTGTGCCGTGCGTGCGGATATTGCCGCCGCGATAACCGCTGCCGGGATTGCCATTGGTGAGGGTCACGTCTTCCAGCGTCAGTGTGCCAGTGGACTCGACCATGAAGAAGCGGAAGTTATTTGAGCCGCTGCGTGCAAGCGTTGCCCCATTGCCGATGATGGTGATGTCGGAGGTGATGGCAGGCAGCGCATTGGGGCCGTTGCTGGTGTTGTGATGGGTGGTGAAGGTATAGGCGCTGTTTGTCAGGCAAATCGTATCCGCTTCCGGCGTGCCATTGGCGTCTGTGATAGCGGTGATGAGTGCGGTGGTGTCGCTGGCTGAAATATCTACGCTTCCAGGAGGACATGCTGCCGGTTGGAATAAGTCGAAATTGGCTATTCCAATAAAATCTGAGGCAGGTAATTGAAAAAGGATTTGTGAAGGTGATCCGTCAATTGGTTGAGACACTAACCTATTTTGATATAAGTAGATAATGGATGTTGAATTGCTATTCCACTGAAAATCCCCAAAATCTACAAGTGACTCAGTAATTTGTGTTGGAATACCGCCTGATACAGGGATGATATAGATTTGAGCATATTCATCACCAACGATTGAAGCAAATGCAATTTGGCTGCCATCCGGCGACCATTCTGGATATCTATCGAAATTGGTGTTGGAAGTAATTTGACTAAGGTTAGTACCGTCTAAGTTCACCGTAAAAATTTCAAAGTCGCCATCACGATTACTCATAAATGCAATTTGTGTTCCATCTGGTGACCATGTGGGATACATATCATGAGCCGAATGATTAGTAATGTTAATTTGACCTGTCCCATCGGTGTTCATCAGATAGATTTCTGCGTTCCCATCGCGATCCGAAAAGAATGCTATCTGGCTACCGTCTGGCGACCATTCTGGAGCAAAATTGTTGGCACTATTGACCGTAAGTTGTGTTAGTTCACTTCCATCGGTATTTACCGTATAGATGTCGAGACTCCCATTTTGAGAATTGACGAAAACAATTTGGGTACCATCCGGCGACCATACAGGATGAATACCCTGATTAACAACAAATTGGGGTTGGTCATTCCCCTCAAATTCCATTATATGGATTCCAAGGTCTCCCCATACAAATACGACTTTCCCATCAGATTGTTCTTGCCCTAGAGCTGAACCAAACAGCAATAGAATTGTCGCGTAAAATATCAGCCGACGAGACATCGAGTTGATAAGCAACATTATAGTCATGATGGTTTTCCAATCATTGTGCTGGGCAAGTGCTTAGCGAAATATCCGCTGCATCATCTAAGGTACTTATTACCGCGATATATGTACATCTTACAGTGCCATTTATGTGCTCATTGTAATCCAGACCGCCGCCCACAATGACATGGACTATCAACGTCACGACGTGTTCTCCACTGACAAAAGGATAACTTGTCTGACCAGTGGTAATAACCATATTTCCCCACCTTGAGGGGACATCAAGTCCTTGTCCTGTTAGCCAACTCCCACCTTGTACAATTTGAGGTTGCATTGCATTATGCAGCTCCCCATCGTATGCCAAAAAGCCGATATTTCTAAAATCATGAACAGGTTGCCCAACTTGGATTGCCATTGGTGAGGGTCAGGTCTTCCAGTGTCAGTGTGCCAGTGGATTCGACCATGAAGAAGCGGAAGTTATTCGAGCCGCTACGGGCAAGGGTTGCGCCATTGCCAATGATGGTGATGTCAGAGGTGATGGCAGGTAGCGCATTGGGGCCATTGCTGGTGTTGTTATGGGTGGTGAAGGTATATGTGCTGTTTGTTAGGCAGATCGTATCTGCCTCCGGTGTACCATTGGCGTCAGAAATGGCTGTGATGAGGGCAGAGGTGTCGCTGGCAGATATGGTGATATTACAGGT
>CAZTLI010000089.1:0-14528 GCA_964614375.1 uncultured Anaerolineaceae bacterium
CGCGCAACCCGATTCGGCATCAATCCACCGAGGGCAACGGCCCCCAATGCCGCACCACCTAATTTTAGGAAATTCCGTCGGCTAGAGGCAGCCGGACGCCCCTCTTTTTGAATCCGTTCGCGGACGACTCGTGCAACGTGTGGTGAGCACATACTCAATCTCCCTGTCACTAGAATTGGATATACAATTTTTGGGCATGATGCAGGATTTGATGTGGACATCAAGCATAACATATCGCCTAAAGACAAGCCAAAAAGTGAACGACTCACCGATTGCACCTATCACATAAATCCAGTCAGCCAGCACATTCGTAATATAGTGCAAAGACTTGTAAACAGTGCGTAGGGCAACAGTTGTTTTCAGAGCACAGAAGTCAGACAATAGTCAGGCAATCCCAATAATTTTATGCTAGGCTGTAAACAAAGCATCATCCACATTAACACACATGGATACAGGTCAATACATCATGTTACGGAAAGCGATTTTCATCTGGATTTTACTGGTCGTGCTCATCAGTCCCACCATCGCGACCACAAGCGCACAGGATACCCCGCCGGGACGCCCACAATGGGATGGCTCAACGCGATTCACCGTCCTCGTACTCGGCATAGACCGTCGCCCCGGTGGGCAGCACGGTTTGCGCTATTTGAGCGATGTCATCATGGTCGTGAGTATCAATCCGCATACGAACGAAGTCGGGATTTTGCGTCTACCCCGTGATTTGCATCTACCGCGTGAAGGTTCGGGCGATTTAGAGCGCGTCAACACATTGCTCGGCACAGGCGAGGATATTCAAGAGGGTTATGGCCCCTATCTGGTGATGGATACGATTCAATACAATCTCGGCATCTATATCGACGCCTTCATCCTGTTCGACTTTGACGCCTTCATCACCATTGTCGATACGATAGGCGGCATTGAGATTGACGTTCCCTATACGATTCGCGACGATGAATTCCCCGATATGGATTTTGGCTTCGACCCCCTGTTCCTATCCGCGGGACGGCATGTGCTCGATGGTTATGATGCGCTGCGCTATGTTCGCACCCGGCACAGCGACAACGATTTTTATCGGGGCGAACGGCAAATGCAGGTCGTCATGGCAATTCGTGACCGCATTATCAATGGCGGGGCTGTTCCCCGTTTACTAACACAAGCGCCCACGCTGATCGAAGAGTTGGATGGGCATGTCGTCACCGATTTGACATTGCAAGAAATACTGTTCATCGCCCAATACTTGATCGACATCCCGCTGGAAAGCATCCACACAGGTGGCGTCGATAACGAATACATCATCGACTATCGCATTCCCGGCGGCCCGCGCGTCTATATCCCGGATCGTGAACGCATCACCGAATTAATGGTCAGCGTCTTTGGCGAACGCTACTGGGAGCCGTAGTTACCTGCAATCACCGTAGTATTGCCCTGCCGGAGCAGCTTTATGTCCGGCAGTTTTTTATTCCTGTACCGAACCCCCAATATTTGGGGGGCTAGAAACACTTCTACAACCTGCCCAGCGAATTGGGTCTCTACACGCACCTCAATGGTTGGGAAACGGTGCGTTATCTGGGCGGATTGCGTGGTGGTGTGGATGAAGGCTGTGTGGGTGAACTGGCGGAACGCTTCGATTTGGATCTGACGCGCAAGGTCAAGGCCTATTCATCCGGCATGAAACGCAAATTGGGTTTGATACAGGCATTGATGCACAAACCCGAACTATTGATTCTGGACGAACCCACCAACGGTCTCGACCCGCTGGTACAGCAATCTTTCTACAAGCTGATGCAGGAAGTCCGCGACGAAAGGCGCACAGTGTTCATGTTCCAACGACGCGATTTGACCGTATAGTGCGGCAGGTGTAAATTTCGGCATAAACGAGTTTCGCCGGGTATAGTAAGATGGACACGTTGATGTTGTAGCTGCAAAGGCAAGCGTATGAAACTGCTGATACTGGGCGGAACATCGTTCGTGGGGCGTAATCTAGTTGAGACGGCGCTGGCACACGGGCACGACGTGACACTGTTCAATCGCGGCAAGACCGACCCCGGCCTATTTTCAAATGTGACAGAACTGCATGGCGATAGAGACAGTGATTTATCCGCCCTACACGGTGGGCAATGGGACGTGGTGATTGATACGTCTGGTTATATCCCGCGTGTGGTGCGTAAATCTGCCGAAGTGCTGGCAGATGCTGTTGAACACTACATCTTAATTTCCAGCATCTCGGTTTATGCCGAATTTCCTGTTGGCGGTGATGAATCGACGCCTCTAGCCACGATGGATGAAGACTCGGAAGATCTCAGCCAATATTATGGCCCGTTGAAAGTGGGCTGTGAACAGGTGCTTAACGACGTTTTACCGGGACGGGTGCTGATTGCGCGTCCGGGCATGATTGTCGGGCCATATGACAATATCAACCGCTTTCCCTACTGGGTGCGACGAATTGGCGAAGGCGGCGATGTGCTCGCGCCGGGTCGTCAGGACGCGCCCATTCAAATTATTGACGCGCGCGACATTGCACAATGGCTGCTGCTGCAAGCCGAAAAGCGCACAACAGGCATTGTTGACCTGACAGGTGACACCATGCAGTTCGGCGACTTCGTGAATGGCATCAAATCGGCATTGGATAGTGACGCCAATTTTGTGTGGGTAGATGATGATTTTCTTGTTGAACAGGGTGTGCCGCCTGTGGATGCCGTGCCGTACTGGATTCCGCCCCAGTTCGATGGCCTTTTCATGCGGAATATTGCACGCGCGAAAGCAACCGGTTTGCAACTGCGCCCATTGGCAGAGACCGCACGCGCTACATGGGATTGGTTGCAGACGGCAAAACGCCAACCCGGTGAGCCGACGCCTGCCCTACCGATCAGGTTACAGCGCGGTATTCCACGAGACCGTGAACAGGAACTACTCACTGCATGGCGAAATAACGGGACATAAAAAAGGGTACGGGGACGTGCCGTACCCTCGTGTCAAGGAGAACCTCATACCCGGTGGTTGTCTACTCTATCGAAGGTCGCGCCGAAGATATAATGATTGCCGTCAAGGAATCCATGCGGGAAACCGAGTTCGATACTGGCGCGTTCGTCGAGGCGATTCCACTGTTCGTCGGTCAATTCCCATTCCAGACAGGCGAGATTGTCTTTTAGCTGGTCGAGTTTGCGTGCGCCGAGGATGGGTATCATTTGCGCCTTTTTCTGCTGACGCACCCAGTTAATCGCGACCTGTGCAGGCGACTTGCCAACCTCTTCCGCGATTTTCACGACTTCTTTGACAACGTTGACTGACTTCTCGCCCAGTTTCAACCTCTCCTGATTGACGCGCGTGGGTTCATCGACTTTATCGAGGAATTTGCCGGTCAGAATGCCCGCTTCCAGCAAACCCCACGGCAGCACCGCCATATCCCAGTGTTTTGCCATTGGAATCAGGTCACGTTCAATCGCGCGATCCAGCAGCGAATACGGCACTTGCAGACCGATGAAGCGCGACCAGCCCATCAGTTCGGCGCGGGTATTGGCCTCAGCGACGATATAGGCGGGCGAATCGGAAATGGCAATGTAATTGACTTTGCCCGCACGCACCAGATCATCTAGGCCGCGCATGACCTCTTCAACAGGGGTCATATAGTCCCACATATGCAAATAGAGGATGTCGAGATAATCGGTTTGCAGGCGCTTCAGACTGCGTTCGACGGATTGGCGCATATTCTTGCGACTGTTGCCACCGCTGTTGGGGTTGGTCGAATCGGGTTGGGTGAGCGTGTATTTGGTCGCCACCACCCAGTAATCCCGATCAGCCTTGAGTATGTCGCCGAGAAATTCTTCACTCGTGCCGTCGGTATAGTTGACGGATGTATCTATGAAATTGCCGCCCATTTCGGCGAACAGGTCAACCTGCTGCTGACTCACCTCTTTGGATGCGCCCCAGCCCCATGTTTCGCCAAAGGTCATTGTGCCCAGACTTAACTCAGATACCCGTAAGCCACTTTTGCCCAGTAATTGATAACGCATTCGCATCCTCTTTCCATATAAACACATTTTGTTCAGACACATTAAAAACGCATTTACCGCGCATAAATTATGACTCATGGTGTTCGCCTCAGCATCGGGAAAATGGGTAGCATCTCCCTGTACGAAAGTACAGAAGCACAACGCAGGCGAAAATGCTTTATGTTTTATGGCGTGTCTTTCACAATCCCGGCGTGTGCAGAACCGCCTGATCAGCCGGGAGAACAGGCGCATGGTGGATAATATGACTCCGATAAGCAGATAAAACAGCCTGGCTTAGGTACAGATTCGCCTGATAAACAGGCAGAAACGGTGCAAGATTTCGTAATTTATTGCAGTTTACACAAACTGCCAAACATCTGAAATTCACCCCGTTTTATACACCTGACTGCGCGCGAAGCGGCGGTTTGTGTTATCATCCATTTGGGGAATATGAATGAGAGGAATTCGATGCCCAAACAATTCGAGGCTGGTCAGTCCCAGTCTGTCGATGACTTCCTCAAAGCGGTCTACAGCTTACAGCAAACGATGGATCGGGTCTCGACCAATGCCCTTGCCGAAGCCCTGAATGTGAAAGCGCCATCGGTGACTGATATGGCGCGCCGGATGGTCGAAGCGGGACTGGTCGATTATCAAAAACGTCAGGGTGTCCTGCTCACCGATACCGGCGAAGAAATTGCCCTCAAAATCTTGCGCCGTCATCGTTTGATTGAATTATATCTGATGGAAGAACTCGGCTATGCCCTGCAAGAGGTACATGAAGAAGCGGAACATCTGGAACATGCCGTATCTGACCGATTTATTGAAGCGATTGCCATGAAGCTCGGCAATCCGACGATTGACCCGCATGGCGACCCGATTCCTTCCGAGGATGGGGTTATTGCGCCGCGTGACTTAGTACCGCTGACCAGTCTATCGCTGCGAAGTCCGGCACGGGTGCGGCGCTTTAAATCGGGCAATGCCGATATGCTGCAACACATCCTTGATAGAGGCTTTAAATTGAATTTGCCCGTGTCGGTGACCGCCCGTGACCCCTTCGATGGCCCGCTGACTGTCGAAATCGACGGCGATACCTGCACGATTGGCTATAGCGTCGCGGCAGCAATTTTGGTGGAAGTGATGCCGCAGGATTAGATTGATTGATTTTCTTGTACACATGAGGTTGTCCTATGGATACATTCGGTGTTGTCAATACCCGCCTGTTGAACCTCCGCAGCGCGCCCTCTGTCTCAGCCGATATTGTCGGCAAACTGCGCGAAGGCACCATTGTTGAGATTGTCCGGCAGATAGACGAAGATTGGGTGGAAATCCGCACTGTAGGTGGCGAAGGCTATGTCGCGCTGGACTTCCTCACATTACAAGATACCGACCCCGAAACACCCGAAGACAGCGGTGTCGAACGGGTTGAGGTGACGACCAGCAGCTTACGGGTGCGGTCTGGCCCCGGCAGCCAATACAATATCATCGGCAAAGTTGAACAGGGGACGGTGCTGGAACTGCTGGCGACACAGGGCGATTGGATGAAGGTGCGATTTGGCGGTCAAGAGGGATACATCGCCAGTCAATACACCCGTCCCACGGTTGAACAGCCCTCGATTGTGGGTTATTTGATTGAGCGCACCGAACTGCTCGAAGCCCAACTCGTGCCCGAATATCAAATTCCAGAGGAAGACCTGATTGGACGTGAAGGGGTCGCCGCGCGCGTGTGGAATACTTATGGCGGACTGCTGCAAGAGTTGGCGGATTTACTCGTCATTCCGGTGAGCAGCATGGTGGCCGTTATCGCCGCTGAGAGCAGTGGTAAAGCCTTTGGTGAAGATGGACGGTTAATTGTCCGTTTTGAAAATCACCTGTTTTATCGCTTCTGGGGCAAAGATAACGAGGCAATATTCAACCGTCATTTCGCATTTGATCGCAGCGCCGCCGCGAATGAATGGAAAGGTCATCAATTCCGTACCCATGGCGATGGTGAATTTCGCGGGTTTCATGGCAACCAATCACGCGAATGGGATGTCCTCACGTTCGCCCGCGCGCTGGATGACAGCGCCGCTCTGAAAAGTATCAGCATGGGCGCGCCACAGATTATGGGCTTCAACTACAAGAGTCTTGGCTATGAGAGCGTGCAAGAGATGTTCGAGCGTTTCTCGTTGAGCGCTCATGCCCAGGTGCTTTCGCTGTTTGATTTTGTCAAAGGCACCGCAGCGACCTCGCGCGCGATTGAAGCCCTGCAAACAGGCGATTATCTGACCTTTGCCAGCATTTACAACGGCCCCGCCAACGCCCAGACCTATCGCAGCATCATCCAGAATTATGTCAGCATTTACAACAAGTTGATGAAAACGGCAGTCCGCACACCCATCACCGTTTTGCCGCGCGGCCCGGTTGAGGAAGTGGCAGGCGATGGCTTACAACCTGTGACGGAAGCTGCGAAGGAAGCGACTGCTGACCTCTACGCCGTCGTCAAGGAGGATGGTCTCCGTATTCGCAGCGCACCGAATACTGCCGCGCCGATTCTGGGCAATCTGAAAGAGGATGATGTGGTCGCGGTCATTGAAGGCCGTGAAGATGCGTTGATTAAAATGGCGCAACCGCCGAGTGTCGGGCAGTTCGTCCACATACACACAGAGGATGGCATTACGGGCTACGTCGCTGCGTGGTTTATCCGCGCACAGGACGACGATACCGAGTTGCCGCCTGTAGACACGTCGCTGGAAGAAACAGACGGCACAGAGACGCCAACTGACATAGACGAAGCACCAACAGGGAAGAGCTTAGAGCCACTGGTCGTCGTTGCGACGGTCTCGAACTTGCGCGTTCGCAGTGAAGCGGGGACAGATAGTGAAATTATTGATAAACTCAAACGCGAAGAACCAGTGCTGGTGCTGGAATGGCGCGAAGATGCCATCGCTAAAATGCGCTTGCCCGCCAGTGCCGGACAATTCATCAAAATACGCACAAGTCGGGGCATTGAAGGTTATATCGCGGCGTGGTTCGTTGAATCCCAAACGCCCATTATAGAACCCCCATCCCCGCCCGTCTCGCCGCCCCCGCCGCCCCCTGTCGTACCGCCTGTTTCACCGCCGCCCGTCGATGATGTCATTATTGAGATACCTCCGCCGCAGAGCAAGACCGTTGCCGTCTCCACGACATCGGGTTTGCGTATACGCAGTGCGGCGAATACCACTAGCTCGATTGTCGGCAGTCTCAATCGCAACGAACCGGTGGAAATCCTTGAAGATGTCGCCGAAGCGGTTGACAAAATGAAGCAGCCCAGCAGCGCGCAGCAGTTCATTCACATTCGCACCGACAGCGGCAAAGAGGGCTATGTCGCCGCGTGGCTAATGGCGCCCTCGACACTGCTCACGAAAACGGGAATCGATGCCTATATTGATGGTCTGCCAGACCGCGTGCTGCCCGATGGCTATCATGCGCTGTGGAACATGCAGGCGCATCTCGGCCTGCCCGACCCGTTCGACAGCCTGCCCGTTGAAATTCGCACCGAAAACGAACTGGTCAATATGCAGGTCAATGGCTTTGGCCCGAATACCTTCGCCTCACGTAATTGGCGGCAGTGGTACAGCCGTATTGGTGGAATGCACAATGGTTATGACTTTATCGTCAAGACGGGCACACCCCTGCTGGCTGTCAGCGATGGTGTCGTTATCTACCACTGGATATTTATGGCGAACAAACTCGAACGCACCATTGCGCTGTGGTGCTTCTTGCCAGAACGGTTCCGCGATTCGCAGGGACGGCGGATGATGAGCAATGTCCTCGTCGCTTATGGGCACACAAGCGATAATCGCATCCGCAACAATCACGATGTGGTCAGCGCGGGCGATGTGATCGGTCTGAGTGGGACGCCTGCGGGGTCGAGCACGAATGACCATCTGCATTATGAAGTGCATTTGCTAACTGGCGATAACACTCTGCCCAATGCGCGTTATCCACGCAAACTGCTGCGCGAATATGACCGCGAACAACCGCTGGATAACAACACACCCTGGAATGCGCTGCTGTTCTATACACCGCGTCTGATTAATTATCAACTGCATCAGGGCGATACCATCGGCTATCTGGGTCAACTGCCCGATTATCCAACTCGTGCGACTCTCAATTCTATCGGTGCAGGTCATTTGCCTGACCTCAATCAATTCACGCTGGCTTACTATCGCTATGGCATCAATCCCATCTGGAATCGACCGCGCGGGGGCGGCGCATGGCCTGAAGGGGTGATTACAACCGATATGCTGCCAGAGCGTTTGCAAATCTTCCCGCAGTTTGAACCCTATCCAGCAGATTTTCTGGATTAATCATTTGCGATGAAACCCGTTGTCCTGAGTTATAGCCCAATCGACACCGATAAAATGGTACGCCTCAGTGAGCGACTGGTCGCTTCGGGCTTCAAGGTGTGGACGGGTCTCGACCTGCAACCGGGCACCCCTGAATGGCAAGCAGCCATGCAGTCGGTGGTCAGCAATGCCGCGTGCCTTGTTGTGTTATTGTCCCCTGATGCGCGCAAATCACCGGAAGTCGAATACACACTGCGAATGGTCAAAGCGCAGAAATTGCGGATGTTCCCGGTACTGCTTCGGGGCAATATTCCCAATGCCGTGCCCTTTGAACTCTCGGCATCGCAATGGATTGACCTGCGGCATGGTCGGGATTATGACGCCGGCATAAACTCGCTCATCCATTTGCTGCGGCAGTATCTTGGCACAAGCGACATTGGCGCACCGAATGAAATCGCAGTCGAGGACATCGCCCCCTATGGCAAATTGGAAATCTTCTGGCCTGATGGACGCTTTGAAGCCTACGTGCTGACGACAGATTCCGTCACGATTGGTCAGGGAGAAGGCAATACCATCCGCCTCGATACCGAGACCCTCTCGCGTTATCACGCTTGCATTGATTATATTGACGACATCGTGACCTTGAGCGATATGGGTTCGGAAGACGGCACCTATGTCAATGGCAAGCGCCTCATCAGCAATACGGCGTGTACGTTGGATGACATTGCCGAAATCCAAATCGGCAGTTTGCGCCTGTTGTATCATCCACTGGATACCACCCACAGCGAACCGGGATCCACTGATTTTATCGTCGAACTGGAAACACACCTGCTGGAGATACATCCGGGCGCGCCGCGCATATTCGGTATTCAGGTAACGAATACGTCGTCACAAGCCCATACATATCTATTTGATATTGACGGCTTGCCACAGGGTTGGGTCGAGATTGATCGCCAGGAATTCACACTCATGCCCGATGAAACCATCGACATGCTGGTGCGCTTCGACATCCCGCGTGACAGCCTGATTGCACCGGGCGACCATGTGGCGACTGTGCGGGTGTGGCTCAAAGATGAGCATGAAATCATGTTAGAGACAGGGGTTATGATTCAAGTCGGCGATTTTCGCGGGTTGAGCGCCCACCTCTCCGACCAGCACATCACTGCCGATGAAATGCTCAATCTCTATTTACGCAATCACAGCAATGTGCCCCTAAACCTCCACATCAGCCTGCAAAGCAAAGGCGGGCGACTGTATTTCCGGCGGCCTTCGCAGACGCTGGTGCTGGGTCCGGGCAATCGGGCGCGCGTGCCGATTGAAGTGTCGCTCAAGGAAAAAGACCCTCAGGCGGACGATATACGTCCGTTTGATGTGCATATCCTCTCGCAAGATGCGGCGGGCTGGCTGGTGACGCTGCGGGCTTATGTCCATGCCCGTCCCGGCGCAGATTGGCGTGTATAATTGTTAGAGACTTATCTCAGCCATCGCTAGAGCAATCAACCAATGAACCACATTTTCTTAAGTTACAGTCGCCGGGATACCGATATGATGCAGCGGCTGCGCGATGATTTGCGTCGGGCGCAGTTGGCGGTATGGACAGACGAAAATCTTAAACCGGGCACCCCATCATGGAAACAGGCCATCGAAAGTGCCCTTGATGCCGCCGGGTGCGTGGTGGTTATCCTTTCGCCCGATGCCAAAGGGTCAAAGTGGGTGAAAGAAGAACTCAACTATGCCGAAAATCAGGAACTGCGGATTTTCCCTGTTTTAGTGGCGGGTGATGAAAAAAGCGCCGTCCCGTTTGGGTTTTCGGCTTCGCAATGGGTCGATATACGCGATTTAGAGACCTGCAATCGGGGTGTGATGTCCCTCATTTCGAGCCTGTGCAATTATCTCGAAGTGGGCGACCCGACCCGATTTATGGACGAAGCCCGTGTGCCAGACAAAGTAGCAGAGTATGCCAGCGCCCCGAAAACCGTGCCGCCATCCGCTGCGCCGGAACCTATCGTCAGTGTTCCTGTGGACGCTTATGGACAAGTGGCTGTGTACTGGCCTGATGGTCAGTTGGAGACCTATCCATTGAATCAAGACCACATTGGTATTGGTCGTTCGACAGGTAACACGATTTGTTTAGAATCAGATACGATTTCTCGTTACCATTTCTTGATTTCACGCGAACATGGGCAAGTGCTGATTACCGATCTTGATTCTGCCAATGGCACCTATATCGACGGCGCGCAACTGGTAAGTAATCAGCCTGTCGCGCTCAACGGTGGTGAGGAGATACAGATAGGCATTCTGCGGATTGTTTACCAGCCTTTATTACCACTTACCCTCAATGCACCTGTACTTGAGTTGGTTATAGGTGGTGGTATGGCGACGTTGCAATGGCAGCCTGTAAATGGCGCACAGCAGTATCTGCTCGAACGGAGTGCCAATGCCCGCTTCACTGTGCCGGATGTCGCCTATGAAGGTGAGAAAACGTGCTATCAGCATTATGCCGTTTCCCTCAAGGGGCATTATTATCGCGCTAAAGCCCTCGCGCCGGGTCTCCAGGATAGTGAGTGGAGTAATATTGTCGAATTTTTGCGTTAGAGATTAATTTCTTTTTGTAACCAAAGGATGGTGTAAATGGAGTATGTGAATCTGGGTCGCAGCGGACTCAAGGTCAGTCGATTGTGTCTGGGGACGATGAATTTTGGCCCTTTGACCACTGAAGAAGACAGCTTCGCGATTATGGACAAGGCGCTCGAAACGGGGGTGATGTTCTTCGATACCGCTAATCGCTATGGGCGTGAGGTCGAAGACGGTTTTACAGAGAAAATCATCGGGCGCTGGTTGGCGCAGGGTGGAAATCGCCGGGAACAGATCGTCCTCGCTACAAAGGTCTATGGCCCGATGGCAGACGGCCCCAATGACCGGGGACTTTCCGCGCGGCACATCAAACAGGCGTGTGAGGCCAGTCTGCGCCGCTTGCAAACGGATTTTATCGACCTGTATCAGTTCCATCATATAGACCGCAGCGTCCCGTGGGAAGAAATCTGGCAGGCGTGTGAACAACTGGTGCGCGAGGGTAAGGTGCTGTATTTCGGCAGCAGCAATTTCGCCGGATGGCATATCACCCGTGCCAACGAAATCGCAAAGCAGCGGCATTTTCTAGGGCTGATTTCGGAGCAAAGTCTGTATAACCTGACGGAGCGCACGATTGAATTGGAAGTGCTGCCCGCGTGTGCGGCATATGGCGTTGGGATAATCCCCTGGTCGCCACTGGCGGGGGGTATCCTTGCAGGCACAAAGCAAAAAGGTCATCGTCGTACACAGGGACGGGGCAAATCCATTATCGAAACCTATGGTGAC
This sequence comes from uncultured Anaerolineaceae bacterium, assembly GCA_964614375.1. Lineage (GTDB taxonomy): Bacteria > Chloroflexota > Anaerolineae > Aggregatilineales > Phototrophicaceae > CAZTLI01. The sequence continues at coordinate 11,657 of CAZTLI010000089.1, forward strand.
CGTCTCGAACGTTATGAAGCCTTTTGTGATGAGATGGGTGAACAACCGGCTGATGTCGCGCTGGCGTGGTTGCTGCATAATCCCGTCGTCAGCGCGCCGATTATCGGCCCGCGCACGATGGCACAGTTCACCGGCAGTCTGCGCGCTGTCGAAATCAAATTCGATGCGGAACAGCTCAAAATGCTGGACGACATCTGGCCGGGACCCGGTGGTGCCGCGCCCGAAGCCTATGCGTGGTAGCGATCAGTCTCGAACGCATATCTAACCCGCCTCCTATCAGTCTCGAACGCCTTCGGATTGAGGCTGCTTTATAATTAAGGAAACGAAAGAGAGGCGGCAAATATGAGCTACACTAAACGGCTGTTTCTATGTTTGAGCATGATGGTGCTATTGGGTGCGGCGCTGCTCCCCACCGGGCAAGCGACGGCGCAGGTGTGTGCGGCGGGTGAAACGACACACGTCATCCAATTGGGCGAAAATCTGTTTCGCATTTCCCTGCGTTATGGTGTGTCGATGAATGCGATTGCTGCGCGCAATGGCATCGCCGATGTGCGGCGGATTTATGCGGGAGATGTGTTGTGTATACCGGGTAGAGGCACAATTGTTACAACTACGACGACCACGACAAATCAAACAACGACCACCACGACGCCAGCAGGCACACCCGCGATTGGCTCGTCAACCGATAACTGGTGCTATCCGGGGCGACCCTGGGGCGATGGACGCTGCACGACATCTGACCCCGCTGTGACATCTTATAACTGGATGGCGGGCTGGGCGATGGCACAGGTTGAAGCCGGGCGTTTGGACAGCGTGCCGGCGTTCTTGCAACCGACTGGGGTGACACTGGTTTTGCAATGTACAGGGGCAGGATCGGGCACTATTTCGTATACGTTGACGGCAATGGGCTTCCCCGACGGCACATACGGGTATAATGTCAATGAAGGCACAGGCGGCACAGCCAGCGGTGTATTGACCGTCTCTGGCAGTGTGGGGACGATGAGCGGGTTTATTTCATCAACGGCTTTAAACTCCAATTTGACATTGGATTCCCCATCACTGATTGCCGTCACCAACCCGACCATCAATAACTGTTAATTGGACTCACCACATAAAAGAGCAGGGGATAGCCAATTTGTGGGTATCCCCTGTTTTTGTATGGCAATTTACCGCTATCATAAAGACCGTTGTGGTAGAGAAGAACGACAGACAATGGGATACACCCTAACCGTTATCAGCCGTCATCTACGCGCCATGTTGAGCGACCCCGTGCGCCGCTTTCAGTTATCGCTGCTGAGTCTGGTCGCATTGATGGGGCTAGGCACGGTGGTCTTCATCCTGCTGGAACACATGAGTCCGGTGGATGCGTTGTATATGACGGTGATTACTATCGCGACGGTGGGCTTTGGCGAAGTGCAGACGTTATCCCCTGCGGGACGGTTATTCACCATCCTCCTGATTGTGCTTGGTGTGGGCACGGCGACGAGCGCCATCAGCAATGCCATCAGCATCGTTTTGGGGCCGCGCCTATGGCAGTCGATTCAACAGCGGCGAATGGAACAGTATATTATGGCGATTGAAAATCATTATATTGTGTGTGGATATGGACGTATGGGGCAGCAGATTGTCCGCGATTTACAGGCACGGGGTGAAACCTTTATTATCATTGATGCCGATGAAGCGCGGGAAGAAGAACTGCTGGAAGAGAAAATTCCTTATATTATCGGCGATGCCACGCGCGATGAAACCCTGCACGAAGCCCATATCGAACGGGCGCGGGGGCTGGTCACGGCACTGAACAGCGATGCGGATAATGTGATGACCGTCTTGACCGGGCGCGAACTCAATCCCGGTCTCTTTATCGTCTCGCGCGTCGTCAACAGCGAGGCCGAAAGCAAATTGCGACGTGCCGGCGCGAATCGTGTGGTCAGTCCGTATCTGATTGGCGGGCATCGTATGGCGTTAGCACTCCTGCGCCCCGCAGTCCATGATTTCCTCAATCGTATTTACAATTTTACCGAGGGCATGGACATGGACATCGGGCAGATTGATGTGCGTGAAGGATCGTCAATGGCGGGGCTAACCATCGCCGCCACCGATTTGCGTAAAAAACACGGCGTCAATATCATTGCCATTCGCGCACCCGACGGCAGGCTCACCATCACCCCCAATGTCCATGACGTGCTGGAAGTGGGCGCAACCCTCATCGTCATCGGCCCGCCAGAAGCGATTTACGCCCTCGAACGCGAAGAGGCACACTGATGCTCGCTGCGCGCCAACGGGCGCGAATCATAACAGTTTCGATAACATCTTCGACCTTGTATTTAGAATTTATGTTCGATACAATGTCCCGGCACTAAATCACCATCCTTTACCTATCTTTCCATAGAGCATAAAGGGAACTTTGTGACTCACAAAAGCGAATTTGTTGTAGAGGACGCATTTGCATCCAATCACACAGGGCCTATCTGGTGGGTGTGGTCGCATGTCTGGCGCCACAAGCTGCTGCTCATCGGTACGGCTGCCTTTTTTTTACTGGCATGGGGCTTGAGCGCCTATTCGCAGGTGCTCATCGGACAGGCCGCCGGCGAGATACTTGAGCCAACGGTCGAGAATGGCATTCTGCTCATTGGATTGGCGGTGCTGGGCGTGTTGTTCTTTGCCGGGGTGAGCGATTTGCTCGGCAATCTCGCGATTGAGACCGTTGCCCAACGTCTGGGGCGCGATGCCCGCGAAGAACTGTATATCAGCCTGCTTGCCAAGAGCCAGACCTTTCATGACCGGCAGCGCGTCGGTGACATCATGGCACGCGCCACAGATGACATCAACTACCTGATTATCATGATTAGTCCGGGTGTCTTCTTCATCTTTG
>CAZTLI010000090.1:0-14457 GCA_964614375.1 uncultured Anaerolineaceae bacterium
GCCCACGCCGCGACTCTAAAATCGCGCATTCCATTTTTGCATTTCTTCGATGGCTTCCGCACGTCGCATGAAATCTCCAAAATCGCGATGTTGAACGATGACGACCTGCGGGCGATGATGGACGACGAGCTGATTTTCGAGCATCGCGCCCGCGCCCTATCGCCCGAGAATCCGTTCATACGCGGCACAGCCCAGAATCCCGATGTTTTCTTTCAGGCACGCGAGACGGTCAACCCGTTTTATCTGGAATGTCCCAACATCGTGCAAGCGACGATGGACGAATTCGCCCACCTCACCGGACGCCACTATCGCATCTTCGATTATGAGGGTGCGCCAGATGCCGAACGGGTGATTGTGCTGATGGGGTCGGGCAGTGAAGCGGTGCATGAAACCGTAGATTATCTAACTCAACAGGGCCAAAAAGTCGGCGTCATCAAAGTGCGGTTGTATCGCCCGTTTGATGTGCGCTGGTTCATCGAAGCCCTGCCGAAGACGGTCAAAGCCATCGCCGTACTAGACCGCACCAAAGAACCGGGCAGCGCCGGAGAACCGCTCTATCTGGATGTGGTGAATGCGATTTACGAAGGTGTGGAAAATGGCTGGGCGACATTCAAGACAATGCCGAAGGTCGGCGGCGGGCGTTATGGATTGTCGTCTAAGGAATTCACCCCCGCGATGGTCAAAGGGATATTCGACAATCTCGCGCAGGCCAAACCCAAAAATCACTTCACCATCGGCATCAACGACGACGTGACCCACACCAGCCTGCCCTATGACCCGGCATTCTCGACTGAATCGGATACCGTCGTCCGGGCACTGTTCTATGGACTGGGTTCAGACGGGACGGTTGGCGCGAACAAAAACTCGATCAAAATCATCGGCGAGAATACCGATAATTATGCCCAGGGCTACTTCGTCTATGACTCGAAGAAGTCGGGCACGATGACGGTCTCACACCTGCGCTTTGGGCCAGAGCCGATTCGTTCGACCTATCTGTTGAACAGCGCCAGTTTTGTCGCCTGTCATCAGCCCAATTTCCTTGAAAAGTTCGATATGCTGCAATATGCCCAGCGTGGTGGCACGTTCCTGCTGAATACCCCGCACAGTCCCGATGCAGTCTGGGCACATCTGCCGCGCAAAGTCCAGCAGCAAATCGTCGATAAGCAGCTTAAGTTCTATGTGATAGACGGTTACAAAGTCGCGGGCGACGCGGGCATGGGCGGGCGCATCAATACGGTGATGCAGGTGTGTTTCTTCGCCATTTCCGGTGTACTGCCGCGCGACAAAGCGATTGAGGAAATCAAGACCGCCATCCGCGAGACCTATGGCAAACGCGGTGAACGTATCGTCCAGATGAACCTCGACGCCGTTGACCAGACTCTCGATCATCTGCATGAAGTCGCTGTGCCGGATACGGTGGATAGCGACATCATGATGCTGCCCGCGATACCGGAGGCCGCGCCTGCCTTCGTGCGCGATGTGCTCGGTCAGATGCTCATTCGTGAGGGTGATTTGCTGCCTGTCAGCGCCTTGCCTGTCGATGGCACATATCCGAGTGGCACAACCCAGTGGGAAAAACGCAATCTGGCGCTGGAAATCCCGGTGTGGGACCCGGATGTCTGTATCCAGTGTGGTAAATGCGCGATCGTGTGCCCCCACGCCGTCATTCGCATCAAGACCTATGATGAACAGCATCTGGATAGCGCCCCGCCGACCTTCAAGTCCATGGATGCCCGTGATCGTGAATGGCAGGGATTGAAATATACGATTCAAGTCGCGCCAGAAGATTGCACTGGCTGCGGGATATGTGTGGATGTGTGTCCGGCGAAGAATAAAGCGGCAGTCGGGTTGAAGGCGCTCAATATGGCGGCCCAACCGCCCCTGCGCGAACCCGAACGCGAAAATTGGGATTTCTTCGTCACTATTCCAGAGATGGATCGCCGGAATATCAAAGTGTCGGCTATTCGTCAACAGCAGGTGCAGCAGCCACTGTTTGAATTCAGTGGCGCGTGTTCAGGGTGTGGCGAGACGCCATATATCAAACTGGCGACACAGCTCTTCGGTGACCGGATGGTCGTGGCGAATGCGACAGGCTGCTCGTCGATTTATGGCGCTAATCTGCCGACGACTCCCTGGAGCCACAACAAGGCGGGACGTGGCCCCGCGTGGGCAAATTCCCTGTTTGAAGATAACGCCGAATTCGGTCTGGGGATGCGCGTCTCGCTGGATAAGCAGCGTGAATTTGCTGGCGAACTGCTGCAAGGGCTGGCATCGGACATTGGCGCGGAACTGGTCGCTGCGCTTGTGTCTGCCCCGCAGCGCGACGAAGCCGACATCCACGACCAGCGTGAACGGGTCGCTATCCTCAAAGAAAAATTGGAAAGCCTCGACGCGCCGGAGGCCAAACAACTGCTCACACTGGCCGATCAGTTCGTCAAGCGCAGTCTGTGGATTATCGGTGGTGATGGTTGGGCCTATGACATCGGTTATGGCGGGCTTGACCATGTACTCGCCAGCGGACGCAATGTCAACATCCTCGTGCTGGATACGGAAGTTTATTCCAACACGGGCGGGCAGATGTCCAAAGCGACGCCAAGAGCCGCAGTCGCCAAATTCGCATCCGGCGGGAAACCTGCCGGGAAGAAAGACCTCGGTCTAATGGCGATAACCTATGGCAATGTCTATGTCGCGCAGGTGGCGATGGGTGCAAAAGACGAACACACACTACGGGCGTTCCTCGAAGCCGAAGCCTATGACGGCCCATCCTTGATTATCGCCTATAGTCACTGTATCGCGCACGGCATTACCGATATGAGCACCGCCATGCACAATCAGAAAGCGGCTGTCGAGAGCGGGCAATGGCCGCTGTATCGTTATAACCCACAGCGGTTGGAACAGGGCGAAAATCCCTTCATCCTCGACTCGCGCAAACCGCGCATTCCCGTCGAGCAGTTTATGTACATGGAAAATCGCTTCAAGATGCTGAAGATGAGCAAGCCCGATGTGGCGAAGCAGTTGCTCGAAGCAGCACAGGCCGATGTCGATACCCGCTGGGCCTTGTATGAGTATCTGGCAACACGCTCCTTCGCCTCGCCGGAGGATAACGGGCATCGTCCCGAAGCGGAAACAGAACATGCGTAAGGTCTATCGGGGCAGCGCCTTGACCAGAGATAGGGCTTGGTCCTGTTCTGGCACTGATACTGATTTACATCCGGCCTGCCAATAACGATAGGGGTCGGCGCGTAACGAATTTTGAGGAGATGATCATGGACTTAACAACAACCTATCTCGGTATGAAATTGCGAACGCCACTGGTGGTATCGGCCTCGCCGCTGTCAGAAGAAATCGCCACCATCAAACATATGGAAGACGAAGGCGCGGCGGCAGTGGTGTTGTATTCGCTGTTTGAAGAACAAATCACGCACGAGCAGCACGAACTCCATCATAATCTGACGCACGGTACAGAGAGCTTTGCCGAGGCGATTAGCTACTTCCCCGAACCAGAGCATTTTCATGTGGGGCCAGACGGTTATCTGGAACATATCCGTCGCGCGAAAGCCGCCGTCGATATGCCCATTATCGCCAGTCTGAATGGCTCAACATTGGGGGGATGGCTTGATTTTGCGAAGCTGATTCAACAAGCGGGTGCAGATGCGCTCGAATTGAACCTGTATCACATCCCGACAGACATTGATGTGCCCGGTGCAGAAATCGAGAATCGCTATTTGCACGTCGTGGAGACGGTGAAAGCCAGCGTATCTATCCCTGTCGCCGTGAAGTTGAGTCCCTTTTTCAGCAATATGGCGAACATGGCGAAGAAGCTGGATGATGCGGGCGCAAATGGCCTCGTGTTGTTCAACCGTTTTTACCAGCCAGACATCGACCTTGACGCGCTGGAGGTGCGTCCGAATGTCTTACTCAGCACGCCGCCGGAACTGCGTCTGCCGCTGCGGTGGATTGCTATCCTGTATGGGCGGATTCGCGCTGACCTCGCCGCGACGACGGGCGTTCATCAGGCACAGGATGCGCTCAAGCTGCTGATGGTTGGGGCGAAAGTCACTATGATCGCATCGGCGCTGATGAAATATGGCATCGAGCACCTTCGCACGCTGGAGGCCGACCTCTGGCAGTGGCTGGAAGAACACGAATACGAATCTGTCCAGCAGTTGCAGGGCAGTATGAGCCAGAAGCACAGCGGTAATCCCGGCGCATTTGAACGCGCGCAGTATATGAAGGCGGTTTCGGTACTGCCGCCGGAGTATGCGGGGCGCAATCGTTCGCCGCGTTTTTAAAGGGGCATACCCGCTAATTATTGAGAAACCCTATTTGCATGAATAGGGTTTTTCATATCTTCAGAGATACCACGCGCAGACACGTTGATGAGCAGACATCGGCGGAGCACGATAGCGGACGATAGTGCAAATTTACATTGTAATTTTTGTGTCCCCCTGCACGCCCGCGGATGTGACATTTAACCCGATGAAAATGTGATTTTTATCAGTTTCGTCGTGAAATAATTCACAAAGTAGTGTATGATGAATGCTACGCATTAATAGTGAAATTTTTGATAAATTATGAAAATCGTAAATTCTATCAGTTCAGATTGGTCACAGGTCGATTTTCACGCTTCTCCAAACACACCAACCCCGCTGTTTTTCTATACCAAACGCATAATCGACATCATATTGGCCTGTATGCTGCTGGTGATGCTGTCGCCACTGCTGCTGGTCATCGCCATCCTCATCAAACTGGATAGTCGCGGCACGGTCTTCTTTGTGCAAGACCGGGTCGGCGCGCAGTGGCGTGTGGTCGATGGCGAGATGGTCTGGCAGGTGCGGACATTCCCGTTTTATAAGTTCCGGTCAATGGTGCAGGATGCCGATCCACGCCTGCATCAGGCGCGCGCTGCTGCGTATGTGGGTGGTGATTTGCGAACGGCGACCATGACCAAGGTCGAAGACGATCCGCGGATTACCCGCATCGGTCATGTAATCCGGCGCACCAGCATTGATGAACTGCCGCAGCTCTTCAATGTGGTGAAGGGCGAAATGAGCCTGGTCGGGCCAAGACCCATCCCTGTCTATGAATTCGCGGCGTATCAGCAGCACCATCTGGAACGGTATGCTGCTTCACCGGGCATTACCGGCCTGTGGCAGGTCAAAGGCCGGTGTGCGCTGTCCTTTGATGATCAAATCGCGCTCGATATTGAATATGTGCAGCATCAGAATCCGCTGCTGGATACCCTGTTACTCTTGCAAACGATCCCCGCTGTCATACGAGGGAAAGGTGCTGGATAGTAAGACTGAACACTTCCTCATGAATTGATACCTCACGGTTACCACGTTGATCGTGTTCTCCATCGTAACCGACATCACAGCCAGAACACATCGCTTTTGCATATTTTGAAGTATGCGAGGGGGAAATACGTTATGTCGTCACCACTTGGCATTGCCATTATTGGCTGTGGTTATTGGGGGAAGAATTACGTCCGTCTCTTCTCGGAATTGGATCAAACGCGGGTGGTAGTCCTGTGTGACCAGGAACTGGACTTGCTGCAAAAGCTGCGGCGCTATGTGCCGCGCGCACACATCACCCGTTCTGTCGAAGAAGCCATCGCCACCAAAGGCGTAGACGCCGTAGTCGTCTGTACGAACGCCGCAGCGCATTATCCGATTGCACGACGCGCGCTGATGGCAGGCAAACACGTCCTTATCGAAAAGCCGATGACCACATCGGCACTGGAAGCCGCCATCCTCACGCAGCTCGCCAGTGACAAAAATGTGAAACTGCTGGTCGGACACATTTTTTTGTTTAATACAGGGATTGAAAAAATCAAGGCGCTGGTCGATGGCGGGGATGTCGGACATATCTATTATCTGTATGCCCGGCGCACCAATCTGGGGCCAGTTCGCCATGACGTGAACGCATCGTGGGATCTCGCCACGCATGATGTGTCCATCTTCAACCATTTGCTCAATCAGATGCCGACATGGGTCAGCGCCAGTGGCGCACGCGTACTCGGCTATAATCAAGAAGATGTCAGCTTTATCACGCTGCGCTATCCCGGCGACATTCACGGGCATATCCACGTCAGTTGGGCAGACCCCAACAAAGTCCGCGAAGTCGTGGTGGTCGGCAGCAATATGCGAATCGCCTTCAATGACCTCGACCCGCAAGAGCGCGTGCGAATCTATGAGCGTGGCATCTGGCACGACCCCGACGAACCCGACACCTTTGGCGAACACCAACTGAGTGTGCGGGATGGCGACATCATCAGCCCGTATTTACCGGTTACGGAACCGCTAAAACAACAGGCGCTCCACTTTATCGACTGCATTTCAAACGACCTACAGCCAATGTGCTGTGGCTACGATGGCACAGCCGTCGCCTACATCATGGAAGCCATAGACCGCTCCATGGAGGAACACGGCGCGCCTATCGAATTATCACGAGGATGGGAAAAATTATGGACATTCGCGAATACACGTCAACAGTCCGCTTCGTAGACCTCAATGCCCAGTACACCCGCATCAAGGCCAACATCGACGCGGCAGTGGCGCGCGTCATCAACCGGGGCGATTTCATTCTTGGTGAAGATGTCCGGCTGTTCGAGGCGGAATTCGCGGCCTATTGCGGTGTGGATTTTGCCTGTGGCGTCGCGTCGGGCACGGCTGCGCTAGAACTGCTGCTGCGAGCCTATGGTATTGGCGAGGGCGATGAAGTCATCACGGCGGCGAACACGTTTATCGCCACCACACTGGCAATCTCGTATGTGGGCGCAAAACCGGTGCTGGTGGACATTGACCCGGAAACCTATAACATCGACGTGAAGCAGATTGAACGCGCCGTCACGCCGCATACGCGCGCCATAATCCCTGTGCATCTGTATGGGCAGCCTGCTGATATGGACGCGATACAGGAAATCGCAGACCGGCATCGTCTGTTCGTGATTGAAGATGCCTGTCAAGCGCATGGAGCGCGTTATCACGGGCATCGCACTGGCGCACTGGGGAATGCGGCGGCATTTAGCTTTTATCCCGCCAAGAATCTCGGCGCGTATGGCGATGGCGGTATAGCGGTCACCAATGACCCGACTATCGCCGAGAAGGTGCGGATGCTGCGCGATTATGGACAGCTCGAAAAATACCACCATCTCACCATCGGTTATAACAGCCGTCTGGACACGCTGCAAGCGGCGGTGCTGCGCGCGAAGCTGCCCCATCTGGACGCATGGAATACCGCACGTCGAGACCATGCCGCGCACTATACGCGCTTGCTGACAGGCAGCGAGGTCGTCACACCGACGGTCATGGCAGATGTCGAATCGGTCTGGCATCTGTATGTCATTCGCGTCCACTGCCCGGACGGGCTGCGTAACTATCTGACGCAGCACAACATCCAGACAGGTATTCACTATCCGATTCCGATTCACTTACAACCCGCGTATCTGCATCTGGGGTACAAGACGGGTGATTTTCCGGTCACTGAAAAGTACGCAAAAGAAATCCTCTCACTGCCGATGTATGCCGAATTGCAACCGGATGAGATTACCCGCGTTGTGAATGCGATTCGGGCATTCCAACCGCATCAATGAGCCACACTGACGGCAAACTAGACTTCCAATGGAGGGAAGAATCTGGAGGAGGGATAAAACATGGAGGAACACTACCCCTGTCAACTTCAGGACATACCGAACTTATCTGAAGGCGATTTGCCAACCACGAACCGCTCACTCACATGGCGGATGACGCTGCTGCTCAAGCGCGCGCTGCCGATGCAGACCAAACAACGCATCAAACACGCATTCACGGCGCTGCAAACCCGTCTCAATGGCAGTCAGACTATCGAAGCCGCCCAACCCACAGCCCGCGCAGGGCCATTGCGGGCGGGGGATTGGGTGCGGGTGCGCGCCGATGACGACATTAAGGCCACGCTCAACAACTGGAATGCCTTAAAAGGCTGCTCGTTCATGAAGGCGATGCTGCCCTACTGCGGCACGACACAGCGCGTCTTGAAACCCGTCAACCGCTTTCTGGATGAGCGCGATTACAAGATGAAAAAGTGCAGCGGATTGGTGCTGCTGGAAGGGGCAATCTGCCACGGTCTGGAAAATTATGGTCCGTGTGATCGCAGTTGCTATTACTTCTGGCGTCATGAGTGGTTGGAGAAAATCGACACACCAGACGCTGTGTATCGCAAGGGGGAAATCCAATGAAGACCGTGCATATAAACCCCTGTACCGACCCGCTGTGGGGCGACTTGCTGGCGCGTTATGACTGCGACGTGTTTCATTCACCGGACTGGTTGCAGTGTTTGGCGACGACCTATGGTTGGCAGCCACAGGCCTATGTATTGATTGACGATGTAGGGATGCCGCTGGCTGGTGTCCCTTTTTTCTACATCGACGACATCTGGGGGGAGCGGGTGGTATCGCTGCCGTTCTCCGATTATTGCAATCCACTGGTCACCGAACAGGCGCACTGGTTGCAGCTTGAAGCGGCGCTGGTCGCCCATGGCTGCCCGGTGACGCTGCGCTGCCTGCAAAATCCACTGCTGACGACAACAGGTTGTTTCGTACACCACAAGTCCGCGCGCTGGCATGGCATCCCCCTCACAGACGATGTGGACACCATCTGGGAGATGTTCGACAGGCGGGCACGACAAGCCGTCCACAAAGCGATGCGTCACGACGTTCAGGTGATAGAAGCGCACGACAAAACAGGTCTGCAAGCCTTTTATGACATGCATCGCAACATTCGCAAACGCAAATATCGCCTGTTAACACAGTCGTACAGTTTTTTCGAGACTATCTGGGACACATTCATGCCATTCGGAAACGGATTGCTGCTGCTGGCGACCCATGAGGACATACCCATTGCGGGCGGCATGTTCCTGCGCTGGCGCAACAATCTGGTTTACAAATTCAGCACGTCAAACCCGGACTTCCTGCCCATGCGCCCCTGTGACCTGCTGGTGTGGACGGGTATCCAGAAGGCCAAAGCGCAGGGCTGCGATGGCTATCTCGATTTTGGGCTGTCCGATTGGGAACAGGAAGGGCTGCACCAGTTCAAACGTAAATTTGGCGCGATTGAGAAGACGATTACCTTCCTCAACCACGACGCGGGCGTTGATGGTCGCAAGCACATCCCGCACTTAAAGGAACTGCTCCCACAAATAACCCATCTTTTAACAGAGCCGACAGTGCCCGACACTATCACGCGCGAGGCGGGCGATCTGATTTACCGCTGTTTCGCATGAGCGAACGGGACGCGCTGGAGGGGGTGAACGATTATGGAATTACGAACATACGCCGAAATTTTATGGCGACGCAAATGGATTGTCATCATAACTGTGCTGGCGGCGGCGCTGGTGCTGGTCGTGGGTCTGTCCCGGCTCTCGTCCACCTATACCGCCGCGACCAAGATTCGGCTGGCGACGGCGATGACGGGTAGTACGGATTATGTCGATTACGACATCCTCTATACAGACCGTTTGATGAATACGGCGGTTGAACTGGCGTCCAGTGATACGCTGCTGCTGGATGTTCAGCGCGAGTTGGGGCTGGCTGTGCCGCCGACAGTCCGTGTCGAGATTATTGCCGGCAGCGAACTGCTGCAAATCATTGTCAGTGATCGTGACCCGCAGCAGGCCGTCGCCATCGCCAATACCCTCGCCAGAATGCTGGTTGAACAGAGCGAAATGCTGTTTGATGGACATCGCACACCCCTGGGCGCGGTATCCAGCCTGACGGTTGTCGAACCCGCGACGATCCCCGACAGGCCATCTGGCCCGAATAAACTGGCCTTGTTGGCTGCCGGGTTGTTTATGAGCGTGGTCGCTGCTGGCGTCTTGGCGCTGATTGTCGAAAATGTCGATACACGCCTGCATACGGTTGAGCAGATTCAGGCCATCACACCCATGCCCATCGTGGCGGAAATCCCCCATACCCGCAAATTGTCCAGACAGCCAGTGTCTGCTGCGCCGGTCGCGATCAAACAAGCTTTCCGCAAGTTGAGCGCACTGCTGTTCCCGGTGGCTGCCCGTTCGGGTAGACGGCGGAATGGGCGCCACGGCAGTGGGCTTAAGAGCCTGCTGGTGGTTAGTGCCACGCCGCAGGAAGGCCGTTCGACAGTGGTCGCGCAGCTGGCGGTTGCTGCCGCGCGTTCGGGGCGCAGGGTCGTGGTGGTGGATGCCGATTTCCATCATGCTATCTTGCACCAGCGGTTTGATGTGCCCAACAATGTCGGACTCACCAGTGTGCTGACGGATGACCTGATGCTGGATATGGCGGTTCATGAAAGCGGTATCGCAGACGGTGTGTTTGTCCTGCCTGCTGGCCCGGTGTGGGACGATGCCTCGGATTTGCTTGACACGCCGGCGATTCACACCGTCATCGACCAGTTGACGAAACATTTTGATCTGGTCTTAATCGACAGTCCCGCCCTTATGGATTATGCCGACAGCGCGGTGCTGCTCTCGGTGGTGGATGAGGTGCTGGTGCTGGGTCGATTGGGCTTCACACGGCGGGAACAGCTTGTGCGGGTGTGTGACTATCTGGAACAGGCGTCGGTGACGGCAAAAGGTCTGGTGCTGAATTACGCGCCGGATGATGCCCGTCGTCCGCGCCGCCCAAAGACACGACACCCAGAACCGCCCGATTGGGGCGCGTCAGCCGCTGATGACGGCGTGAGTGACGAAACACAGGAAGCAAGACCGCCGGGACTCCCCATAGGGCAACCGGCCCGACGTCGTGTACGGATCGCGCCGGTTTCGCGCATCGACTTGCGTATCGGTGCATACGCGCTGATGCTGGGTGCATTGATTGGCTTGCTGGTTCTGTTCTTCCCGCTGCCCTGGCAGTTTGTCGCGTTAGCCGGGGTTGGTGGTCTTTTCGCGGTACTCAAAAGACCTGAACTGGGCGTGCTGGGGATACTGCTTGCGGCGTCTACGCTGTTCACGCGCGAGGTGGTGCCCCCTTTTGGCGTCGCCAGCGTCAATATTCTGGACATCATGTTTTTTGCGCTGGGGTTCTTGATATTGATCCGCTGGCTGGCTGAACGGCAGTTCCGTTTCGTTCGCACACCACTTGACGTGCCGCTGGTGGCGCTGCTGCTGGCGGCAGTGGTGTCGTCGCTGCCCCCCTTTCTGATGTCGTCGTTACAAATCTGGGAAATTTATCAGGAAGTGGTCGTCATCCTCTACTATCTGGTCTTTTTCCTCGTGACCCAGTTGGTGCGCGAGAAGCGCCAACTCAGGCTGCTGATTGAAGGCTTTTTTGTGCTGGCGGCGGCGACTGGCGCAATCATGCTGGTGCAGTATGTCGCGGGCGACAGCATTCGGCTGCTGTTGGGTCGCGTCGAAACCACCATCACGCAAGGTATCCGTTATGAAGGCGTGATGCGTATCCTGCCGCCCGGTCAATCGCTCGTCTTAACCGCCAGTGTCATCCTTACCACGCTGCTGATAGTGGATCGTGTCCGGCTGCGCTGGCTCCTGTATTGGGCGCTGACGACAATCGGCGTGATTTTGACGTTCAATCGCAGTTTCTGGATTGGGATGCTGCTGGCGTTTGGTGTGCTGGCATTTGTGCTCAGAGGCCCCGAAACACTGCGATTGGCAAAAGTGGGCGTCGTCATCTTTGCAGTGGCGCTGCCAGCTTTGATTGTCGCGTCGGTGCAGGTTGATTCCGGAATTGCCAACCTCATCACCGCTTCGGCACAACGATTGATCACCGTTGTCGCGCAGGATTTCACCGCCGACAGCACCTTCCAGTGGCGTTATCCCGAATATGAATATGCGGCGGCAAAGGTGCTCGAACAACCGCTGCTGGGCGTCGGCATGGGCAGCCGCTATCGCCCGCTGGATACGCGCCTCGATTCAGAACATTTTGATGGTCGGCGTTATCTCCACAACGGGCATTTGTACGTGCTGGTGAAGGCGGGGCTGGTGGGTTATCTGTGTCTGCTATGGGTGTCGGTGGTGTTTATGGGGCGAGGACTGCACCTGTGGCGTACCATCGCCGACCCTGTGGAGCAGGCCGTCGTAGTGGGCATGGTCATGGCCTATATCAGTGTGCTGGTCAGCGCGGTAGCGGCGCCGGTCTTTATGGAATTTTTCTGGGCGCCTGTTCTGGGCACGATGCTGGGCACGAATGAAGTTATTTATCGACTGAACACAGGGGCACAACGTGGCTGACGCGGGCAATTCCCGGCTGATACGCGCTTTTATGTCGAACGTTGGCGGCAATTTCTTTGCGCTGGTGTTTGCCTTCCTGACCGTCAGTATTTCGGCGCGGGTGCTGCCGGAAGAGAGTCTCGGCGTCTATTTTTTACTGATGACCATCGCCTATCTGTTACAGGCGCTGACCTCGGTGGGCATCAAACAAGGGGCGACACGCTTCATCGCGGGCGCGCCAGACGACGATGAACGCCAGCATATCGTCAACAATGTGCTGATGGCCTGCGTGCTGGTGCTGGTCGCGGGGATGCTGTTGGCAGTGGTGGGGCGACCTGTGCTCGTCTGCCTGTTTGATTCACCCCATTTAGCCGAGTTTTATTGCTTCGCGGTGCTGCTGATGAGTGTGACGGTCTTCGATCAGGTGCTGGACGCCATCATGCAGGGTTATCAGCTCTATCACCGGATGGCGCTGGTGCGGTCAATTGGCGGCGTGGTGAATTTTGGCCTGACCTTCGCTTTCCTGTGTATCGTACAGGGGGGTATCGCCGGCATCGTCCTCGCGACGGTGTTATCTACAGCATTGACCGCACTAATACGCTATCGGATGATACCCGGCGTGAAACGACTGCGTTTCAACCCGGCAGTGCAGCGCGGTTTTGTGCGTTTTGGCCTGCCGATTCAGTGCAACGACATTCTCACCTTCATCTCCGAGCGCATAGACATCCTGCTGGTGGGAACCCTGCTCACGCCCGCTGCTGTCGCCTATCTGGGTGTCGCGTGGAAGATTCCGCAGAATCTGTACAAACTATTTCAATCGGTCATCGCGGTCTTTTACCCGCATATCGCCAATCTGTTCGGTCAAGACCAGCAGACCGATGCCGAGATAAGCTGTTATCATTTTGTGCGCTTTAGTGCAGTGGTGACGACGGGCGGCGCGCTGCTGGTCATCCTGTTTCAGCGCGAGATCGTGACCCTCATCTTCTCAGAGCGATACCTGCCTGTCGCGCCTGCGCTGGCGGTGTTGATGCTGGTGCTCATCTTTTCGACGATGACGACGATTCTCGATTATGCGCTCATCGCCGCCGGACATTCGCGCTATCTGCCCCTCATTAGTCTGGCGGATACCGCCCCCAATGTCATCGCCAATCTGCTCTTGATTCCGGCGCTGGGGTTCATGGGCGCGGTCTATGCGCGTTTAATCGCCAACATCACCACGCTGCCCGTCGTGCTGTGGAGCCTGCATCGCGAAAAAATTCACATTCCTATCCTGGAAACTGTTAAACCGGTGGTCGTACTGGTGATTTGTCTGGTGATGTATTTCGCCATTGGCTGCGACACCTTCATCTGTCGGGCGGCGATTCTGGCGCTGTTCGGGCTGATGCTGCTGGCGTTTTCGGTCGTTACCAGTCACGATGCGGCGGCGCTGCTGCGAAGTGTGAAGCCGATTTTTCATCAGCGGGCGGTGACCAAATGATTGGGCGGACAGTGGCACTCATGGGCACGGCACTGGCAAGTGGTCTGGCGCTGCGCCGGATTACACAGACATTCAAGGCGCTGGACGCACGCCGTCAACCGGACTTTTTCTATGATAGGGTGGACGATTGCGCGGCGGGGATTCCTGTATTCACCTATCACTCGATTGCGCCATCCGGCACGCCCGATTCGGTCACCGCAGCCGATTTTGAGCGGCACATGCGGTATCTGGCTGAGAATGATTATCATACCCTGCACGCCGATGATCTGGTCAACTATTTGACGTATCACGAGAGCGTCCCGCGCCGTTCGGTAGTGATTACATTCGATGATGGTCGCGCCAGCCTGTGGACAACGGCCTATCCGATTTTGAAACGGTATGGCTTGCGCGCCGTCTGTTTTCTAGTGCCGGGACTCATGCCGGAAGGGGGCGTCCGACCTGTGGATGGTGACTCAACAGTTGCAACAGCCGACACAGGCGACACACCAATGCTGACATGGGCCGAAGTCAGCCAGATGCGCGCCGACGGACTGATTGATTTTCAATCGCACTCGTTAAATCACACGCTCATTTATACTGCGCCTGTCATCGTCGATTTCTTCCGTCCGGGCTATCGGGGCGGTTACCATCACTTTGGCATTCCGGCAATACGTTGGCGCGGGACCGACCTGCTGCACACGCCGCCACCATCGGGCACGCCCATCTATCGCAGCCAATCGCGCCTGAGTGCCGCCCGCCGCTACTATGATGATGAACCGTTACGTCAGGCCTGCATTGATTATGTGGCTGAACACGGTGGCGACAGC
>CAZTLI010000091.1:0-14170 GCA_964614375.1 uncultured Anaerolineaceae bacterium
TTTTTCCATGCGCTACAGCCTTGTCGATGGTCAGGGCAACTACGGCAGTATCTACGGCGATAACGCAGCAGCCATGCGCTATACCGAAGCGCGGATGGCGGAAATCGGCGAAGAGATGCTGGTGGACATTGGCAAAGAGACTGTTGACTTCGTTGATAATTTCGATGGCAGCCTGACCGAACCATCCGTCCTACCTGCTAGTTACCCCAATTTGTTGGTCAATGGGGCGTCCGGCATCGCGGTGGGTATGTCTACAAGCGTGCCGCCACATAATCTCGGCGAAGTTTGCGATGCGCTGATTTACATGATTGAACACTGGAGCAAACTGGATGACATCACCGTTCAAGACGTGATGCGTTTCATCAAAGGCCCGGACTTCCCCACTGGTGGCCTCGTCTATCGGCACGGCGATGGCGCTGAAGATGGCGATGACTCTTTAGTCGGTGCCTATGCTACCGGGCGCGGGAAAGTCATCGTCCGTGCGAAAGCGCATATCGAAGACATGGGTCGCGGCAAGTCGCGAATCATCATCAGCGAGGTGCCCTATCAAGTCAACCTCACGTCCCTGATTGAACGCATTGCCACCCTCGCCCGCAACGGTAAAATCGAAGGGCTTGCTGACCTGCGCGATGAGTCCGATAGACAGGGTTTGCGGTTGGTCATTGAATTACAGCGCGGGGTAGACCCTGCGCCTGTGCTGGCGGAACTCTTCCGGCAAACACAATTGCAAGAGACGTTTAGCATCATCATGCTGGCGCTGGTCGATAACGAACCGCGCATTCTAAGCCTTAAACAGGCGCTCAAAGTCTATCTTGACCATCGGCAGGAGGTCGTCAAACGCCGCAGTGAATATGACCTCGCACGGGCACAGGAACGCGCACATATCCTTGAAGGCTTGCTTAAGGCGCTGGACAATTTGGATCAGGTCATTCAACTCATCCGCAAATCGCGCACACCAGATACAGCAAAAGATAACCTGATGAAAACCCTGAAAATCAGTGAAATTCAGGCACGCGCTATCCTCGACATGCCGCTGCGTCGTTTAGCAGCGTTGGAAGCCAAGAAAATTGATGATGAGTACAAAGAAAAAGTCAAGCTCATCAAATATCTGGAAGGACTATTAAAAAGTCCGAAGAAAATGCGTGAAGTCGTCGCGGAAGAACTGACACTTATCAAACAAGCCTATGGCGATGCCCGTCGAACTATCGTCACTGACAGCACCGCCACAACCAGCGCGCTCAGTATTGAAGACCTGCTCATACCTGAAGAAAACACATGGGTGACGATTACACTGGAAGGCAAAGTAGGGCGCAGTTACGACGAATCTGTGCCCAAAATCACCGCAACGATGAAAGACCCACCGCGATTTATTGTGCAAAGCACCACCGGGCAAACACTCTACTTATTCACCGCTAACGGCATGTGTGCCACCGTACCGGTACAGCAGATTAATCAGGTCGAAGAACCTTCGGACGGCCTGTCCTTTACAGATATTGCCCCCCTCAAAGCAACGGATGCGCTTGTCGCCGCACTTAGCCTGCCAACCAATCTCCATACCGGGTATTTGTTCCTGACAACGACAGACGCGCAAGTCAAGCGGATACGTCTTGAAGACTTACCCGGCATGAAGTCCGATGCGTTCACGGTGATGAATGTGGGCAAGGATGCCAAACTCGGTTGGGTGCATCTCACCACGGGCGAAGACCACATGCTGTTGACAACCTCACAGGCACAGGCCATCTGTTTCAAGGAAGATGATGTGCGTCCAACCGGCTTACCCGCCGGAGGAATGCGTGGTATTAAATTGCTGGGTCAGCGTGATCGGGTTGTGGATGCGAGCATCGCTATCCCCAACCAGTATGTGTGGTGCATAACCGATGATGGCGTAGCAAAAGTATCGCCTGTTTCCGATTACCCTGTGCAGGGACGCGCGGGGCAAGGTGTCATTACGATGCGGCTGCCAAGTGATAGCAGTGAGTTAGCCGCCGCTGTGGTAGGGCGGCTTGAAGACAACATCGTCGTCCTCACCAGCAAAGGCAAAGCCAAATACATGCGTATCAGCCGCGCACCTCGTATACAGCGCGGACGTGCCGGCGGCGATTACATCACATCACTCGGGCCAAACGAAATTATTGCGGGTGTCGTCACGTTCCAAGAAGTGATTGTCGCGCCAGAACCTGTCACAGAGTAAGCAGGTGATGGCCCTGTGAGCAAGCTACCTGCTCATTTCCCAAAACCATTCAGTACCGCTGGGTGGTGTTTGATTTTGTTGATAGGCAGATGCCGATATTAATGGCGTTTAGTCTCTTGAATCGCTGCCATCAGCTTTTTCAGGGCTTCAGAAGGCGCAATTTTAAGCGTATCGTTCAAACGGCGCTCAAAATGTTCATAGACGCTGAGCGCATCCTGATATTTAGCCTGATGCTGGTATATTTGCATGGCCCCCGTTATAACATCATCGCGCAATTCCTGGGTTGCAATTGCCTGAATATACCGCCCTAATGCGGCATCCCAATTCCGTGCGCTATGATACCCTTTTGCCAATCCTGCCAGTGCCTCACTTTTCAACTGCCGCAGTTGCCCGCGCCGTTGCACCACCCATTCCATGTCCATGCCCATCAGAAAATCGCTCCGATAAAGCCAAATCGCGCGCAAAAGCAGTTCCTGCATCAAATCCTGTTCGACCACGGCACTATTCTGGATCGTCTCGACAAATTGAACGACATCATAAATGAGTTCAATATCAGGTGAGATACGATAAAATCCTGAAGAATAGGTGGTTAATGACACGCCCAGAATCTCGCTCACTTTGCGCTTGGTGACATGAAAGACGTTAGTCGCTTCATGCTTAGTTAAAGTAGGCCAAAATGTTTGGAAGATGTCATCACGAGTTGCCATCCCCTTATCCACCAGATAATAGAACAGCGCACGCGGTAATTGTCCATCCCATGTATCAATCAGTTGCCCGTTCACCAGGACACGACCTAATCCAAAGGCATGTACCTCTAACAAGGTGTGATCGACGGCGCGCGATGCATAATCTGGTAGGATTAAAGCATCATCAGCGGGTAAATAGCGGGTCAGCTTGCGTAAATTCAGGTTGGTCTGGGTACAGGTCGGAACCGTGCGTGTAAACAACGCAATTTTGCTATTTTGATACGCTCCCAAATAATCCAGGAGCAATGCTTCCAAAGATTGATCATCGACCTGATCGGCGTCATCTATGAGCAGCATCGCAGGCGCTGTTTTCAGACCCGCAAGTTGAGCCTTTACTTGTTCAGAAGGGGAACCCTGCTGGTTATCGTTATGAATACCAGGGCACCAATAATGCACATTTGGCGTTTCCCAAAATAGCGAGAATAATTGACGGCGCTGCCTATAGTTGGGGTGAAGGATTATGATCCGAGAATGGGTGGTAATCTCCCGAAATTGTTCATTAATAAGCGATGAAATGGGATTAACCATGCTACTTCCAGCTCATGCACTAATACAAATCGATAAAAACGTAAGAGTTTGCATTTATAGCGCATTTAGGGGAAATTTTCAATCTTTTATGCAGGTTGTAATAGATTTATGTCATATTTCGACGGCGGGCTTCAACCACACTTGGTATACACTCTAGTTTAGTCAGGATTCTTGTTAGCTGCTTATCGTTATTAATATCCATAATCAAATACAACGTCGCAATATGCTGCCGTGTACTGACGCGCACATCGGAAATGTTCACCTGTTCGTCCGCAATCATGGCACTAATGTCGCGCATCAGCCCTTCACGATCATAGGCAATAATTTCAATCGGGACAGAATAACGCTGTTCCTGTGGAACACCGCCCCAACTGACATCAATTAATCGTTCAGGTTCGTTCATAGCCAGTATATTGGCACAATCTGCCCGATGTACGGTCACACCACGTCCACGAGTGATGTAGCCGATGATGTCATCACCAGCCATCGGACGACAACACTTCGCAACGCTCACAAGCATCCCGCCTGCGCCTTGAATCATCACACTATTGGCCGTGGCCTCTATCGCGAGGGAGGGCTTCCGTGGTTTGAGCAGGTTGGCTTGTTCTTCTTCCTTCTGTTTGCGGCGCTCCTCTTCGAGGATACGATTGAAGATTTGCGAACTGGTAATATCACCTGCGCCAACGCCTGCCAGAAAATCTTCCGTGTGTCCATATTCAAATAGATTGGCAACCGCGTCAAAAGTCATCTTATCCAACAAGCCCAAACGCTTCAGTTCTCGTTCGAGCGCGTCACGCCCGAGCATGATGTGTTTTTCGCGATTTTGCTTGCGGAACCAATGTTTAATCTTCGAGCGTGCGCGCGCGGTCTTCACATATCCAAGGTCGTAATTCAACCAATCCATACTCGGACCACCGCGCTTCGAGGTCAAAATCTCGACTTGATCGCCCGTTTTGAGATGATAGTTCAACGATACCAGCCGCCCATGAACCTTCGCACCACGACAACGATGCCCGATTTCTGTATGAATATGATAAGCAAAATCGACAGGGGTCGCGCCAACCGGAAGGTCGATAACGTCGCCGTTGGGGGTAAAGGCATAAACGCGGTCTTCAAAGACCTCCGTTTTCATGGTGTCGATGAACGCCTCTGCATCGTCACGCACTTCTGGCCCAAATTCCATCAATAGACGGAGATAAGCCACACGCTCTTCAAATGCCTTATCATGTGCATTCGACTTTCCCTCTTTATAACGCCAATGTGCAGCAATACCATACTCGGCATCTTCGTGCATTTCCCATGTGCGAATCTGGACTTCTACCGTTTTGCCATTGTTATCTAAGACCGCTGTATGCAAACTGCGATAGAAATTATCTTTAGGCGCGGCAATATAGTCATCAAATTCACCGGGAATAGGACGCCACAAGTTATGGACAACGCCCAACGCCAGATAACATTGCCAATCATATTCCACGATGACCCGTATCGCCCGGACATCATAAATTTGATCGAACTGTACATCTTTGCGATTCATCTTGCGATAGATGCTGTAATTGTGCTTTGGACGTGCAGTGATGGTCGCATCCGTAATCCCATTGGCCTCCAACTGTTCGCGCAGACGATTGGCAATCTTCTGCATATAGTCCTCACGCCCTGCCCCACGCTCCTCAAGATGGGTTGCGATCTGTTTGTATGCGTCAGGATACATATAGCGAAACGACAAATCCTCTAGCTCCGACTTCATCTTCCAGATACCAAGACGATTGGCCAGGGGCGCAAAAATCTCGAGGGTTTCTTTTGCAGTACGGGCCTGCTTTTCTGGCGGCATGTAGCCTAGCGTTCGCATATTGTGCAAACGGTCGGCCAGTTTGATAAGGACAACCCGTATATCATCACCCATTGTCAACATCATTTTACGAAAATACTCGTGCTCACGATTGACGTTGCTGCTGCGCCGTGAATTGTCCTTATCCACATTCAGGGGCAATTTCGTGAGTTTCGTCACACCATCAACCAGTTTCGAAATGGTACTGCCAAATTCCTCTCGCAATTCCTCTACCGTGACCGTGGTGTCTTCAATGACATCGTGCATTAAGGCCGCCGCAATAGCTTCCGCATCCAGTTTCAGTTCAGACAATATACTCGCCACAGCGTAACAATGCGTAAAGTAAGGTTCACCCGATTTACGTACCTGTCCGTGATGGGCGCTTTCGGCCTTATGATAGGCGCGTTCAATCAATGACCGATCTTGAGGCGATAGATCAGGCAAATTCTTAAACAATGTTTCGATTGATGAGGTTGTTTTCGCAGGCGATGCCATATCAATATGTCCGGGATGCAATCATCGTTAACCATAGATTTTACACTATTTTTGCATGATTACTGCTAGAGGGCGAACTCACATGACATCCTGTGATATTGGACACGGAAATTTCCAGCGATAGTGTGCTATAATCTGGCGCTGACTATCAACGAAGTGGGATGGAAAGACCCTTTGACAGACCTGCTAAATGTTGACCTTGCCATAGAACGTATCCTGAGCCAAATAACACCCCTCGCTGCCGAATCCATTCCGTTAGAGCAATCCCTTAATCGGATTTTGGCTGACGCTATTATCGCGAATGTTAATTTGCCGCCGTTCGCCAATTCTGCGATGGACGGTTTCGCTGTACAGGCACAAGATACCGCAGCAGCCACACCTAAGACACCCGTCCCATTGCGTGTTGTGATGGATATTCCGGCTGGCTATGCGCCGCAACGACCCATCTACGCGGGTGAAGCCGCCCGAATTATGACGGGCGCGCCGATACCCGACGGAGCAGATGCGGTCGTTCCTGTCGAGCAGACAGATAGCGATTGGTCAAATCAGCAGAGTGCGCCATTGCCAGAATACGTTCACATCTATAGCAGCGCACAACCCAACGACAACATCCGTCCAATCGGCGAAAATATTCAACCTGGTCAAACAGTCATTAACAAAGGCATACGTATAGGCGCGGCAGAAATGGGTATGTTAGCGGCGCTAGGTTGTGCCAACGTCACTGTTTTTCGTCAACCGCGCATCGTAATATTGAGCACAGGCGACGAATTGGTGGGAGTAAATGACCCGCTAAAACCCGGTCAAATTCGGGACGTAAACGGGTATACACTAACCGCCCTCGTCCGCAATGCGGGCAGCATTCCGATACGCTTGCCCATTGCGCGCGATAATCTCGATGCCGTCCGAAAACTATTTCATGATGCACTTGCACAGCAGCCGGATATGATCGTCAGTTCGGCGGGCGTATCCGTCGGCGCAGCAGATATGATTCGGACAGTATTGGACGAACTCGGTGAAGTCCGCTTCTGGCGCATAAACATTCGTCCGGGCAAACCGCTAGCCTTTGGTCATGTGCAGGGTGTGCCCTTCTTTGGATTACCGGGCAATCCGGTTTCTGCGATGGTGACCTTTGAGGTACTGGTGCGGCCTGCTATCAACCAGATGGCAAATAACCAGGATTCGTCAAAAATCATCGAAGCGGTGACCGATGAAGACATCACATCGGATGGTCGGCGCAGCTACTTACGGGTTACGCTTGATACCCGCAATGGTAAAGCAATTGCACGTCTCACCGGCACACAAAGTTCGGGCGCGCTCGTTTCGATGGTGCTGGCAGATGGTCTATTGATTGTCCCGGAAGATGTTCAGCATGTTCCAGCAGGCAGTGAATTACCTGTTTTGCTATTAAAAACCTCACAACTATAGGAATGGTCATGACAACGGATGTACAGGTAGACAACAGCGCAAAATCAAACCGCCAACTACGCAATCTCCTGACATTACACAACTTCAGTTTAGTGTTAATCGTTGTAGGATTGCTTATTAGTGGTTATCTGAGCTATACAGAACTTTTCCAGACCGAAGTGCAGTGCGTAGAGAACGCAGGTTTTGATTGCAGTGCAGTTCAGAGCAGCAATTACTCGAAGTTAGCGGGCATACCGGTGGCCTATCTGGGGTTTGGCACATATTTGCTATTGGGCGCATTATTGCTATTCCAAAATCGTATTGAAATCCTGCGGAGTTATGGTCTGGTCCTCTTTTTTGGGATAACGGTATTTGCTTTCTTATTTTCAATGTGGTTGGTGTATGTGCAAGCCGTCCTCATTGCAAATTTCTGTATCTGGTGTCTGGGGCACGAAGTCACAATAACGATACTTTTTATCATTACAGGGATACGTCTGTGGCAGGCGCTGCAAGAGGAATAAAAAAAGCCTGCAATACTCAGACAGGCTTCTATTTCGTCATATATCGATTGGGTTAGGGCTGCTGATTTCGCAAAGTACGGGCAAGAATATCTTCTTGCTGTTGGCGATGACGGTCTGCACCGCTTTCTTTTTCGCGCGACGTATTGCCTTTGCCCTCGGCATCATCGCGCTGCTGTGCGCGACGGAACGCGAGTTCCATAGCGGTCAATGGGGCTTCATCGTCGTCATCGTCCAGAACAAGATTTTGCTCAATCGCCGCTTTCATAGACAAGTCAATCTGACGATTGCGCCGATTAATTTTCAGAACCCGAACTTCGACTTCCTGCCCGACTTTTACGACATCCGAAGGCGAAGAAACATATTCATTGGTCATCTCAGAGACATGAACCATACCCGGACGTTCTGCGCCAATGTCCACGAACGCACCATATTTCTCTACACGGGTGACCGTTCCCGTAAACATCTGCCCCACCTGAATGGTATCCCACGTCACGGCTGGGGGCTTAACCAGTGATAACGCAATGCGGCCTGCGTCTTTATCCAGTTTGATGACGTAGGCCGTGATTTCATCACCGACTTTCATAACCTGTCCGGCACTGGTCACTTCAGCATTGCCCAACTGTGAAATATGCAGCATAGCATTCGCATCAAACGGTGTCTCAATCAATGCACCATACAGTTCAATGCTTTTAACCTTGCCTGTTACTTCCGCGCCAATCTTCAATTCGTTTAAGTTTGCAGGGGTATTGGATTTTTGCCCGCTCATAACCACCCTGACCTCCCTTTAATACACTGCGGTCTCGACCCGATTGTGCGGGTGACCGGACTTATTACTCGGACGATTCAGTCGCTGCGGCTGTTGCTTCACTATCTACTGCGTCATCACCAGATTCGGATGAGTCGCTGCCTGTCGGTTCAGCGGTAATATCGGGACTGCCTTCAAAGAAGTCAGCAAAACTACCATACCCGTCCCAAACGTACAAGTCATTACTCACTAAAAATAGCTGCATCGTCTCGGCATTGGTGTAGGTTACGCCAATGACCTCGCTCGATGCAGATAATGTTCCGGTTTCAGCACCCGCTACAAACGCATACACAATCATAGGCACATCAGGGAACAGGAGCGCGACCATCGCCTGGTCGGGTGATACATCCACACCGCCAATATAAGCAGGGTCACCATATAAATCTATCACCGCACCTAATGTGACATCTGGCGTCGTGAACAACAGGATTGATGAGATACCCTGACCATCTTCGGTACTGATGATCTGGCAGCAGCTTCGCCCATCACGATATTGCCATACCAATGCCCGCACATCACTCTCTTCAGCATCGAGCTGTTGGATTTCGCGCATGTCGGTGTCATCTTCAAGAATCGTGAAGGCCGCATCCCACGATGTTTCGCCGGGAATAATATTATTCCAGCAGGGGGGTTCACAGGGTTCACCGGATAGAATAGCCGGGTTTGGTAGTAAAGTTTCGTCACGCAAGGGCTGCACTTCGGGAACGCAAGCTGCCAGTACCAGTATGAACACAACTGCAACCAGCAGAATTAGGCGCAATTTCATAGTTGTTAATCACTTCCAACAATATTGGGGCTGTTAAACCAGACTGTACATGAATAGTGTAGATTGCCAGGACAATCCACATATTTTGTATATCTATATCAAGCCTGAATAATCGGGGGGTAGTATAGCGCAAGAAAGGCCGATATACCAGACTGGTTTTAATCCGGCATATCGACCTTATCACCCTTAATTTTCGACCAGCAGCCGCAGATTATACGTGCCTTCTGTGCCGCCATACACTGTGCCATAGCGCGTGGCGATAATAATATATTCGCCATCGGCGGGTAGAACAAAGCGATCAATCAGCGAATTGGTATTTTCACCGGGAACTTCATCATCGTTCTCGGCTACTTCTGATCCACTTGGGCCGATAAGCAGCAGGCGCGTATCAAGTGAACCGCCTGCCCCCTGCATACTGACGGTGACCACATCACCTGTTTGACCCTGGAACGAATACAAATCGAAGGTATTCTCTTGCCGGATGCTCCCGGTGACCGATTGACCGCTGATAATCGGCATCGCGGTTGTGATTTCTGATTGGAAGTCAATCGTCTCGCTGCCACCAACGATACCACTTTCACCTACGGTGACCGTTCCATCCAATTCCACGCGGAAATTGGTGAGATAGCGTTGGTCAGGCAGTGGGCGTACCCGATCTGTAAATACCAATTGACCGCGCACCACGATATTCAACGTAAACTCAACCGGATTTAGATCGTTACATGCGTTCTGATACCATACTTCGACTTCATACGACCCGCCGCGCAAGAAGCCGATAGGCCAATAAATGTACGATACGGGTTGACCTTCTGCGCGCACACAATTGACATTCCCAGCAAGCGCCAGCCGTCCACCACTCGGCGAAATAGGCTGATCATCATATACGGAGTCGCCCGCCGAATCGCGCACCAACAATTGCAAGTCCGCGCCCGTGTCCCAAACAAGGCTAATCTCTATATCACCTTCTGGTAAATCGAGATTTAACACGGGTGATGTTTGATTGGACAAAAACAACTGAAAATCGCCCTGTGTGCCGCCTACAATCTGCCCATAGCGTGTAGCGACAATCGTATATTCTCCATCGACCACTAAACGGGTCGTTAACTGCGAATCTGTCCCTACCGCATCGTCATTACTGGCCACAATATTGCCACCCGGCCCCACAAGATACAGCAGCGTATCGAGATTGCCGGATGATGCAGACATACTGACGGAAATAGTCTCGTTGGCTTGCCCTGTGAATGAATATGTGGCATAGGGCTGGTCGGACGTTATGACGCCGGGCGTGACCACCTCGCGCGTTACCGGGATGGGTGTGGGCATATTCGATACCGCTGTGGAGAGGGCATCCACGTACACCCCATTGTCACCCAGTGTGACGGCGCCATCCTCAGCAATAACAAAACTCGCCAGATAAACACTGTCCGCATTTGCAAGTGAGGGCAGGAGCGTGCCTTGAATCGGCGCAAGAGGAACACCATCCACAATCACATTGACTGTAAATGTCACTGGATCGGTATTTTCACAGGCCTGACGATAATAAATCAGGATTTCCCAACTGCCTGTCGAAATTGGCCCCGCGGGCCACGTTGCCGTTTCGGTGGCATTATCCGTCAGCACCTCGCAGAGACCGTTGACATCAAACCCGAAACTACCGCCATTGTCTGTCGTCGTAGAATCCCAGTAGAGGTTACGGCCTACAGGGTCGCGCACCTGCAAGTTCATATCTGCGGTAGAATTCCATGTCAATTCAACCCGTAAGCCCGCGCTGGTCAAAATTTCGCCGGGCGGTTGAAAAGTCACTGTCGAAGTGGAAACATCCGGTTCAGATGTAACATCGGGTTGGTCAGCAGCAGTAGAAGTCAGTGTTAGGGTAAAATCCCCCAGAGTCACCGCCGCACCCGGAGCAGCAAATACCGTCAAATAATATTGCCCACCCTGCTCTAGCGTAATCTCTGCAAGCCGTACCGAACCGCTGGCTTCTGCATCAGCGGCCTGGGCAATAATTTCGCCACTCGCATCGGTCAAAACCAATGCCAAAGGCAAATCGCCAGACGCAGAAATTGAGACCACATCACCGGGAACGGCATTATAGGTATAAACCTGGGCTAGTGAGCCTTCATCCAGTGTGCCACTCACTGGTGTACCAGCAGTCAATACCCGCGAATCTTGTGCCATCACGTTCATTGATAGTGATAAACACACGACTAGCAAGAGTAATCCCGGACGTGCTAAATTTTTCAGCAAAGAACCGAGCATGGAGTGATTCCTCCTTCATCGGATTTGAATATGTGAAAGGCAAGTGTAGCGGATAACCCTTGTCTATGCTATGCAAAAACCCCACGATTACCCATCGCCTGGCGTCGGTGAAGGCGTTACCGGTTCGGGCGGACTGAGTTCGACAAACGCCGTTCGCCCCTCTTCAACATCAACCAAACGCTGCACACGCTGCCCATTAATCGTCACGATGACAATATATCGACCTGCCGGCACATCGGCAACGGCGAAATTTTCCTGCCACTGCGGGTCGGGATTCACATCATCGACTGTACCCGGCATAACATAGGTCGTTGTGCTGGAAAATTGCAGGTTCGTCGCCCAATTACGGATGGTCACATCTGTATCTTGCAACAACTCGCCATTCGCACCTACCACCCGTCCTGCAATAACCCCGTGCCCCACATACGGCACCATCCACAGGATTGGGTTATAGGTTGAGGCGTAGCGCTCGCCACTAACACGCACTTCAAAATGCACATGCGGCCCGCTAACACGACCAGTTTCGCCAACCAGCCCAATGGCATCGCCCATTTCCACACGTTGTCCGCGTTGAACGAGCACACCCGATAAATGGGCATACAGGGTATAAATCGTCTGACCATTATAGCCAAAGTCATGTTCAATAAACACGACATTGCCGTAAGCCGCCGAATTCTGGAAAATGCCGTCCTCAACCCGCAATCCATCTGACGCCCATATCACAGTCCCCGAACCCGCCGCGCGCACCGTCTCGCCAATTTCATTCGGCAAATCAATCCCATGATGCACGCGCCAGGGCGAATCTTGCTGTGGGCCATCTGAACCATATGTGTAATAGAACAGCACCTCGTTGTTCGCATTTGAATCTATGGGGCGACCTAACCAGTAATGGTCACGACCCAGCGGATCACGGGAAATAGGCGGACGCAACGGCGGCGGACGATAGGCGGCTGTCGGTTCGGCGGGACGATTCACCACTTGCTGGCCTTCCTCAGTACCAGAAATGGCGGTTGGTGGCAGTGTCGGATGCACACCAGACGCCACAGCCGTCTGACCGCTACTACCGCCTATATCAACAGCCTCTGCCGGAGTCGGGCTTGGCCCCTGTGCAGGCGGCAAAGTTGGTGGCGTAAAAGCCTGCGTGGGAATATCAATGGTGGGAACAGGCGACGTATTGCTGCCAAAACCGGGCAAGAGAAAATTAGCGGTTGCCGTTGGTGGCGCCTGTGTCGGCAGTCCGCCAACTTGCACAGAGGGTTGTGCATTTGCCAGCAGCAGCGCGCCGAAACCACCAATAACAACCAACACGACAATAATCGTTGGAAAGCCACTCGAACGCCGTCGCATCGTTATGACTCCGCTGGTGCCGGCGTGGGCGTTGGGTTAAAACCGCCCAATTCATCCGGTGTATATATTTCGTACATCGCCTCAATCCACAATAGCCCATCGCGTTTTTGAAATTCCCAATAATTCAAGACATTCACGTTGTTCAACCAATTACTGCCCGCCGGAATGCGTGACCAGCCAAAGTCTTCCGCAAGCAGCGTGAAATCAACGTAATAACCTGCTGGCACTTCTGGGCGCAAACGCCCACCATTATTATAAGCTTCGACATCGCCACTATCACGGGCAAGGAAGTCCCAGGGGATAACCCGCAGCGGTTCACCCAACTGTCCTGATTGGGCTTCTTCTGCAACGCGCACAAACACCCGCCAGTACGTATTACCGCGTCCATCATCTTCGCGAACGACCTCTATATCTGGTGGAATACCCCGTATCGAATCGCGCCGAATAGCAAACGCGCGTCCGGTCATGTGCCAGTTGCGCCGTTCTTCGCCGGGTTGTATCGGGCGATCCAGGGGCCAAAAGGCATCTTCCAATTCGCCAATAAAATCCCAACCGACAGCCTGTAGGGTCGCTTCCCGCAACCCATCAAACGATGTCCCTACCGCATCGCTCAAAAATGGATTTGTAGTACGCACATCCGCCAGATTGTACATGCGATAGGGCAAACCAACAGCGGCTGGCGGCGGCATATCATACAACGGTTCTGCCACAGCGATACCCAACCCACCCGAATTCACCAGTGCGACAGGCAGGGGTTGATCTGTCCAGGTCGGGTCAGTCGCGCCAGAGGGCACGGTAATGACCCGTGTCGCCACCTCCCCTTCAACAATTGGCCCTGCAAACAACTGTGTACTATCGCTGGTATCCGTCGCAAATACCACACTTTGCCCATCGGGTGCCCACGAAGGCGCACGACCTACATTGAGGGCTTGCGGCACAACAGACGGATCATTCTCCCATGAGCGCACATAAACCGTTTCAATACCATTTTCGACGGCGCTATAGGCGATTAGGTTTCCATCTGGACTAAAAGCAGGATGATCTTCATCGCGATTGGGTGTATTCGTTAGATTATAGGTTTCACCGGTATCCAACGAGAAAATATAGATGTCCTTGTTGCCATCGCGTAATGAGACAAACGCAATATCTCGCCCACCCGACGCCGCACTCGACCACGCAGGTGAAAAATCCGGCGCGGGATTCTGGGCAATCGGCGTGGGTGGAATCGTTCCGTCAAGTGCGGTAATGAAAATTTCGAGATTATCGCCCAGATAACTTTCATA
>CAZTLI010000092.1:0-14151 GCA_964614375.1 uncultured Anaerolineaceae bacterium
ATAAATAACCATCCCTGATTGTCTGTTTGGAGGAGTCCTTATGGCAGAAAAACGTCAGACCTCAGTATTGAACCGCCTCATGCACGCGCTGGATTTTGATAATGACGACCTGCGCGCCAATCGCGATGGCTATATGAGCAAACGCCAGCGCGCCCGTCTGAGTCGGCGGCGGCGTAACATCGGCCTGATATTCATCACGGCGCTGGTTGGCGCAGTCGTGATTTTGCTGCCGCTCATGCGCGTGCTGATCACTCGTCCACAGGGTTTGATTGCCATTGTGCCCATTCTGCTAATAGGTGGTGCTGCTACGGTGGCGCTATATCTCTGGTTTCAACGCACGGTGACGGCTTATGCCGCCGACCTGCACAAAGGCCACGTCAGCGCCATTGAGGGCATCGTCGAAACGCGGCGACACATGGCATTCACAGGCCGCATGTTTACCACAACCTATGCACTCTATGTCAACGATGAGCAGTTCAGGATCGGTATGCAGGTGTTTGTCAGCCTCCACCCGATGCACGATGAAGCCTACGCCGTCTACTATGCGCCTAACTCACGCACCATCCTAGCAATCGAGCCGCTGGAGGATAACATGGTCTGATGCGTGAGCGCCGTCAGTTGGGTACAGTAGACTCAACCGTATATTGATATTCATAAGCGTGTTGTATGACTGTTGAATTCCCCGTTTCGCATCGTGATTTAATCGAACAACCCATCTGCCCGACGATGGTCACCGTGATGCCCGACGGCACACTGCACGCAACTGTCGTCTGGTGGCGTTACGACGATGGCTATTTTTATGTGGCGATGGGCGCGGACAGCGTGAAAGTCCGTAATCTGCGCGCCAACCCCAAAACCGCTTTCACCGTCCTCGACCCGAAAAA
This sequence comes from uncultured Anaerolineaceae bacterium, assembly GCA_964614375.1. Taxonomy (GTDB): domain Bacteria; phylum Chloroflexota; class Anaerolineae; order Aggregatilineales; family Phototrophicaceae; genus CAZTLI01. Next base: position 885 of record CAZTLI010000092.1, read on the forward strand.
TCCCTATCGCTATCTGGAAGTGCGGGGCGAAGCTGTCGAAATTGCCGACGGCGGGCACGACTGGCTGGACGAGACATCAGTCTTCTATACTGGCAAAAAATATTATGGCGTCCACGAGCCGGAAGACTCTCGCAGCGACCCGATGATACTGGTGAAAATCAAGCCCACCCGCATTCGCGCCAATGGTTGACACAATCTATCCGTCACACCAGCGCCTGAATAGGCTACAATATACGTCTGTGAACGCAATGAGTCATCGTGAGGCGATTATCGTGATGCGTAAGGCGGTTTTGTGGCTTATCCTGCTCATACTGACACCCGCTATCGGCACAACCACCGCGCAGGATACGCTGCTGGTGGGGCCGCTGATAGCCGTCGGCACAGTCGAACAGGACGCGATCCTGCTCTATGACGTGGCGACAGAGACCATCCGCACATTGTCGTTCGGGTCACGCTGGCATCAGGTGTGGGATTTTTCGCCCGATGGCTGCCGCATCCTGTTCACGCTGTCGGATGGCACAAATCCCGCGCGCCTCTATTCCGCCCGCATCGACGGCAACGATATGCGCGAACTGGTACAGTATCCCGATTTGGCGGATAGCGCCTGGGGCGTGTGGGAGCCGGATTGGTCGCCCAATGGGGATTTAATCGCGTTCACTATGATTCGTGACCAACCGCAGCGCACGGGCGAGACACTGCGCGAATTTCATATCGCGTGGATTCCGCCCGAAGGCGGCGTGCCGGAATTTTTCAGTGTCACCGGGCGCGAATTTTCGCCTACGTGGTCGCCAGACGGCGCCTGGCTGGCGTATGTGTCGTATGAGGAGCGTGTGCCCGGCGCGGATATTTTCTCCACTGCCATCCCCACGCCCGAAATCCCCGAAGGCCAGCCCGTCCCCGACGTTTCCACCGTCACCGAGGCCGACATCTGGATTGTCAGTTACGACGGTCTGACCAAATACAACCTCACCAACTTCCCCACAGGCACGGTTCGCAGCCCGGTCTGGTCGCCAGATAGCGAGCTGGTCAGCTTCATCTATTCCCCCAGCCCCAATAATGATACGTTCTGGATGATCGCCAATGGACGCGGCGCGATTCCGACACAGTTGAGCTTTCAGTGGAATTTGACGCTCGACTCGACATGGCTGCCGGATGGCACGGCGCTGGTTGGCGCGGTGCGCGATTTTCGGGATACGGCTGAGAATCGTCTGTGGATGATTCCACTGGTGGGCAATGCGGACGAATCCGCCACGCTCTATGTCGATGACCCGGCGCTGTCACATGCCGATTATCCCCGTTTTAGCCCCGATGGACGCTGGCTGACGCTCCGCAGCGCCTATAGTCTGGCGCTGGTCGATACCCAGACTCGTCAGTGGCGTTTGCTGGACGAATCGCTGATGGGCAATACACCGCCGGTCTGGTCACCCGCCGGCTTCACGGGCGAAAATGCCTGCCGCTGATGCCGTGATGCACATGGGTGGCGCTCCCCCGGCACAGCACTGCCTGACGCCAATGAGTTGTGGACTGTAAGACCGCTCGTTGAACGTGCCGGAATGCGCGTGCAGCGCCGGTTATTTGATGGGTGATGGCTAACCCTACCGCGTGCGTTCATGCACCATCTCTGGGGTTCAATTATCTTTTCGCCAGCAGCTATTTTCGTCCCAATCCACCGTCGCCACCCTTGCGCGGCTACCGCTTTGCGTTAACATCAACGCGCTGCAAACCATCCAACCGGGAGACGAGTCGTGCTGATGCGCCGTGCTGTGCTCATCCCTATCGCGCTGCTGCTGTTGACGCCGCTGTTTTTCAATCAACTGGCGTTCACCAATGGCATTCTGGCGCGGGGCGACACCTATGTCTATTTTTATCCCTACTGGGGCGCACGCGACGCCGCACTCGCGGCGGGGCAGTTCCCGTTGTGGACGCCTGACCTGTTCACAGGCGCGCCCCTGTTCAGCAATCCGCAGTTGGGCACACTCTATCCCCCCAATTGGCTGACCATCGGCCTCAATCCACCCGATTCCATCCGCATCAGCATCCTGCTGCATGTGATGTGGGCTGCGGTGGGCATGTTCCTGCTGGCGCGCCGGATTCTCGACCAACCGATTGCAGCGATGGTGGCGGCGATTCTGTTCGCATTCGGCGGTTACATCGGCGCGCATGTCGAGCAAATCAACCAGCTACAGGGGTTATCATGGATGCCCTGGCTGTTCTGGTTATTCCGTATGGCACATACTCGCCCAACCCGATTCATCCCCCTGATAGCGATTGGCTTCGGGCTGCAACTGTTCACCGGTCACACACAAACGGTTTTCATCACGGGCATGGGGCTGGCGCTCTATGGGTTGTTCTCGGCATGGGCGAATAGACGCGCAAACGGCGCATCGTGGCTGTCGTTAGCGCGCCCGTTGTTCATTCTGGTTGTGGCGGGCGGATTGGGGCTGTTGCTCGCCGTACCGCAGCTGCTGCCGACGCTGGAATTGACCGGACTGTCGAATCGCGGCGGCGGCTTCAATCCACAGGAGGTCAATGCCTTCTCGCTGAGTCCACTGGTATTGGGGCGCGGACTGCTGCCCGCGTATGACGCGCAGGTTTTCGGTGAATATGTCGCGTATGTGGGTGTGCTGGGTCTGGGACTGGTCGTTATCGGGCTGTTCAATCGGCAGTCCTCAGGTCGCTGGGTGTGGTTTGCCATCGCCATCATCAGCCTGATTCTGGCGCTGGGGGCATATACGCCCGCGTACTGGTCGCTGGCGTCACTGCCGGGATTTAACTTCTTCCGTGTGCCGGCGCGCTGGCTGGCATTGTTCGCGCTGAGTCTATCGCTGTTAGCGGGGATGGGCGTATCGGCCCTGATTAGCAGACAGTCGATTCCGCGCCGTGCCTACGCGACACTGGGGGTTATCTTCGGCGGATTGGTGGCGATTGCGCTGCTGGCTGTACCTGTCGGGGAACGAATCGGCCTCGCCTTCCCCGATGAGGGCATGGTCTGGGGCGATGCCACGCCGGATAGCACGACGCTATCAGGTTGGGCGCTAGGACTGGCGGCCTTCGTCGGCTTATTGTGGCTGTCGAGAAGGGACAGAATCAGCCCCTCGCGCACAGGATTCGCCGTCATCAGCATGGTGGTGATTGAACTGCTGCTGGCGGGCGCGACCATGCCCTATCACGACCTCGCGCCGCCCGATGTCTATACCGGACAGCGCTTCACTATCAGTCAGATGATGGCCTATGCTGATGACGAGACTGTGCCGGGACGCCTGCTGAGTATCAGCGGGTTATTGTTCGATCCCGGTGACCGGACGGCGCTGGAAAATCGGTTTGCCCGCGCGGGCATGGATGAACGCGCCACACGCAATGCCTTCATCGCCATCAAACGGCAGGAAATGCTGTTCCCCAATTTGCCGCTGGCGTGGGACATCCCTACGATAGACGGCTTTGGCGGTGGACTGCTGCCAACGACCTATTACACCCAATTCACATCGCTGCTGCTGCCAGATGGCGCGCTGCGGACAATTGACGGACGCCTGGGCGAGATGCTGGCACGGCCTGACTGTCGCGGCGCGTGTGTACCCGATTCGCGCTGGCTGGATTTGATGGGCGTGCGCTATCTCATCACCGATAAGGTCTACGATGTCTGGCACGAAGACGTGGCCTATGATACGGCGCTGCGCGGCGGGACGGCCTTTGATGTCGTGCCCCTATTTCAAGCGACGGCGGTCAATGTGTTGTATTCGGGCGACATCACCGCCGATTTGGTGGTCGATGATGACCTGCGTCTAGTGGCAACCGACCGCATAGATGGCGGAACAGTCGCTGGTCTGCGTCTGGGACAGTATGTGTTTGATGCACCCCTATCTCCGGCGACGCTGCGTTTTGATGGCGCGATGGATGCCCAAATCGTGGCGGTGACGCTGGTCGATACGCGCACGGGCGATTTCGCCCAGCTCACGCCGCAGGGCTGGCGACGAGTCCTATCGAGCGATGTCAAAATATATGAGCGCGACAATCCGCCGCGTGCATTCCTCGTCTATGACGTGACCTTTCAGCCGGATACATGGGATGGGAGTGAGGCCGCGCTCGTGACCATGCGTGACCGGGCCTTCAATCCGCTGCAACAGGCGGTGATTCATGGTGATGGGCAGCCATTGACGGCTGAAGCGGGCACAGGGCGGGCGACCATCACGACCTACAACGACACCCACGTTGAAATCACGGTTGTGACCGACAGTGACGCCTATCTCATCCTCACCGACGCCTATTTCCCCGGTTGGACAGCGGCGCTGGACGGCAACCCTGTAGACCTCTATCGCGCCGATGTGATGTTCCGCGCAGTCTACATCCCCGCAGGTGAGCACACGCTGACATTCGACTATGCGCCTGCGTGGTGGCCTGCGCTGCTTGTCATCGGGGTTGTCGTGTGGTTAGGTGTGATTGTGGTGATGGTGATTGTCTGGCGTGGACATGACCAAACTACCTAATAACCATCAAAACACCAACTTGAGCAGGGGTACATAACGCCCTCTGAGATTGCGCGTTTCACGTTTTCAAATAAGCAAGATTTACGGCGACGTGCGAGGCTGTGTTAATGTGCCAATCGCCTATTGAGGACGTACAATGCTCTAATGTCTAAAACCGAAGCCCTATTTATCCACCCGCGCGACGAGGGTTTCGGCATCGGCGAGGGTATCCACCATGCGGAAGTCCAGCCCGGCAATTTGACCGACGACGTTGCCCACGAATCGCACCAACCCTTTCGCGCCGACAATGATGACCAGTCCCCGATTGGGGAAATTTTGCCATAATTGCACCATGTCCCGGAATTTGTGAATTTGTGTTGGGAACTGTCCAACCGCTGTGAAATCAACGATGAGATGGATGATATTGGGGATGCTGGCGCTCAAAGCAGTGCTGTCTTGATACGCCATCTGAATATGGTCAAAATCGACATCATCATAAAACTGAATGCGGATAACATGGCCTTCTTGCTGCCACGATACGTCTACAGGCATGAACGATCTACCTCCGGGCAGCGTCGATGTAAGTGTTGGGTGGATGCCTATTATAACACAACATTACGGCGGAGGCGGTAATTTCAGAAAAAATTCGTCTTCAGGTGTCAGGAATGCCCACGACTTCTGGAATACCCCGATCCCCAACACCTAACAGCTACTTCAACACATCGGGATTGCACACATTGTCATACACACCCTTCGTCAGCGCGTTGATAACCAGTTGAGCGGCTTCAATCGCGACAGTCACCTGTGCATCGTTGGTGCTGGCGGCGAGATGCGGGGTATGCACCACATTCGGCAGTCCAATTAATGGATTACCCGCTTCGGGTGGTTCATTGACATAGACATCCAGCGCCGCACCGCCAACGCGCCCACTTTTAATCGCGTCGGCTAAATCGGCCTCATTGATGAGCGCCCCGCGCGCCGCGTTGATAATCCGCACGCCTTTCCGCATGGTGGCGATGCTGGCGGCGTTAATCATGTCGCGTGTTTCGTCCGTTGCCAGTGCGTGCAGCGAGATAAAGTCGGACTGTGCCAGCAGTTCATCCAGCGACAGTAAATCGACGCCAAAATCTTCCGCCACATCGGGCGCGATATAGGGGTCGGTGGTGATGACGGTCATCTCGAAGGCCTGTGCCCGCTTCGCCAGCGCCCGTCCGATGCGTCCAAAGCCGACGATGCCCAATGTCTTGCCGCGCAGTTCCGCACCCATGAACAATTTGCGATCCCAGCGGCCTTCGACAAGCGATTGATGCGCCTGTGGGATTTGTCGTGCCAGCGCCAGCATCAACGCAAAGGCATGTTCGGCGGTAGAAATGGTGTTGCCGCCCGGTGTATTCATGACGACGATGCCTTTTGCCGTCGCCGCGTCTAAATCGACATTATCAACACCCACGCCCGCCCGTGCGATGACTTTGAGCTTGTCGGCAGCCTGTAACAGGTCAGCATCGGCTTTGGTGCTGCTGCGGATGATGAGGGCGTCGGCATCCGGCAGCGCCGCGCGGGTTTCGTCACGACTCATTTTATCGGGTGCGGTGATGGTCATGCCCGGCGCGTTTTTCAATATCGCCACCGCGCTGGTATCGACTTGATCGGGTACGAGAATGTGGTAGGTCATGTTGTGGTTTGCTCCGTTTGTGGCTGCTGGCCTCTGGCGGTTCGCGAACCGCCCCTAAATTGTCCAATGTGTATGCAATAGGGTATTTCCATAGGACAGCCACGTCGGGCTGTCCCTACAGTGACCCTTTTATGCTGTTCATTGCGCGTGGGTGAATTGCAATTCACCCCTACAAGAAACCCTTTACAAAACGCGCTTGCGCGTCCTTTGCATCTTGGCGACTTTGCGTTTAATCTTTTGGCTGAAATGCTGATTAGCTATCTAAAAATTCGTCCAACCCCGCGAAGACCTCTTCCAACATAGCAGGCTGCATATCGCCCATGTGCCCGATGCGGAAGGTCTGGCCTTTGATTTTGCCGTAACCCTTGTCCATCGCGAAGCCTTTGTTCATCATGAACTTCGCCATGTCGTTCACATCCATGCCTTTTTGACGGTTATCGACGGCGGTGACGGTGCATGACCGATAACCATCCTGCGCGAACAGACCAAAATCACGCGACAGCGCCCACTGATGGGTCATATCGCGCATTTGCTGGTGGCGCGCCCAGCGATTGTCGATGCCTTCAGTCAGAATATCGTCAAGCTGCTTATCGGCGGCGTACATCAGCGCAATCGGTGGCGTCGAGGGCGTGTTATTCTTGACGAGTGACTTTTCCAATTCGATGAAATCGAAATAATAGCCCCGATAGGGGATTTGCTCGGCGCGTTCGAGCACACGGTCACTCACGGCGGCGAAGGCGATTCCCGGCGGCAGACCAAACGCTTTTTGCGACGATGTGAGCGCGATGTCGATACCCCAATCATCGACGCGAAGCTCTGTCCCCAGAAAGCCGCTGACGGTATCGACAAAAAATAGTGTGTCGTCATATTGGCGCACGACTTCGCCAATGGCTTTGACCGGATTGGTGACGCCGGTGCTGGTTTCGTTGTGAACCATACACACGGCATCATACTGCTGCTTTTGCAGTGCATCCGCGACCATATCGGCAGTGAAGGCCTCGCCCCATTCGACGCTGATGGTATCGACCTGTTTGCCATTGGCGGCGCTGATTTCTGCCCAGCGTTCGCTGAATGAGCCGCTGGTCAGATGTAGGACTTTGCGGTCATCACGAATGCCACAGCGAGACGCCCCTTCCCACAATCCCGTGCCGGATGACCCGCTGATATAGACGCGCGATTGGGTAAAAAAGGCTCGTTTGAGTTTATCTTCCAATCGGGCGAATAATTCTGCGAATGCTCCGCCGCGATGCCCGATCATCCACGCGGTTTGCGCCTGTAAGATTTCCTCACGCACTTCCACCGGGCCAGTGAGGACGAGACGGATATGTTGGTTATTACTCATGCAAAAGCCTCCTTGCGCGAGATTGGTTTCAGCCGATGATTTGTGACAGATGGCACAGATAGATGAATTGTAACCCAGCCCTTAAGCGTTGCAAGTGTCGGTTATGGACAAAACCAAAGCAATCCATTGAATAGCGATAACCCTTTGCCCAACGGGTTGAAACCCGCTGTCTGTCCGAATGCCGTGCGCTCTGGCATTGTCCATCAACCGCCGCGATAGTCAAAGCTGCTGTCGAGCGCCTCGCCAGTCGTGCAGTCATAGGTCAGGCTGGTGACGCTGCTGATGGGGGTGTCATCCGTGCTGCCCGAATAGACGGTGATGACGATGGTCAGCGGCGTATTATCGGGCACAGTGTACGCCAGCGGATACATGCCCCAACCGCCTTCGCCGTCGTTATTCTCGGCATTCGTGTCTAACGAACCGATGACCTCGCCATCGGGAGTCGTCAGTTCCGCCGTCATCAGATTTTCAGTCGTGGTGTTGTAATAGATGACCGGGAAGCCGATAACCGTGCTTTGTGTCTCATCTTCATTGACACACGTCCCTTCTGCGCCACCGACCAGTTCAATCGCCGCGACCGGATTGACTGTCACCGGAAGGGGTGTGTCGGTTGGCGGTGCTTCGGTGGGTTCGGGACTATGGGTGGCGGTGGGTGACTCCGTTGCGGTAGGCGGTGCTTCGGTGGCAGATTCGGCGCTGCCGCACGCGGCAATCAGCAGCAAACTGCACACAATCGGTATCAACAGACGAACCATCAGATGTTCTCGCTTTCGCTGTGGGCTGGTTACACAACCACCCAGCATAGACTACAGTCGAATAGTGCTCCACTGTATATCCGCGAGAATCCAAGCGCCAGATTGTTGGGCAAAACGCCGAATGGAGTAAAGATGACCGCTCACCGCTGGCAAACAGATACATGACTTACGCAATTGAGCTATCAGGCAAGGGGTTTATGCAGGTTAACAATTTAATTGGGTCATCGGACACGGCGTGCCGTGTCCCTACAAACCCGTTAACAACCGTTATTATTCGTAGGGACACAGCATTGCTGTGTCCGCACAAAAAACGGCGTTATCCGATTATTTTCGCAACTAACATAAACCCCTTATCTACGCAGAAAATCTTTCAAGTGCATAACTCCTAAGATAATTGAACCACTGAGCTACGGAGGACACAGCGGGTTTTATATGGGTGAAAATTCACAACGCGCATCCGGCAGACGACTCTAATCCCCAACCCCCAACCCCTACATCATCCGCTTCGCGATGATTTCCTTCATGATTTCGCGTGTGCCGCCGCCAATAGACAGGATGCGATTGTCGCGATAGAGGCGTTCGACCAGATATTCGCGCATATAACCATAACCGCCGAACAACTGCACGGCTTCGTAAGTCACTTTGTCGCTGACATCACACGAAAAATTCTTCGCCATCGACACCTCTTTGACCTGATCGACGCCGGCAGCCATTTTCGCCGCGACACGATAGTTAAATTCGCGGCTGACCTCGATTTGTGTCGCCATATCGACCAGCTTATGCCGTGTGACCTGAAAGCCCGCCAGCGGACGCCCGAAGGCTTCACGCTCCTGCACATAACGCAGGCATTCTTCCAATGCAAGCTGCGCCGTCATCGTCGCCATGACCGCCATTTGCAGACGCTCAAATTGGAAATTTGCCATAATCGCATAAAAGCCCATGTTCTCCGCGCCGATGAGGTTGCCCACAGGCACGCGGCAGTCATCGAAAAATAGCTGCGCCGTATCCGATGCCCACCAGCCCATTTTTTTCAGTCGTTTAGACACGCTAAAGCCGGGTGTATCGGTCTCAATCACCAACAGACTGATTCCATGCGCGCCCTGTCCGCCTGTCCGTACCGCACAGGTGATGATGTCGGCCTTTGAACCGTTGGTGATGAAGGTCTTACTGCCATTGACCACATAGTAATCGCCATCGCGCACTGCCATCGTCTGGATATTGGCTACGTCCGAGCCGCCGCCCGGTTCGGTAATGGCTAACGCCGCGATTTTTTCACCGCGCAGCACAGGCGGCACAAATTTCGCTTTCTGTTCATCCGTCCCGAAGTTCAATATCGGCGGAATCCCGATGTTATACGACCCCAGACTGGCGCAGACTCCGCCCGACCCGCCGCGCATCAATTCTTCCCACACGGCGATTTGCAGGAAGATGTCGCCGGGTGTGCCGCCATAGACTTCGGGATAACCCACGCCAATGATGCCAACCTGCGCCGCCTTCGGATAGATGTCACGCGGCATGTCGCCCGCTTCTTCCCAGTCATCGACAAACGGCTTAATCTCTTTCTCGACAAAGCGCCGTACCGTCTGCCGCACCATCTCGTGCTCATCGGTGAAATAGTCCTGATAGGTCGCTGCCGCTGTCGTGGTCATGGTTTCTGCTCCTGTGTGCTCTGCGGGGATTATAGCAGTCCGCATAGATAACGGGCAAAAGGAGAAACGCCGGTGTGTGGCTTGACGGTTTTGGGCAGGGACGCCGGACTGCCCCTACACAAGCTCCCTGCTTAACCCGCTCAGCCACTTTTTCTCTTTGACTCTGTGCTGCGCCTTTATCCACGTCCACCCGCGCGGCAAATCGGTTTTGTATATAGCAAGTCGTGGGTACGATGGTTATACTGCCAAATTGTCATAGAAGGCACGTTAAGGAATAGCTGCAATGGGCCTCATAGCCGGAATATTGATTGTCGTGTTGAGTGTCGCGCACATCGTTTATGGCGAGAAAAAACAAATCCCCGACCTCAAAGCACTGACCGATGACCCCATCATGATTGGGGCGCTGCGGGTGATGGTGACGCAGGGCGGATTGTTACGCTTCGCGGTGGGTGTGGTGCAGATTCTGGCTGCGACAGCAGTCATCGTGCTGGAGGGTGTGGCGCGTTATTTCCCTGTGGGCATCATCGCGCTGAACTTTTTGACGTTTCTCGGTCTCGCCATCAGTTTGCATTGGGAACTGCACAAAATCACGATTCCGCAAATCGTCTTTTTGTCATCATTCTCGGTCTGCAATGGGTATCGCTGTGATTGCGCTTTTGCGTCTCGTTTTTGGGCACATCGCGCTCTGCCGCGCTGTGGTTCAATGCGTTCAATAGCCTGCTCAGATGGATGATACCATGACGTTTAACTTCGGCCCATTCCCCATCCTCGAAAGCGCACGCTTGCGTCTACGGGAGATTGTGCCCGCCGATGCCGCCGCGATATTTGCCATTCGCGGCGATTATGAAGTCACGAAGTACAATACGGGCGCGGCCTACACCGATATACAGCAGGCCAGAGACCTCATCACAGGTATCGCAGACGAGTATCGACAGCAAGACGCGGTGCGGTGGGGAATTACCTTGAAACCGGATGATACCGTGATTGGCATGTGCGGCTATAATTACTGGCATCAGGCTGACCATCGGGCGTCGATTGGCTTCGATCTGAAGCGGACACAGTGGCGTCAGGGTATCATGGCAGAAGCGGTGCGCCGTATCATCCACTTCGGCTTTACCCGGATGTGCCTGAATCGCATCGAGGCCGATTGCAGCGCCGAAAATGTGGCGTCGGCGGCGTTGATTCAAAAACTCGGTTTTCAGCCCGAAGGTCGCCAGCGGCAGCAGTATTATGAAGCGGGCGTCTACTACGATTTACTTTTGTTTGCGCTCCTGCGCGATGAATGGGACGGTCAGCATGGATAATCCAGTCATGAAGGTGATTAAACGGCACAAATTGGTGGCGATTATCCGCCTGCCCGACCTCACACATGGCATTGCCATCACGCGGGCATTGTTGGCGGGGGGTGTTCGCGCGGTTGAATTCACCATGACCAGTCCCGATGCGCCGCGTGCCATCGCCAATGTGCTGGCGGCAATGCCGGAATTTTCTAAAGGCGAAGCGGTCATCGGCGCGGGGTCGGTCAATGAGCCGCAAATGGTGGACATCGCGCTCGACGCAGGCGCACAGTTCATCGTCGCGCCGACCATCAAACCCGCTGTCATCGAAGCCGCGCAATCCGCTGGTGTACCCGTCATGCCGGGCGCGTATACGCCGACCGAAATCGAAACCGCGTGGGAAATGGGGGTCGATGTGGTAAAGGTGTTCCCGGCGCGCAATCTCGGCCCCGACTATATCAAGGATGTGCTCGCGCCTCTGCCGCACTTACGGTTGATGCCCACGGGTGGCGTCGATGTCAACAACATCGGCGCGTATGTCAAAAATGGTGCATTCGCAGTCGGCGTCGGCAGTGGATTGGTCGATAAGAGCATCAACGCCGCCAAAGACTGGAAAGCCGTCGTCTCCGCTGCAAAACAGTTTGTCGCGGCGATGGGTTAGCCACCGTGTACGATGTCATCACGCTCGGCGAGACGATGCTGCGCCTGACACCGCCCCATCACCAGTTGCTTGAACAGGCTGCACAATTGGACGTGCATATCGGCGGCAGTGAATCCAACACCGCCGTTGGCCTGGCGCGTTTGGGACTGTCCGTGTGCTGGTTGTCGCGCCTGCCAGCTAATCCCATCGGACGGATGATTGCGAACGAAATCGGGCGTTATGGCGTCGATACCGGGCATGTGGTATGGACAGATGCGGGACGTGCCGGATTGTATTTTCTGGAAGATGGCCTCGAACCACGCGGGCGACAGGTGCTGTATGACCGTGCTGACAGCGCCACGAGTCACATGCAGCCCGCCGACCTGCCCACAGACCTGTTTCAACCGGATAGCGCGCGCCTGTTCCATACGACGGGTATCATGCCCGGAATCAGTCCATCTGCGGCAGATACCGCCCGTCACGCCGTCCAATTGGCAAAACAGGCCGGATGGCAGGTGAGTTTTGATGTCAATTACCGGGCGAAATTGTGGGATACAGAGGCAGCACGAAACACCTGCGAACCCCTTATGCAAGCGGCGGACATCATCTTCATCGCTCAGGTGGATGCACAACGATTGTACGCGGTATCCGATGATGCCGAAATCGCGCTGTCACAACTTACGGCTCGATTTCCACAGGCGACACTGGTCATGACATTGGGCGCGAAGGGTGCAGCGGCAAGTTCAGCCACAGGCGATAATGCCTATCAACCCGTGTTCCCGGCGGCGACAATAGGACGTGTGGGTGGTGGCGATGCCTTTTCCGCTGGATTCCTGTTCGCGCATCTGCATCTGCCCGCTCATACACCTGACCGTCTGGCGTTGTGTCTGAAATATGGCGCGGCGGCGGCAGCCCTCAAATACAGCATCCCCGGCGACATGCCCCTCATTGACCGCCAGTCGGTGTTGCGTTTGGTCAATCCAGGCGAGGGATACAGCGGCATCGTGCGATAGTGCCGCTCTCAGATTTCGTCCGCATCGTCTTTAGAACGTAATGCGTCTGTACACTTCGGATAATGGCAGCGCGCAAGCAATCGAGGGGAACTGTAACGTCGATTCAAGACTTTCTACGTCGGTGGGTGTCCATGAGTGGTCATCCCGCCGCACATAATGTTCGATATGGGGCTTGTCCTGTGCAATCAACAGATACTCTTGTAGCGATGGTAGTTGGCGATAGTGCCAGAATTTCGTACCGTGATCCATATCCCAAATAAATTGCGACGGAATTTCAACCAGTACGGTTGGGTTCGTCAGTGTGTCGAATATGCCTTCAACCAATTGTTTTTTTCCACAAACAACGCACAGGTCGGGATAGGCGAACATACCAGTCACTTCGACCTTTAGGCGCATCTGGCTCATGTGACGCTCCCCACGAATAAATTCGGGGGCTTCTGTTGCACGCTTGCCCCAACG
>CAZTLI010000093.1:0-14059 GCA_964614375.1 uncultured Anaerolineaceae bacterium
GTTCCCATTCCGCTTCTGTCGGCAAGCGGCGTCCAATCGTGCGGCAGTAGGTATCTGCGCCATACCACGTCACCCCTGCAACCGGCAGTTCAGACAGGAAATCTTGCTGCAAACTGTAATTGGCATTATCGAACAGAATGACGCTGTTGGCATCTTCATTGAATGTCGCAATACAAGGGAAGCCATTACATCCGTTCCGATGACTATTCGGCCCCATGAAATTCAAAAAGGCCACGTACTGCCCATACGTCACCTCAGTAATTTCAATCTGGAAGGGGTCGAGCGTGACTTCATGTTCCGGGTACGAATCTTGCGCGAAAGCGACATCACACGCACCACCATCGCGATTCACACACTCGTCAACCGCCGCCAATACCTCATCCACATTCGTACCCATGATGAATGTGCCACCCGGTATCGCCGCCATAATCGTGACGACGCTTTGTAATGGCAGTGGCACGCTACCTGTCGTACTGGCGGATGTCCCTCCATTGGTGGCCTGGGCTGTAGCGGGGGTGTTCACGCCTGTGCCGGTATCGCCTGAGTCGGTATCGGATGGCGTCACATTTTGGGTGGGGTCAGCCTGTGTGACTTCGGGCGGTACGGGTGTCGGCGATGGCGGTTCAACCACCGCTTCTTGCACTTCCGACGTGGGATCGGGCGTTGCGGTAATTACATAGGGTGTTTGCGTTGGCACTTCTTGCGTATCGGTTGGCAAGATGACAACCTGTTGTGTGGGTGTCGGCTCGGCTTGCAGAGACAGGTCGAAAATACCCACACCCAGACTAACGATGATGATGATAATCCAGCAGATCGAACCCAGCACAAAGCCAATGAGCATCCACTGCCAGCCCGCGCTCGATGTTCGACGCCCCCCCACTCGTCCATAACCTCGTGATGCCATAACGCCCTCCTCAATCCAGCAGTTGCTGCCAGATGATATGCTCAATTTTCAGTCAAATCCCATAATTTTTGCTAAGCCTACAGTTCTAAACCAGAATCGCGTGGAGTTCAAGATGTGGTCGCGGGACGTAGGGTGGACGTTGGGTAAACCAGCACCATCAGTCAGAAGGATGGCGACTTAAATTGATGGGGATAGTCCAAAATAAAACCCCGCAAAGTTGCGAGGTTTATGTAGATAATATGAGGATGAGTACCGAAATTATCCACCGCCTTGCAGCGCGGCGACAATATTGCTATACATATTGCCGACGCCCGGCCCCAAAATCGCTATCAGAAACACCACCACAACGGCAACAAAGATGAGAATGAGGGCATATTCAACCAATCCCTGACCTTCATCCCGGCGTAGTACGTCGCTGTGGGGTGATCGATAGTGATGAAGCCACTCGATCATCTGTTGAAGCAACATGATAACCCCCGATGAGAACGCTAGCGTTATTATAATTGTACATAACAATACACCCTAAAAGTGTATAGAAATCTGCCTTTATAGAGAATTTGGCAGATTTACGAATGAATTGATGAATATAGTTACGAGTGTATCATACTCTGGCTTTATGATTCAACACTTTTAGATTAATTCTTCGCGCACGCTTAAACTTTGCAATAAAGTTCGTACAATCCATACAACTTACAGACAATCCTTTTACAGACAAGTCCTTTACCCACAATCCATCGCCGTCTGAATTGATTAAACACACCCGATAGCCGAAAACGATGACCATTGGAATCATAAGTCTGCGGCAGAGGCAAACGCAACATGGTATGATGGTGCTATGGATATACTGAAGTCTCCCCCTACCAATAGTATCCGTCGTATCGGCGGGTATTTGCGCCGGACAAACCTGCGGACAGATATGGCGGATTTGGCGGATTTGCTCGAATTGGCCTTTGCCGATTCGATGGATGCAAACGGACGCCTGGCCATTAACGAAATGCGCCGCCTGAGCCATATCGGTTGGGGCATATCCATCTTGAATAGTATGTCGATGGGCCTGAATACAGGGTATGTTTGGATAGAAGACGGACGATTAATAGGCAACGTTTCTGTTTATGATGCCTATGAATGGCCCAAAAGTCTTGGTGCTGCCTGGATTATTGCCGATGTCGCGGTACATCCGAACTTTCAACGACGTGGCATTGCCCGACAATTACTGCACGCCAGTATGGATTTAATCCGCGAACGTGGTGGACGTTATGCCCTCTTGCAAGTGCGGACAGATAACTCCGGCGCACAATCGCTCTATAAACAATTAGGTTTTGTCCCGGAACGTGAATGGACAACGTGGAAGCGCAGCAGTCTCCTCCGTGTCGCGCAGCGGATTAGCGAAGGCCGCATACACATTGCCAATCGCGGACGTGACTGGAAAAGTGAATATGCCCTCGCGGAGCAGGTACGACCAACCGACCAGGGCGGCCTGGGTTGGTTGCGCCCTTTGCATCCGGGTTATTTTCGGCGCTCGTGGTGGCAAAAATTAGGCGATATGCTCAGCCTTAATTCTAAAGAAACCCTCGTCATTCGAGATGAAGCAACCGATCAAATTGATGCGTCCTTACACATCGAAAATGGTTTTGTGACCAGCACGCGCCTGCGTTTGATGGTCAAGCCAGAATTTGAAAGCCTCTATGCCGATGCGCTGCTGCATACGGCAGTGACTCGCTTTAATCGCAACACCATCATTATCGAACACCCCGCCGATGAACCCGTCACCAGCGAAATCCTGCGGCATTATGGTTTTCGCCCACACCAGACCCTCCTCAATATGCGCTGGGATGTGTCGTAAATCAGCAAGTGGTGCGATAAACTGTTCAGATGGCTGACGGTTTGCACCAAAACCATGTAATAAACACCGAAATATTGCCCGCACAATCGGCGTTTCTGAAAATCTGCCCTTCGCCCAACTCGGGCTTGCCATGTGTGAAATATAGCCCTGCGAACACAAAATTTTCGCACTTTTTACATTTGGCAAACACAATAGATAAGCCGCATAATAGAATTAAACTTGGAAAAAGGTTGATCTATATGGATTCAACACGTCCGACGACGGAAGATGTCGGGACACTCTGGCAGTTGGCAAGGGAAGAAGCCAAACGCTTCCAACACCTATACATCCGCACCGAACACTTGCTATTGGCGATGCTGCGGATACCCGATAGTCCTGCTTACGTCGCTTTGACCATGGCAGGATTGGATTATGCGCGCCTGGCGGAAGCGGTTGGACAATTAGCATGTCCGGTATGCGCTGGCGATGTCAGACTCGTACTATCCAGCGGTGCGCGGCAGGCCCTAGCAAAAGCCGAAAACCTTGCGGGCAGCGCTGCACTTCATTCGGGGCATATCTTGTGGGGAATCCTTCAGCAGGCGAGTACGGGGCGGCGTCTGCTGGAACAATCTGGTGTAGCGTTAGCACAACTAGAGCAAGACCTGGAGAGGAAATTCGACCATGCCAAATAAGATGGAACGTTTCACACAGCGCGCAAGACGCGCCCTCAGTCTAGCGCAGGAAGCCGCCGAAAGAGAACAGCACCCGGCTATCACGACGGGGCATATCCTCATCGGCCTGATGCGCGAGGATCAGGGTGTCGCTGCTCTCGTGCTTACGCGAATGGGCGCTTCACTCTCCGGGATTACTGACGCAGTGAATGACCTGACCCGTGAAGTCAGGTTGCCGGATACCCATTTGGAGTTAGGTGTGGACGCCAAGACGATGTTGGAATTGGCGGTAGATGAAGCCCGCCGGATGGGACACAGTTATATTGGTACGGAACATCTGCTACTCGGAATATGTCGGCAAACGAGCGGCATCGGCATACAGACACTTGAAAGAATAGGATTGTCGGCAGCTACTATACGGCAAGAAATCCGAAGACTCCTAACCGAACTGCCACCACAAAGTGGGGGCGAAAGCGAGACACAACCGTCCATCCTCGCCACCCATCGTCTGCGCCTCGCCATACAGACCAAGGATGGCGACCTACAAGCCGAAATTAGGTTATCACCACAACATATCAATCAACTCGTTCAGGCCATTGGTATGGCGCTCAATGCACAGCAAACGGGCGAATTGATGACCATTGTCGGGGATGAGGGGCAAAAAATCGTCCTGTTTATAGATGAGCGGGAATCCGATGATGATACGGAGGCGGATGAATCATGAGCGAGACAATCCTCATTGTCGATGATGAACAGCGTATTATCGACCTCGCCACGATGTACATTGAACAGGAAGGCTTTCGCGTCGATAGTACGACAGACGGCAACATCGCTCTGCAAAAAATCTTGCGCGATGCGCCCGCATTAGTCGTACTCGATTTGATGCTACCGGGTATGGATGGATTAGAGGTATGTCGGCGGGTGCGCGCCGAGTCCGACGTGCCGATTATCATGCTGACTGCCCGCAGTGACGACATCGACAAAATCGTTGGGCTGGAACTTGGCGCAGACGATTATCTGACGAAGCCATTTAATCCCCGCGAATTGGTCGCGCGAGTCAAAGCAATTCTGCGCCGAAGTGACCGTAAATTCAGCGAAAAAGCCAGAGGCCCGCGCGCAATCGGCAATTTGACTATCGACCCGGAACGACGGATGGTGAAGGTTGACAATAACGTAGTTGACCTGCGAATGAAAGAATTCGACCTGCTGCTGACGCTGGTCGATAATCCGGGCATGGTGTTTAGTCGTGAACGGTTGCTAGATGTCGTCTGGGGTTATGACTTTGCGGGCGAAACCCGCACGGTAGATGTGCATATCGCGCATCTGCGCCACAAACTCGACGGCATGACACCCATCATCGAAACGGTGTGGGGGGTTGGTTATAAATTGGAAAGTGAACATTGAAATCATGACGTATCTTTCGCTGCGGACGCGGCTGCTGGCCTCCTATCTGCTGCTCATGGCGATTACACTGGGGATAATCTCGACCGCGTTTTTACTGCTACTCAGCACACGACCAGCCCCCACACAACCGACCTATAATCATTTACTGGGTGTCGCGCAGGGTTTGAATCTGGAACGCTACTTGCCGCGCGAACGACCAACCGTGGGCGATTTGAATGACGCGCTGGCAATCATTGCCGATGAGCAAGAAATCCGTGTGATCGCGCTGCTGGGTAATGTTGTCCTGTTTGATAGTGCGAACACCTTCGCGCGAAACTCACCTTCGCCGCTGGTGGTGACGTATCGTCAGCAGCGGCGTGGGAACAGCGGCAGTTATGAAAATGTCGAAGGCGTATTTGACGACCCTGATGGAACGGAGTGGTTATTCGTCGGTTCGGTGGTCGGTGGCGGTCCAATCCGTCCAATTACTGTCGTACTGGCAGATACCCGCCCCACAACCTCACTCGTTGAGTCCCTGCGCGATTTGAGCACACAAATGGGTATCCCACTGTTACAGGCGGCGCTCGTCGGTCTGGCTGTGGCGCTCGCATTGGCGTTTTACATCAGCCGCAGCATCGCCGGGCCATTACAACACGTCGCCCAGGCCGCAGCCGGTGTCGCCGAAGGGCATTATGACCAGCGTGTGCCCGTCAGTGGGCCGCCTGAAGTCCGTGCGGTAGGCGAAGCATTTAACAAAATGAGCGCAGAAGTCGTCGCTCAACAGACTGCCCAGCGGGACTTCCTGGCTAATGTGTCGCATGATCTGAAGACACCGCTCACATCCATTCAGGGCTATTCACAGGCCATTGTCGATGGCACATCGCGCAACCCACCTGCTGCGGCGCAAATTATCTATGAAGAAGCCACACGCCTCAATCGCATGGTCATTGAACTCACCGATTTAGCCCGCATCCAGGCCGGACGCCTCTCTATGCAGTCAGTGGCGCTTGATATTGGCGAAATGACGGCGGCAATTGCCCAACGGTTGTCGCTGGTCGCGCAGCGCAAACACATCCAGATGATCGTCAAAGCCGATTCAATGCCACACATCGCTGGCGACGGTGATCGTCTGGCACAGGTACTCGATAACCTCATCAGCAATGCCATCAAATACACACCTGAAGATGGCACAGTCACTATTGAAACACGAATTGCCAAAAACGGCGTGGAGGTCGTGGTTTCCGATACGGGCATCGGCATTCCCGAAGAAGATTTACCGCGCGTCTTTGAGCGATTTTATCAGACTGACAAAGCGCGTGGCCCCACACGCGGCACGGGGCTGGGATTGGCAATTACGAGCGAGATTGTGCAAGCGCATGGCGGCACAATAACGGTCATGAGTGCGGGCGATGGTCGTGGCACCACATTTATCGTGTGGCTGCCCTCGCCACAAATGAGCACCGTGATTCGACGACGCTAAATCTCGGCCTACACGCATAGGAAGCGCCGGTGAATCGTCATTTGAGTATCATGTTCGCATGATAGTCTTGACTGTATATGCACCTATCTATTGAGGTTAGCTTCCATGCCGAACGACAAGCCTGAATTTCATATTATTGATGATGAGGGGCCAGAATCGCTCAAACCCAAACGCAAGCGCAAACCAAAGCCAGCATCCAATAATCGCAAAATGATCATACTCACTGCGATGGCGATTATCATCACCTTTGGGATAGGGATGCTTGTCTCAATACTGTTTTGGGCGACATCTTCGTCGATCAGCCCTACGTCCGCATCATTTGTCACCATCGCCCCCGCTGGTACGCTTCAACCGCCCAACCCGGATGCAGACATCATCGCCCCTTTGGTTTATGACGTGGCTGTGTCGCCCGATGGTCGTAATTTTGTTGTGGCTTACAGCGAAGGTGAAGGACATTCAGCCGTGCAGCTGCGTCGTTTTCGCCGTGTCGCCAGCCTCGAATCGGATGTGATTGCATTGCACACCACGAATGCCCCAATCAGCGAATTGGCCTTCAATGCAGACAGCACACTGGTCGCGGCAGGATTTGCCAGCCCCAACATCGCTGAAGTCATCGTCTGGGATGTGACGACCGCGCAGCAAGTTAGGGTCTTAGACGGGCATTTGATGGCCTTTCATCCGACTCGCCCGGAAATCGCAACTGTAAATTACGCCGGGCACATCATGCTATGGGATATTTCGACCTTTACACAAATCGCGACATTAGAGGTATCAGCAGCCAATGTTTTCACCATGACTTATTCCCCTGATGGCACGCTGTTGGCGGTGGGTTTGTATTCGGCAGAAATCCAAATGCCACAGGTCGTTATCGTGTCACTCGATAGTGGGCAGGTGATCGCCTCGTTTTCACCGAATGAGCATGGCTTGAATGATGTCGTATTCAGCCCGGACAGTGCCAACATCGCGATTGCGATTGGGGGCTATATACAAGTCTTTGCGATCACCAGCGGGGAATCACACTTGCTTGAACTCGCAACCAGTACCGCCAGAGGTGTCGCCTATCGCCCTAATGGTCAGGCTCTGATTGGTGTTGGCGGCGCGGCATATTGGGGCGATGCCCCACGCATCGGGTTATGGCAGCTTGAGGGTGAACAACCTGTTCAAGGAAACCGTATTCAGGGGCATGACCGGGACATCTTTGAAGTTGTCTACATGCCAGACGGACAGTATTTCATTACCGTGAGTGCAGATGGCAGCGTCCGTATGTGGGATGCAAATACCTTTGAAGAGGTTTCGCGTTTACAGATTTAACTATCAAACGCCAGCACCGAGTCAATTACGCCGACTTGAACCGTGTCGTCACGCTGATAGCTGAGTGAGGCCGAAGCGCGGGCGACAAGGCGGGTGCCATCTTCAGCCAGTTCGAGTCCCACACGCTGGTCATGCCCATAAAATTCACGCCAGAGAATGCGCGCGTTGACCGTATTTTCGGGCGAGGCATATTCACCTGTGAGCAGCAAATTTTCAGGGCGAATCAACAATTCGACCGCGCCGTCATGGGCTGATTGCAGCGGAACATCCCCTAACACACATACGGCAGCCATCCCATGCGCTTCGGCAGGCAGGAAATTGGCCTCGCCGACAAATGCGCCGACTTCCCGACTGACCGGATTCCGGTATAGGTGCTGTGGGCTGTCGATCTGGGCGATGTGCCCATCAAACATCACCGCCACCAAATCCGACAAGCTCAAGGCCTCTTCTTGATCGTGTGTGACAAAAATGGCGCTCATGCCCGCTTGCCGTAAGATAGTACGGACTTCGGTACGGACTTGTGCGCGCAATGCCGTATCCAGATTGGAAAAAGGCTCGTCCAATAAAATCAGTTCGGGTTGCGGCGCTAAGGCCCGCGCCAGTGCCACACGCTGCTGCTGCCCGCCCGACAATTCATACGGCATCCGTTTGCCGATACCGTCTAACCCGACCAGTGCCAGCATCTCTTTTACCCGCTGCGATTTATCGCGCGGTGAACCGGATAGCCCAAAGCCGATGTTATCCGCCACATTCAGATGTGGGAACAGCGCGTAATCCTGAAACACCATGCCCACGCGCCGCTTTTCGGGTGGCAAGAAGGTCGTCTTGTCGGCGACCAGCTGCTCATTGATGTAAATGTCGCCGCTGTCAGGGCGTTCAAAACCAGCGATGAGGCGCAGCGTGCTGGTCTTGCCGCAGCCACTCGGCCCTAGCATCGTCAGGAATTGCCCTGCTTGAATGTGCAAATCCACGGAATCCACAGCGAATACATCGTCAAAGGTTTTGCTGATTCCAGTACAGCGCAGGGCATCGGTCATAATATCGGGTGTGTTCCTTCACATCTATATACAAAACAGACGACGCGCGTCGCCCGCTGCCATTTTGCACGCGCACGAGTTGGTTTTACAGGTGGAACTGATACCCCACTGCCGCTAGCACGACAACCATCAGACCAAACACAATCTCCCGGAAGCCAAGGGTTGTCGCTTTGGTCGGGCGACGGAAACGCGATACGCCATGCCCCGCGCGCACGAGCAAGATGCCCGCAGCCGCCACAACCAGCCAGGGGGAAAAACCGGCAATTGTGAGTATGATGAGGACAATCAAAGCAGCGCCGTGGGCGATCATAGCTGGCACACCGCTGGCGGGTTTGCCCTTTTCCAGCAGCAAACGCGCCCGCACATACAAAATAGAAGGGATCGCGCGTGCGACGACGATAATCCACAGTGCCAGCGCCATCGAAGCTGCCCAACCACCGGCCAGCGCAATCGCCGTTGCATACCCACCCAGCGCGCCCGCCCCCGCGAGTTCGGGCAGCAATGCGCGACTGTCACTGCGGACATCGTAGACCAGTTGCACCACCATAAACGGCAGCGCCACACCTAATGGTATCAACACACGAAAATCATGAGATATGAATATACCAATCAAACCGACTAACGCAATAAGGGCATAAATCCCCACAAAGCGCAGTGCCAGGTTTGTCCGTCTGTACCATCTACCGCGCCGTAAGTCCATGAGCGTGATTTTGAGCGGCTGGCGCATGAGAAACGTCCCCAGCGCAATCAACACCAGCCACCACCCAACCCGTGACGACGCGACCAGATGCCCCAACAGCAGCGGTTCAAACACAAATCCCCAACCGCCATGTTCAGCGGGCAGTGCCACAGCGCGCACGCCTACACCCGGTTTTGGAGGTGATTGGGCTGCCCTTGTATCCATCAGCTAATTCTTGAGCATCAGCAACACCATTGCCAGCGGCGTCTTCGCCTGAATACTGTGCGGCAAATGGGCGGGCATGTGTATCCATGTGCCAGCCTGCCCCTCAAACGTATCATCGCCGAGTGTGATATGCGCTTCACCAAGCAAGATGTGAATGATAGCGGGCATAGATGCGGTGTGTTCGGACAATTCTTCACCAGCGGCAAACCCGAACAACACCACTTTCACTGTGTCATCCGAATAGACCGTGCGGCTCAGAATCCCATCTGCGGGAACGTCATCTGGATTAGCGATGTTGGGAAGATGTGTGTATCGCATGAGTTAACCCTAAAGGCTAATTTCCTTGTCACGCCATAATATAACCAATAGCAGCAGCGCCGACACCAGCATCAGCATCAATCCGGGCTGGGCAATTTGCCCCATCGAGCCTTCGGTATAGGCCGTCCAGATACGGGTAGCGAAGGTGCGAAAACCAATGGGCGACAAGATGAGCGTGGTGGGCAATTCTTTCATCACGTTCAAAAACACCAGTGCCCCGCCCGCCACAACGCCTGTCCATACCAGCGGCAGTGTCACCCGGCGTATCACCTGCCATTGATTCAACCCCAGGCTGCGCGCAGCCTCTTCGATACGCGGGTTGATTTGTGTCAGTGCGCTGCGGGTCGTGCCAACACTATACGCCAGATAGCGCGTCGAATAACCTAGAATAAGGAGTGGGAATGTCTGGTAAAAATCAAGCGCATAATGCGTGGCGAAGAACACCAGCGCCAGCGCCACGACGATACCCGGCAGTACATAGCTAAGATACGTCACATTCGCCAGCCAATGATTAACGCGCGAGACAGACCGCGCCGCCAGGATGGCTAACGGTATCGCGACGACTGCCACAACAATCGCGGTCAGACCACTAACCCCCACCGTACTACTGGTCAAAATGTCAATGTCGATAGAGAGGCTATAGGTCGTGCTGCGTTGTAACAACCATGAAAGCAGCACCATCACCGGAATGATAACGCCAATCGCTACCAGCGCCCCGCAAAACACCAGCGCGGGCACTTTCCAGCGGCGGAGGCGCATTTGCCGTGGACGACGCGATGTGCCCGTGCCAATGCGGAAGTTATGAGTAGCAGCCGCACGTCGTTCCATCACCAGCAGGAAAAGGGTCAGCACCACCAGCGCCAGCGCCAGTATGACCGCCCGATCCCGGTTGAATGAACTGGTATATTGCAAATAAATCGCCCGCGTGAACGCATTGTAGCGCATCATCGCCACCGCACCGAAATCGCTCAGGGTATAGAGAGCCGTCAACAATGCGCCTGCTGCCAGCGCCGGGCGTAGCTGCGGCAGAATCACCCGCCAGAATACCTGTCTGCGTCTGAGACCAAGACTGCGCGCCGCTTCTTCTAATGCAGGATCCATTTTGAGCAGTGCCGCCCGCACAGGCAGCACAACATACGGATAGGTTGCCAGAGTGATGACCAGCGCCGCTCCAAATAAGCCATAAATTGAAGGCAGGCGATTGATGCCAAGCGGTTCAAGCATCGTTTGCAATATCCCGCGCGGGCCAAATGCCGCAATCATGGTCACTGCGCCCAAATATGATGGAATCACCATCGGCAGCAGACCGACAACGAGCCAGAAGCGTCGCAAAGGCAAATCAGTGCGGGCTGTCAACCAGGCAAACGGCACGCCGACTGCCATAGCACTCACCGTCACAACGCCCATTAACACAATGCTGTTTGCCATGATTTCGAGTGTGCGTTCGCGCAGCAAGTAGTCGATGCCTTCTTGCCCGGTGCTCAGGGCTTGAATAAACAAATAGGCAATCGGCAGCAGCGACAATCCGGCAATAATCAGCCCGATTAATTGCAGCAGCGGCAGGCGTCTACGTGGAATCGACCAGCCCGGTCTATTGTAAAGCCGGGGGAAGGCGTTAGGGATCGTGATGGTGCGAAACGATTCTATTCGGGATTTCTGCATGGGTCACTTCTATCAAATTGTGAACCGGGATAGGCTTGCAGACCATCCCGGCTCATGCTACTAAATACGTAAATTAGCCATCAAGGGCGCCGGAGTCTTCAATCATCTCCAGCGTACCTTGCAAATCGTCCAGATTAGTCAGATCGATGTCGGGCGCTTCGATGCTCTCCAGCGGCGGCAGGTCAACATTCACAGGCACACCGGTGACCAACGGATACTCAAACGTCGCTTCAGCGAAATAGGTCTGCGCGTCTGTACCCAGTAGATAGAGCAGTAACCGCTGTGCCAGACCTTGCTGTGTTGAACTCGCCACCACTGCGCCGCCCGCGACGTTAATGAGCGCGCCGGGGTCGCCACCGGGGAAGAAGTGCAGCGCAACCGGGGCCGCCGGGTCTTCGGCAAGGAAGCGGAAAATATAATAGTGGTTGACCAGTCCTACGACCACTTCACCGTCAATCACGGCTTGTACGACCTGTGTGTTGCCTTCATAGGTCTGTGGGTTATTAGCGACAATGCCTTCCAGCCATGCGCGGGTGGCATCATCGCCGACGAGCACGCGCATCGCCGTCACATTGGCCTGAAATGAGCCATTCGTAGGCGCCCAACCAACCAACCCATTCCAATCAGACCCCGTAAGGTCGAATATCGAATCGGGCAGTTGCAGACCCATTTCTTCAAGCAGTACCGGATTATAGACAAGCACGCGGGCACGACCACTAATCCCGACCCACAGGCCATCGGGTGAACGGAAGGGCGCGGGCACACGTTCCAAGACATCGTTTGGCAGCGGCGCGAGCAGTCCCGCGTTGGCAACCGCGCCCAGCGCACCAGCATCCTGCGCGATGAAAACATCTGCCGGGCTGTTTGCACCCTCTTCCAGAATGAGGTTCGCCATTTCCGCCGTAGACCCATACCGCACGTCAACACGCACACCGGTGTCGGCGGTAAAACGATCCAGTATGGGCTGAATCAGGCTTTCTGTACGCCCTGAGTAAACGGTAAGCGCCTCACCATCTTGCGCCGCGACCGGCATCAGCGCCACTGTCAGTGCCACAAACACTAAAGCTACAACCATAAAACGTGATAAACGCATGTATATACAACTCCTTTAGTTGCATAAAGCGATGATCCATATTAGGATTCGCCGTAAGGTATATAGTGTTCAGCAAATCAATCTCTGTCCGTGTGGATGCCAATCCTGACAGGGATGGGGTGCTGAACACTTCTTTTGTATCAAACACAACGATATATATCCACGCTTGTGGTAAATCTCACAATTTGGCACATGAACAGACTAAAATTAAACGGGGCACGTTTGAGGTTTACAATGCTGTAGGCCTAAATTTGTGCGCGGTTAAACCGATTTTTCACTGCCGAATCGCTAAGCCGCGGTGTCTGCAACCTGTTTCCAGTCCAAGCGTATACAAGGATAGCGATAGAACCCCTAAGAACAGGGGGTATCCTCTGGACACTTGGCAGGTTTCGACATAGAGTATAATCAGACCTACGTAAGAGGGTGTTTTGGAGGATGTCCACACATGGCAGCATGGTGGGGAACAAAACGCAATGTATCGCCACGCCTTGTCTGGGAAGTTGAAGCAATGCGGGCAACATTTGGGACCACATTCAAACTGGTGGTGCCCCAATTTAACACTTTATTGTTCTGGGAAGGTGTGGTGGAAATCAACATGAGTGTGGTGAAATCCACCTATCACACATTGAAGATTCTGTATCCTAAAGAGTATCCCAACCGACCCGCAGAAGCCTATGTCCTAAAGCCACGCATCTACAGCGAAAAGCACCAGTATGAAGATGGGCAACTGTGCTTGTTTAACCCAAAGGATGGCGCACAATACGGCTGGAATCCCAGCAAGTCCACTGCCGTCACCGTCACAGGATGGGCCGTACAGTGGCTCTATGCCTACTATACATGGCGCGCGACAGGTGACTGGCCCGGTATCGAGGAACGGATTAACCCCAACACCCCACTGCCGCCACGCCGCCGGAGGTAAGTTACAATGTCCTATACAGAACTCATGATGAGGCAAATAAGGGGAATGGCTATGATTCGGAGGGGCATTGTCCCAAAGCTGGTGCTATCGACGCGCGTTGTCGAAAAAATGGCAATCGCCGCGCGACAGTTCATCGCAGATGAAACCGGCGAGGCGATGATCGGCCTTGTCGTCCCTCCTGAATTTGAAGATGGTGTGCCCACGATCTATGTATTGGACACGATTTCGCCTGATGACGATACGGCTGTCCGACGTACCCACACCTTCCAACAGGGTGATGATCTTCAGGACGAGATCATCTGGTGGCTGCAAGAAAATTGGCGCATCCGCCGCGAAAAACCCCAACCGGACGAACGTGTTCCCCTGGATGGCAAGTGGGATGTGCCCTTGCGTTATGTCGGTGATTGGCACAAACAACCCGGCAGCATGATTACACCCAGTGGCGGCGACCTGATGACGGCGCTAAGCTGGCTGGACGATGATGAAAATGGCATGGAATACTTACTCGTGCCAATTGTGACCCTGGGCCATCCCAACACCACCGGCGATTCCAGC
>CAZTLI010000094.1:0-14049 GCA_964614375.1 uncultured Anaerolineaceae bacterium
CATACGCCCATGTGCGGCCTGCGAGGTCGCCGAAGGTGTAGATGTCACTATCGCGCCGGACGATGTACTGTGCCCAATAGACAGGCCAGCCGAAACGTACAGCAGCAGCACCCACTTCGATACCACAGCGGTTGTTGGCAATCACATAACCAGCAGCCGGGATGAAGCCCATCGAGCTATCGGGTGCGGCGCACATCGCTTCAATCGTGGCTGCGTAGGACGTGGGGACAAATACCTCGAAGGTGAGGCCGGTGGCTTCGGTGAGGGCTTCAGACAGCACTTCACCACCAGTTAGCAGAACCTGGGCTTCTGCTGATGGCACGAAATAAACCTGAATGGGATTTTCAGGTGTGCCGAGGTCGTCCTGGGCCATGGCGACAGGGACAGTTAGTGCCGTCACCACGAGCACGAAGACGAGCAGCAAAACTAAGGTTTTCTTCAAAGACATGGGTTTAATTTCCTCCATATACCGTATTAGGTAAGTAGTCGGTTATCTCGATAGAGATGTTTACTATTATACCGTGCAATTGTTAAGACGCATTCAAATCGTGATTAATTGCACGAAAATGGGTTACTTTACACCAAACCAGCGGTATCCATACGGGGACAATGTGACAATTTCGCCGCCATTCACCGTCGTTTCTGGTTGAAACAGGTCAGTAAATGTGCAATTTACCGGCAAAGGTATATCCAACGGCTGATTCGATAGACTATGGAGCACCAATAATCGTTGTTGTTCAGAAGAGCGCCAAAAACACAACGCGGGCTTTGGCAGTTCATCCAGCCAGAATAGCTGTCCTTTGATGAGTGCGTGCTGCGTTTTACGAATGGCAATCATAGTACGAATCGTATTGAGCAGCGAAGAGTCATCTGCCCGTTGAGAAGCCACATTGACCTTCCTATAGTCAAAATCCACACTCGTTATCGCTGGCGCATAAACGTCTGATGCCGTCGAAAAACCTGCATTTGGACTATCATCCCATTGCATTGGCGTGCGAACACCATTCCTGTCAAATAGGCTGATGTCATCACCCATACCAATCTCATCACCATAATAAAGGACAGGTGTACCGGGCAGTGTAAATAGCATCGAGTGCATCACTTCTACCTTGCGACGGTCATTGCCCATCAGTGGCGCAAGACGCCGCCGAATGCCGAGATTAATCCGTTGGTCAGGATCAGGTGAGTAATACTCCCACATAAACTGGCGTATCTCTGGCGTGACCATTTCCAGTGTCAGTTCGTCGTGATTTCGCAGGAACGTCCCCCATTGTGTATTATCAGGGATGGCTGGCGTATCGTTCAGCACTTCAACGACACTGGTACGGTCTTGTTGAGCTAATGCCTGATAGAGACGGGGCATCACCGGAAAGTGAAAACACATATGAAATTCATCGCCATCGCCAAAATAGGGGCGCAGGTCTTTCGCCCATTGATTGGCTTCTGCTAGCAGAACAGCATTAGGATAGTTCTGGTCAATAAAGCGCCGCATCTCTTTGAGATAGTCGTGTGTCTCAGCCAGATTCTCACACGATGTCCCCTCACGCTCGAAGAGATAGGGCACTGCGTCGGCACGAAAGCCATCCACACCCAAATCCAACCAGAACTTCATGATATTCAGAATTTCATCGCGCACCATTGGGTTATCAAAATTAAGGTCAGGTTGACTGCTGTAAAAACGATGCCAGAAGTATTCGCCACTACCTTCATCATAGGCCCAGTTCGATTCTTCCGTGTCGATGAAAATAATCCGCGCTTGTTTATATTTATCGGGGGTTTCACTCCAGACATAGTAATCCCGGACAGGCGAGTGCTTAGAACGCCGCGCCTCTTTAAACCAGGGGTGCTGGTCGGATGTATGGTTGATAACTAGATCAACAATCAAACGCATTCCACGACGATGGATTTCATCCAACGCCATTTTGAAATCTTCCAGGAGGCCATAGTCCGGGTGAATGCCATAGTAACTGGCAATGTCATACCCATCATCTTTGAGGGGAGACGGATAAATGGGCAGCAGCCAGATGCAATCCACACCCAGCCACTCTAAATAATCGAGTTTATCCCGTAGACCGGTGAAATCTCCGTGTCCATCATCGTCTCCATCCGCGAAGGCACGAAGATACAATTCATAAAATACGGCGTTGAGATGCCAGCTCATAAAGTCTCTCCGAAATAGTGCGTAAGGCGTTAACTATTCTCGTGATTGTATCCCGTGGTGTGGATGTGGCAAATGTCCATTTGACGAAATGCGAAAATCGCAAAAATATAGTGTATCAGGTACTCAGATGTGCTACATCCACGACATTGTAACCGGTGAAAAGAAATTCGGATTACAACCCCAATAAACCGTACTGGCTGGTGGTGGTCTACCCCCAGTTTTTTGGAGCAACTGTTACTCTATTTTAGCGGGGGCGGCTGGCGTTAAATAGATTATCAAACTAATACGGAAGATTAGACACACGGAGCACAAATAGATGGGCAATTATGCAGATAATGTCGTTTTACAAACCGATCCAACAAATTTAATTGTGACGTCAACGATTCATCAGATGGCGGCTTTGTACCCTTGCTGCCAACATACGGGCCAACTCTAAAGGGGGCGTTGCGTTACGCCAGCATAATAACCCGGAAGCCGATGGATGAGTAGCGTATCTGTGGATTGAGATAGTAGCGGAATGAGACTTTTGCACGCTGATAGGGACTGACAAATGACCCACCATGCACGATGCGTTTGCCTGCGCCGCCCTGATCATCGTCATGTTTGATATTTAAACACCACTCCCACACGTTGCCTGCCAGGTCAAAAATCCCATACGGACTGACTCCAGCGGGATAACGTGTGACAAGGGTCGTCATCTTGATTTCGCTCTCGTGAGTGTTGCAGCGATTCTTATCGAAGGCATCGCCCCAGGGGAACATCCGATCATCATTGCCTTGAATGGCGCGCTGCCGCTGCACAAATGTTGGCAGCATGATTTTGGCATTCATTTTTGAACTGATCCAACGACAAAACGCCAGCGCATCATACCAGTTGACCATTTCACGCGGACGTTCATCGCCTTTAAAGGTGGAATCCTGTGGTGTGGGGTTGTTGACACGCCATTCATAGGCTTCTTTATCATATTTCCACCAATCCAGATTAGCGAAACCCTTTGGGTCTTGTAGGAAGATTCGATATTGCGCGTTCGTGACCGGATACTTTGCCATCTGGAAGGCTTCGACATGCTGTGGTTTATCGGATTGTTGTTCGCCTTTATCCGACGTATCGACCTTCACGATACCCGCAGGTACAGTACAGAATTCGAGCAGCGGCATCCTGAATCGAGGGAATAGAGGGACTATCTCTTCATTTTTTTCTTCAGGCGGCGGGTCAACGATTTCTATCTGTCCCAGATGATCGGGGGTCGTTCCATTATTCGCTGCCGGACCGGGTTCTGGTTCTGCGCGTTCCTCAGCAAATCCACAAATGACCGCCAGATTATCCGGGTCATAGTCCGGGAAGGCGTCACGGAATTCCTTGAACGCCGAACACCCGATGACCCGTGTGCGGCTGTGTTTAACGAGTTCCAGAATTTGTTTATAGTCGCGTTCGGCTTCGCGCATGTAGGCTTGCCGCTCTAAAGCAGCTTCAGCTTCATGCAGCATTTTGTCCATATTGATAAAGCGCGAGACATACCCATTTTCTTGGGCGAGTTTCAGCAGAAAAACTGCTTTATCAAATTCGCCGCGTTCCATCGCCGTTGCTGCCAATCCAACCGCCTTTGAGTTGTCGATAGTGGGCGGAGTCAAAGACTCGGACGTAATTGCCCCACCAGACCGATTGGGCACAAAATGCTCTGCGGCATAAATCGAATTCAGCAGAACGCGCACATTATCGGCGGTGAGTCCGTTACTCAGGTCTACGAATTGAATTTCGTCCATGCTAGTGGGGACGGGGGTGTCAGGATGGATGATAACGGGAAAAATATGGCGTCCCAGACTCTGGGCGATTTCGAGTTCCTTCTGGCAGTATTCAGATTTTACCGAATCTGGCGACAGAAGATAGACGAACCCTTCACACCAGTCCAAACGGCGCAGGATTTCCTTCCACCAGTCTTGACCGGCATATAAACGGTCATCAAACCAGACATCATGGACATCCAGCGTTGTCACAATCTGAATGCAGAACGGTTTATCTACGCGGGCGTAGCTGACAAAGATACGCATAAGAGAACCAGACTACTTTATTTAAGAAGCGAGCGATATAATGATTTACCCTGCACAGTAAATTGTTCTAACCGGCATTACACACCAAGATACTCTATATTTCCACGCAATACCAACCACCCCATTTAATGCAAGGGGGTGAATCTTGAACGGTTTTGTCGGTGATTTTCCAGCGCGAGTCTGGCTTCGAGGCTGTCTATTCGCTGCAACGTTTCCACCGCAAAATCTTGAATCCGCTTATTTTCCCATAAGGGCATATAGTGATCGTCTAATAATTCGATAAAACCTGCCACGAGGCGCTCATCGGTAAATTGATGCAGGGCGTTCGCCGCCGCCCAGCGCACATGCTGGCTTGAATCGGTCAGCGCATTCATCAAAGGCTCAATTGCCTCTGTATCTGCCGACTTGCCGAGTGCTTGCACAGCGGCTAACCGGACAAATTCTTCAGAATCGGTTGTCGCGTTGCTCAAAATGGAAATTGCTGATTTCCCCCCAAGAACGCCCAGCGCTTCTGCCGCGGCTTCTCGCACCAAATGGTTATGATCATCGACGGCATTTGAAATCATTTCCATAGCACTTTCGTCATCAATTTCGACCAGCGCGCGAATGACCGCGACCCGTACCGTCCAATTATCGTCATTAATGATATTGATGAGTTGGGGCACTGTCGATTTGTCGCGAATCCAACCGAGGGCTTCCGTTGCTGACCAGCGCACAATCCAATCCGCATGGCGCAGCAGCGCGGTTAAGCGTCCGACAATATCGGGATTATCGACATCACGCATGACCTTCGCATATTCGCGCAGGGCTTTCGCCGCACCAACACGCTGCTGCCAATCATCACCCTGTAACGTGTCTAGCAGGGTTGTCAAAATCTGCGGATTGTGTTCAAAATGTTGAATCTCTTCAGACATAGCGCTGGTCTCGTCTATTGTTTCGGATGGAGGCGAATAGGGGATGGCTTGTTCGGCGCGTCGTTGCAAACCCGTTTTGTGCCATTCCTGTACGGCTGTGCGTGCGGCAGTGGTGTTGATTTTGAGCAGCGCGCTTGCCGCCAGATCGCAGATGCGCTCTAATGCGAGTGAGGGTTTTTCTTCATCGCGCAGGCATTGAATCAACACCGGAACAGCGGCTGGATGCCCAATCGCACCGAGACATTCAATTGCAGCGCGGCGCACATTGACATTCTTATTACGCGCAAATTCGAGCAGGTAGGGCAGGGCCTGCTTGCCGCGTTCCTGAATGGCTGTCGCCGCGGCTGCCGCTACGGACTCATCTTCATCGGTAAAGGCAAACAACAATCCAGAGAAGACATTGGGCGATTGCAGCAGTTGCAGCTTCTGCACCGCCGCCAATTTGACATTTTCATCACTATCACGGAGTGCTTTCTTCAACAGCGGCAGCACTGTCGCTTCGTCGGCGGTAATGGGGATAGCTAAAATCGCGTCCCGGCGGACGTCCCAATCCGGGTCGTCAAGCAATTCGCCAATGGGTCGGTTAGGGCTGTCCTGAGCGGGTGTTGCTTTTAACTTTCGCAGTCTTTCCTTACCTTTTTCTGCGGGAGAAACGGCTTCGGTTTTCGATGCGCGCGCTTTTGCCCGCGCATCTCTTGCAGCCCGCCTGATTGATTTCTTCCGAGTGAAATGGTTGCGGATTGCCGCCAGGCTGTGCCAGATGAAAAAAACCACTTTTTGTTCAATGACAACAAATCGTAAAGTTTTTAACATAAACAATTCCCCTACAAAAATTTGGTTTCGGGTTAATATCTATCATCAATAATAGGCTCGTATTGGGATGGTGGTGAATTGGACGCCATTATGTTCATGCGGCTGAACGTGGCTGCATCCCAAAGTTCAAGCAATAGATATTAAGTAACCAATGAACGATTATCTAACAGATAATTTTCAAACTTTTATCAAACGCACCACTTATCATAACATAGAATATTGATTGATATATTTCCTTTAGAATAAAATTATACGTAAAATGATTATTGCGAATCATCATAGTTAATTATCTTTAATTATAGTGAGATTATCCTAAAGATACCGCTATTTAAGGGCGACCTTTCAATACTGTAATGGTTTTGCACACTATTCTGATGATAAATGCGCTATTCTTAGGTGAATTAGGGTCAAAAATTGATTTAGGAGGCTATTGTGTCTGATCAAAATAACGCATCTAATTCAGACTCGCCGCATATTCAAGTCGATGTAGGCCAGATTTCAGCCTCCGGGCATGTGGTGATTGCGGGGGGGAATGCAACGGTCTCCGGTGATACGCATCATGAAGCCAATGTCTCACAGAAGATTGTTGTCGGTGGCGTGACGACCACCACGCAGCAGTACGAGACGCTGCTGAAAGCGATTGAACAGATAGAGGCCGCGATTCGCGACTCGAATTTACCGGATGATCAGGTCGAAGCAGCAATCCAGAATGCAGCGACCCTCAAGACCCAACTGACATCGCCCCAGAAACCGAATGTTTATCTACTCGCACAGGCCGCGCAAATTCTGACGAAATTTGGCAAACGGGTGACAACGGCGGTACTCGCGACCTTCGCCAACCCACTGGTCGGGCAAATATTGCTCACGGCAGGCGAGAAGGCCCTTGAATTTTATAGAAACTTTCGCGGCAATCATGCTGGCTGACCGCATAAATTGTGCTTGACCCAAACCACACCCCTGCGACACAATAGAGAGACCGCTGGGCAAGGCGCTTTTTTGTAAACAGGAGTCTAAACATGCCTGTATGGATGGTTGTTGAAGATGAACCCGATCTCTATACCATGTTGCTCGCCATTTATGAGATTATTGGGGTGAAGGATGTGTCATTCACCAATGGCGAGGATGCCATCAATTGGATTGACTCCGTAGATCGCGATGAATATACACGCGAACTCCCCGAACTGGCCTTGCTCGATATTCGCCTGCCCGGTGAGGTAGATGGTTCACTCGTCGCCCATCGTATTCGGCAGAGTCCCAAATTACACAATATGGCGACTATTCTGATTACCGCCTACAAGCTGTCGCCCGGTCAAGAAAACGATATTATGGAATTTTCTGGGGCCGATGACCTGATGTATAAGCCGCTGCCCGAAGTCAAAGCTTTGAGGAAACACTTGACGAAAATATTGCTTGCCAAAAATCCGCGCTAAATTACGCCTGTGTGATTGTAATAAGTCCCGCCACAACCGCCACAGTCAAGACTATGCCCCATGCCCCTGCGCCCAGTGTCATTGCAATGACTAACCACAATGGACGTGCCCCAAACGACAACCCAATTACAGCACCGACCTGTGCGCCGACAGTCATCGGTGCGGCTAACGACAGCCCGATCAACCCGAAGCGATTCCATGCGCGTTGTACAAGCTGAATCATGCGATTAGGTTCTGGTGGCGCATCAGACTGCTGGGCTTGCCTATGGTCTATTCGACGACGGATTCGCTCTCGCAGCGGCGCGCCGACAATGACCACCAGGGCGACTCCACATCCATAGCTCACCGTTACTGTGATTGCGACAATAAATGGCGACACATTCAACGCGAGGCCTATCGGAATAGCAGACCAGAACGAGAAAAATGCCCAGCCAAATATTGTCCCCAGCGCCGCAAATCCCAGAATGATTGCTTCCATCTGTGACCTTCTCAACGTGTCGATTAAAGTCGCTATCATACCGTCGATACAGC
The DNA here is from genome assembly GCA_964614375.1 of uncultured Anaerolineaceae bacterium. Lineage (GTDB taxonomy): Bacteria > Chloroflexota > Anaerolineae > Aggregatilineales > Phototrophicaceae > CAZTLI01. The sequence goes on from CAZTLI010000094.1 coordinate 7,898, forward strand.
GCGTTGTTCTATGGCGAATCAGCGGAAGTTCGGATAAAACGCAACTCCCGGTTGCAAATGGATAAGGGGCAGGCATAACCCTTTGTGAATCTTGCGAAGCAACATCATCGCGTTTTGTAATATCCGCCATGTTTCAATCTATCAACCTGACTTCCTGCCCACCGTGTGAAAACCAAAAAGGTGATACACTTGGTGTGTCTGTGGCAATACCCTGTGAGACTAAAAGAGGAAACGATGACCACTGACAAATACGACATTCCTGACCGCAGTGGTGAGACCATTAAAGGCTATGAACTCATCGAACTAATTGGTGTCGGCGGGTTTGGCGCGGTGTATAAGGCATTTCAACCCCTCATCAAGCGTGAAGTGGCTGTAAAAATCATTCTGCCAGATTACGCCAACAACCCGGAATTCATCCGGCGTTTTGAGGCCGAAGCGCAGTTGGTGGCACATCTGGAACATCTCCATATCGTGCCCCTATACGATTATTGGCGCGATGCAAGCGGTGCCTATCTGGTGATGCGGTGGCTGCGGGGTGGCAGTTTGCAGAAGGCGCTCGAAAGTGGTCTTTGGCCCCTTGAAGAAGCGGGACGGTTGGTCGATCAACTGGCTGATGCGTTGTACGCCGCCCATCGCAATGGCGTTATTCATCGCGATCTGAAACCTGCCAATATACTGCTTGATGAAGACAACAACGCTTTCCTCGCGGATTTTGGTATCGCTAAAGATTTACAGCACATCAGCGATTATTCTGAAATGATTGAAAAGGAAGAAGAGGCAGAAGACACGTTCATGGGGTCGCCTGCGTATCTCGCGCCGGAGCAGATTCGCGTTGAGCAGGTCAGCCCACAGACGGATATTTATAGTTTCGGCATCATGATGTATGAAATCCTGACGGGCATCACGCCGTTTCATGGCCCGGTTTCGACCATGATTATGAAGCACCTGCAAGAACCGCTGCCGCATCTGCACGAAATTCGTCCCGATTTACCCGGCACATTACATGATGTGATCGAAAAAGCCACCGAAAAAGACCCGGCAGACCGCTATAAGAACGTGTTAGAGATGGCGGCGGACTTCCGGCGGGCATTGGCACAAACGCCGACAGAAGAACTTGCAAAGCTGAATCTCGGCAGTGTGGTCGATCAAGACCTGGAATCGCTGGACGCCGACACCCTCGCAGCACTTGGATTGACCGAAGATTTTGTCGCGACACAATTGACCGACTTCAAACCCGAAAATCCATATAAAGGCTTGCGCGCCTTTCAAGAAGCCGATGCCGATGATTTTTTCGGGCGTGAATCGCTGGTCGATCAACTGCTGGAACGGATGAAAGGCGAAGGCCAAGAGGCGCGCTTCATCTCTGTTGTGGGGCCAAGCGGCAGCGGTAAATCGAGCGTGGTCAAGGCGGGTGTCCTTCCACGATTGCGACGGGGCGCCGTAGTGGGGTCGGGCGAATGGTTTATCGTCGAGATGATACCCGGCGCGCACCCGATGGAAGAGCTAGAGGCGGCACTTCTGCGAATCGCGGTTAACCCACCTGCAAGTCTACTGGAACAATTAGAACATGATGAACGCGGTCTTGTACGTGCCCTTAAGCGCGTGCTGCCCGCTCATACAGAGACGGCAGCCGGCAGTGAACTCGTGCTGATGATTGATCAATTTGAAGAAATTTTCACCCTGGTCGAGAATGAACCAGCACGGACATTGTTCCTCAATAGTCTGTTGACAGCGGTCAACGAACCTGACAGCCGTTTGCGCGTGATTGTGACGCTGCGCGCTGATTTTTATGACCGTCCCCTGCGTTATCCGGCGTTTGGAAATCTGGTGCGGGACTGTACGGAAGTTGTGCTGCCATTGAGTGTGGAAGAGTTAGAACGCGCGATTACCGAACCCGCACAACGGGTCGGCTTACAACTCGAAGCGGGTCTGACAACCGCTATCGTCGCCGATGTTGCCGAACAACCGAGCGCGCTGCCACTCTTACAATATGCGTTGACAGAACTCTATGAACGACGTGATGGTCGCTGGTTAACGCTCAATGATTATCATGTCATCGGAGGTGTGACGGGTGCGCTGGCACGTCGCGCAGACGAAATCTACAGCGAACTCGATGCAACCGAGCAAACGATTGCTGAACAGGTATTCCTACGCCTGGTCACATTGGGCGAAGGGTCAGAAGATACCCGCCGCCGCGTGTTGTTATCTGAACTGCTGTCGCTGCAACGTGATGAAGACGCTATTCAGAAGGTTGTTGATACCTTCGCTAAATATCGCTTGCTGACATTTGACCGCGACCCCATTACACGCACACCAACGATTGAAGTCGCACATGAGGCCTTGATACGGCAGTGGCAGAAGCTGCGGGATTGGCTGGAAACCAACCGCGAATCGCTCCGATTACAACGTCGATTGGCAGTTGCGACCAACGAATGGCTGAACGCCAACAAAGACACCAGCTTTCTGGCGTCTGGCACACGGTTGGAACAATTCGAGTCGTGGATGACGGAGACCCCCATCGCGCTCACAACCGATGAGAAGCGCTATCTTGAATCCAGCCTGAAGGAACGTGAAAAACAGCGCGCTGCTGAAGCGGTTCGCAAAGCCAAAGAAGAGGCGCTTGAACGCCGTTCCCGCAATGTGCTGCGGGCGCTGGTCGGCGTCATGACACTGGCGACCATCGGCGCGCTGGTGCTGACGCTATTCGCGTTCAATCAGCGCAGTATTGCGGAGGAAAATGCCGCCATTGCCGAACAAAATGCTGCGACGGCAACCGTTGCCCAGGGCGAAGCCGTCGTTAATGCCCAAAATGCTGCTACTGCCGCCGCCGAAGCTGAATTGAATGCAAACGAAGCGCGCAGTCTGGCGTTTGTATCGAGCGCGCAGCTAGCCCTCGCAAATAGCAATACCGACCTCGCGATTCCACTGGCCTTAGAAGCCAATCAAGTCGGCGCGCCGTCGGTGCAGACCCGGCGTACACTGGCAGAAGCGGCCTATGCGCCGGGTACACGTTTTATCTTTCAGGGGCATAGTGATCGGGTGACGGCTGTCGCTGTAAGTCCCGATGGACGCACCGCCTTGACGGGCGCACGCGACGCAATCCTGATTCTATGGGATACAGAAACTGGTGAAGAAATCCGCCGCTTTGAAGGCCATGCCGACTGGATTTGGGATGTCGCTTATAGCCCTGATTCACGGATGGCGCTGTCTGCGTCACAGGATAGGACGCTAATTCTGTGGGATTTAGAGACAGGCGAGGCTATCCGTACATTTGAAGGGCATGAAGATGCCGTTCGAAGCGTGGCATTTAGTGCCGATGGCACGCGGGCGCTGTCGGGTTCGCAGGATAGGACGATGATTCTGTGGGACATTGAATCCGGCGACATCATTGTGCAGACCGAACCCATCAACACGCAAATCTTCGATGTCGCATTGAGTCCGAGTGGGTTTTCGGCGTTATCGGGCAATCAGGATGGCAGCGTGATTTTGTGGAATATTCAGTCGGGAACGCCGCTGCTCACCTTTACCTCAGAAAATGGGGGGCATACCAGCGAAGTGTGGAGCGTGGCATATACGGCAGATGAGGGTGGGATGCTCACAGGCAGCGATGATGGCACGATGCTGCTGTGGCGTTTTGAAGTCGGTCAGCCTGTTATGCGTTTTGAAGGACACAGCGCCCGCGTGACCAGTGTCGCCTTGTCGGCGGATGGGACGCGCGCCGTTTCTGGCAGTGAAGACAATTCGGTGATTTTATGGGACGTGACAACGGGTGCTGTGCTGCGGCGATTCATCGGGCACACTTTCCTCGTTTATAGCGTGGGCTTCAGTCCTGATGGATCGCATATTCTGTCCGGGTCGTGGGATGGCACAGCACGCTATTGGGATACCCGTAATGGCGCGCAAGTGCAGGGCATGGGCGGGGCATCGCCCGCACACACAGATGATGTACGGGCAGTTGCCTATAGCCCGGACGGCATGATAGGGGCATCAGCGGCAGCAGATAATTCACTCATTTTGTGGGATGTGATGACGGGCGAGGAAATCCGACGATTAGAAGGGCATGATGGGCCAGTTAATGTCATCACATTCAGTCCCGATGGCACACAAATGCTCACCGGCAGCGATGATGAAACACTGATTCTGTGGGATGTGGAATCGGGCACTATCATTTATCGGTTGGAAGGACATACCGATGCAGTCTGGGCAGTGGATTTTAGCCCTGATGGCAGATATGCCGTATCCGGGTCGCGCGATAATACAATTCACATCTGGAATCTGGAAACGGGTGAATCAGAGCAGCGGTTGTTCGGGCATACATTTGTCGTGACCGATGTGGCCTATAGTCCCGATGGCACGATGTTTGTATCGAGTAGTTTTGATAATCTCCTGATTTTGTGGGATGTCGATACCGGTGAGGAGATTCGCCGTTTTGAAGGCCATACCGATTGGATATGGACAGTCGAGTTCAGTCCCGATGGGCAAACACTGCTCTCCGGGTCGGCGGATAACAGCATGATGCTGTGGGATGTAGAGACCGGACGACGCTTACGGACATTTGAGGGGCACAGCGCCCTCATCTATAGTCTCGACATCAGTGCCGATGGACAGTATGTGGTATCCGGCGGCGCAGACCGGGCGATTATCATCTGGGACATCGCGACGGGTGAAGAAGTGCAGCGCTTTGATGGACACAGCGATTATGTCCGCAGCGTCGCTTTTAGCCCGGATGGTCGATTTGTGCTTTCGGGGTCGGGCGATAACAGTGTGCGTCTGTGGCAGATTCGCCTCTCGTTGGACGAATTAGTGACGTGGGTACGCGCCAATCGTTATATCCGTGACCTGACCTGTGCCGAACGCGAACGCTATGCTGTCGAACCACTGTGCCCAACGCCAACACCCGTCATCGGCCCAGATACAACATAGGTGAGGTCTAACCCATGCTGCATTTCGGGTTAGACCGATGAAGTAGATACAGCTTCGCTAGCGAAGCTGGGAATTGCTACTTAAAACGTTTATCCAGACCATAGGCATGAGTCAAAGGCCACACAAAAAGCACGCCGACATCAGGACGGGACCAGTCTTCAACATGCTGGGTGGATGCGTTAACGACTTTATCAAGGGTTTCCTGATCACTAATCGCAGAAAACAAGGTGCGATGATGAATTTCTTGCGATTTCATCAGTTTGTTGAGCGAAAAGATGATACCCATGTCAGAACGAATGCCACCTTGTTCCGAGACTTGCTGCATCCCGGCACTTTCTAAAATAGTCACACCACGCACACCAGCCTTCACCCAGACATCGAACATCTCTGATGCCTGTTCCACATCTTTTGAAACAAACATAATCATAAACATTGTTTTTCCTCATCAGGCGGTTGATGGCTCATTAGTCGTTTGGTTAGTCGATTGGGATGGGTCTTCCTTAAAAGACCAGCGCACCAATGGCGGCGTAATAATAGTCGTTACCAGAACCACAAAGACGACGACGGTAAACACTTCGGGCTGAAGGATACCAAAGCCCACACCAATAGAAGCGATAATTAACCCCACCTCACCGCGACTAATCATACCTAAACCCACACGCATGGCGCTCTTCCTATTAAACCCACCAATTATACTGCCGCCGCCTGCTCCAATGATTTTCGTAACGATTGCGATGGCAGTGATGATCAGCGCGAATGGCAACAAATCCACAGTGAGGAGGCGAAGATTGGTTCGCAGCCCAATACTGACAAAGAACAATGGAACAAGCAAGCCATAATTAACGGCATGAATGCCGCGTTCCATCTGCTCCACGACACCGCGCCGTGCTCGACCTAACGACAAACCGGCAATGAAAGCGCCCGTGATCGCGGCAATACCACCAAAATATTCTGCTGCGAAACTGAGCAGAAGTGTCGCAACAATCGCCACCATGAGCGTGCCCTGAGCAATGGGCAGGCTATGCACCTTTTGGGCAATACGCGGCAAGAATATCCAACATACCGGGATGGCAATTGCCAGAAAACCCACAATCCTCACAATCACTTCGACAACCGAGCGATTCTCGGTAACGACAATAATGCTACCGGGATTGATCGCGATAAAGAGCGATAGGAGCAGAATGACGATTGCATCGTCTACCAATGCTGCGCCCAGCATGGTCAGCCCT
>CAZTLI010000095.1:0-14042 GCA_964614375.1 uncultured Anaerolineaceae bacterium
ATGTCACGCTCGGCACAGACCCGGCTACCGGCGCACAAGTCCTGATTCCGAACCAGACGCGCATCGCCGATCTCATCCAGCAAACCTTTTATCCTGATACAATCCCCACAGAGGCGGAACTGCGGGCGCGGGCAGAAGGCGAAAATGCCACTATCGTTGTCTATAACAATACGGATATTCAGGGACTGGCGAGCGATATGGCTCTGTGGCTGAATAGTCGCGGGATTATCACCAGTGGCATCAGCACAATACCCAACGCACCTAATCGCCCGACCTACATTCGCGATTACACCGGCAATCGGTGGACGGCGCGCTATCTGGCGACGGTACTGGGTATCCCCTTTGATCGCATCGAACCGGGCGCGGATGGCCTCACCACTGCCGACATCATGATTGTCGTGGGGACGGATATTGTGCCGCTGATTGGCGGGGAGTGACAAACAAAAAACGGGCGCATATAGACGCCCGTTTTCGATCCGGTGATAGGCCAGGGTTAGTCGCGTCCGCCGCCGAAAATCCGCAGCAGGAACAGGAACAGATTGATAAAGTCCAGATACAGCGTCAGCGCGCCGAGGATGCTGAGTTTCATGGCGATGCTGCCGTCAGCTTGCACTTCGGGCATTTCGGCGATTCGCAGGATGCGCTGGGTATCATAGGCAGTCAGTGCTGTGAACAACACCACGCCGAAAATGCTAATCATCAGGTCAAGCGGCCCGCTCTGTAACAGGAACATATTGACGAACATCGCGATAATCAGGCCGAATAATCCCATGAGGAAATAGGTGCGATAGCGCGTGAGGTCAACCGAAGTGGTGAAACCCACAACTGTCATCACGCCGAACAGCACCGCCGTCGTCCCGAACGCCGCTGCAATCGAACCCAGATCATAGGCGAGGAACACAAACGCAAACGTGATGCCATTCACCCCTGCATAAACAAAAAACAGCGTCGTCGCCATCCCGACGGACATCTTAAATATCAATGCTGACAGCGCGACCACCATTATCAACGTACCGATAATGGCAAAAATGAAGAGGTTTTGGGCGATTTGCAACAGTGATTCGTTGCTCGATATGAAAATCGCCGTAATCGTTGTGACCAGCAAACCCAGACCCATCCACAGGTAGACCAGGCGCATGAGGCGGTTTGGTTCAATTCTTGCCCCTACCCGTGCGGGGTCTTCTGTTCTGTTAAGAATTGCCATTGGAGCTTCTCCTACACACTAATATCTTCAGGCTAAGTACAACCCGTTTTTTGAATTCACCTCAATAATACACTATATTTGGCTTGTTGATTTATGTTCTCATCGAATTTACACGTTTCTTACATCTGAGGTTTCATAATATGACAACCCCCAACCTTGACGTTTGGCGCGCAACCGGCAGCACTATCGACTTCAATGGTCATCACATCTTTGTGACAACTTATGGTGACGGTCAGCCTGTGCTGGTGTTACATGGTTTTCCGACAGCCAGTTATGACTATGCCCGTCTTGTGCCGCTGCTGCAAGACCGCTACAAGCTGATTCTCTTCGATTTTATCGGCTATGGCTTCTCCGATAAACCCAAACAGCACACATACTCGCTGTTTGAACAGGCGGACATCACGGAGGCTGTCGCCGCCCATTTTGGGTTGGAGACGACCTGTCTGCTGACGCATGACATGGGCAATTCGGTCACGCTAGAAGTGTTAAAACGGGGCCAGTTGATTGTCGAGAAGATGGTGATGCTCAACGGCAGTGTGCTGCTTGATTATTATCGCCCGTTGATTACACAAAAACTGCTGCTCAATGCCTATATTGGCCCGATCATCTCGGCCCTGCGCCTGATTCGTAAACCCGTTTTTGCGCGGCAGTTCGGCAAGGTCTTTGCCCAACCACCGCCACCGTCTGAAATCGACGCATTCTGGGAGCTGGTCACTTATAACGATGGCATGGCAATCTATCACAAGTTGATACAGTATCTGGCCGAACGGAAAGTCCATGAACACATCTGGCTAGACGCGCTCAAAGCCAGCACGATGCCATTGACCGTCGTCTGGGGCCAGCTTGACCCGGTGGCTGTGCCTAAGATTGCCGAAGCAATCACCGAACGCCGCCCGGACTGCACCTATATCCCATTAGACGACATCGGGCATTTTCCACAATGGGAAGCCCCGCAGCGTGTCGCCAATGCAATTATAGATTTGTTTGGATGATTACGAATGACTGCCGTTCGACTTCGCGCCTCCCAGTTGCAGGCGTTCAATCGCGCTCGCGCAGTATTCGGCATTGTTGTCAATGAGGATCGAATCACGCCCCAACGACAAAGCTGCAATGCCGGTTGTGCCACTGCCGCCAAATGGATCAACGACCAATCCGTTTTCCGGGCATAGTAGTTTGATGAAAAACAGGGGAAGGCCAACCGGGAACACAGCAGGGTGACCTTTGTTTTTACCCACTACTGCCATCGACAGCACATTGGATGGTAAAACAGTCTTTTTGCCGACCCATTTGGATATATCACGTCCAAAGCCGCTGTCATTTTCGGAATTATGGCGATTGAGGTCATTATCGCCGAGATTCTTCAAGCGTGTTTCTGCCCATTCACCAATCGGTTGGCGGACTGCATCGGCGTTGAAATACGGTTTTTTGGATTTCGCCAGATGAAAGCAATATTCCCAGCCATCACGTAAGCGCGTAGGCCAATAACCGGGCATGGGATTGGGTTTATGCCACAGATAATCGTCGATTGCGTGCCAGCCCAGCGCGCTCAGAGCTTCGATTGTGTGCCAGACATAACGATGGCGCACCCCATCAACCACTTTATCTTTGATATTGATGATGAGGCTGCCTGTTGGCTTCAACGCATCCCAGAATGGCTCATGAAATGTCAGCAGCCATTCCGCGAAATCGTCGGGGTGAACACTATCATAATGCTTTTTACGCGCATCGGCATAAGGCGGGGATGTAACAATCAAATCAACCTGCCCCACATAATCTTTCAGCACATCGCGGCTATCCCCATGGACGACTGTACATGAAGCATACAAATTGCGAATCGTGGTGTGGGCGAGTTGACTCATGATTATTCCTCCTGTTTGCTCAGTTAGTTGACTCCCGTATTACGAGCAAAAGAACCGAACCAGTGCATGTGGGTCATGAAAGTTACCCGTATCGTTAATCAATTGTGCTTCGTAACAGGCATTCCCAAAATATGTCAACAATTTTTCTGGGACTTCCGTTTCGGCTGATAACGAATCCGCTTCTGTAGCTTCTATCAGTACATCCAACACAATCGTCATGATTTCTTCATAGCTGTAGTTGGAAAAGAATGGCCAGAAAAAGTCGGACAACCACACTTCGGTGTTATCTGAATAGGTCCGGCCTGTTTTCTGCTCACGCTTAATGTGACGGTTTCCTCTATCCATCGCGATACCAAAAATGCAGCAGTACGGACCAACGCGATTCTTATCATTCATCGCAACCGTCTCCAGCGCGCGAATGGCTTTAGGCCAATCTTGACCACCCATTGTATTACGCCGATTCTTCACCGATACATACAGCGTTAAAGCATCTTTGGCTTTATCTTGAAAATCAATCACCGCATTAAAATCGGCTTCTGCTGCGCCAATGTCCGACACACTGCGAAATCGCCGTGAATGTCGAGCACAGTCAACTGCGAGATATTGATAGCGCCAGCCTGAATTCATCCGTTCTTTTTGCAGTGTTCGGTTACGAAATAGTTCAATACCAACGGCTTGATAGTGTTTACCATAAACCTGATGGGCTGTTGCAGCCGGGTCGGTGGGATATTTGCGGAAGTATCTAAACAGTTCACGACCTTCACGTTGATAAACAACATCTAATTCATCATCTGTTGCATCTGCCGAAATCGACAGTATCTCTCGGCTTGATTTCTGATTTGCTGCACCGATAGCAGCGGCAATCAAGCGTTTGAGATCATCTATAGGGATTATACGATTGTGCGGCACTATTGTATCATCATCCAGACAACCATAATACCGACTGTTTTGGTCACGTATACGTGGATAATTCTGTGGTATAGGTGTTCGAGCCATATTTATCCCTGTTTGCGTTATCATTGATTATATCAGAACAAATTATCCAATGATAGTTACCCATCCAGCGCGGGTTCGTAGGCGATGATGCGCTGGCGGTGGCGGTCTGCCATGGCGATGGTCTGCCCGGTCGCATAATCATAGGCCACCATGACCGACTTGCCCGTCGCTGCGACAGGGTGATTGCCGTCTTCACGTTCCAGCAGCAGCACATAATCGAGGTCAAAGCTCTTATTGCCGATGCGTGAACAGCGTGTATAGACGATGACGGTCTCGCCAAATGTAATCGGCAGTTTATAGTCCAGTTCCACACGCGCCAGAATAATGCCCAGATTGTTCCAATCGGAAGTATCGACAGCGACGACATCCTGCGTATAGAGAATGCGCCCCTGTTCCATGTAGGTGAGGAATTTGGCATTATTCACATGCCCCATCGCGTCCATATCGCCAAAGCGAACCGTCAGACGGGTGACATGGCGAAAGCCTTCGGGTGCGGTCATCGTGATTGACTCCAGTGTAGATGAATGGCGGTTAAATGAGGCAATTATGCCGAAGCGCGATAGATTATCAATCGTCTACCAGCACCGCGTGATAAATCGGCAAGGGTGACGCTGACGTGCCGACAAATGACGATGCCTCCCCGCGTCGCATGAAACGAAATTGAATGCCATCGGCAGCGACGGCGGCAGGTGTCACAAAGACCAGATGCACAGAATCTACAAACTGCGGCGAAAACACCACCTCGTCCGTCAGCCGAACGGGGTCTGCGCCCGGTGTGCCTATCCAGTAGGCATCACCCTGCCGGTACAGGAATTGATTCGTACCCGGAATCCACTGTGGCGGCTCGAATGTTCCCGCATCGCCACGGGCATAGACCAGCGGGTTTTCGCCTGTCGAATCGGCAACAAATAGCGTGAATGTGTTCGAGGGTAAGCCACCCTCGCGCTGCAAATAGACTATACTCGCTCCATCAGGCGACCAGCGTGGTAGACCGAAGAAACTCGCCTCAACCGTGCCAATCACACTGCGACCTGATGGATTTTCGACAGGCAGATTCCAGAGGGTTGTGACTTCGGCGTCACTGTACACGAGATCTTCGTCCGGGATAGCCACGCGCACAGCACTGCTGTCGGGCAGCCAGTGCAATTCGGGATAGAATTGATACTCCGCGCCCGTCGCTACCCCGACAAAAAACAGTAAATTACGCGCAGGCCGCTGTGCCAGTGGGTCAAGGACACTGATAAGCCCATCCTGCCGTCCATACGTACCGGGATACGCCACCACAATAAACTCTCTGTCGGGACTGAAGGCGAACCGCCCCCCTTCACTGCGCGGCAAAATCAACGCCACCTCGCGCGTGCGGATATTGGCACGATAGAGGTCGTTCTGTGCTTCTGCGCCCGGGTCGCCGCGACGGAGCGTATTGAAATAGAGCACGGCGTCATCAAACCACGCAACATCGCCAATCAGATTTGACCCCGCGAACAGGTCATCTTCCGAGACCAATTCCTGTTCGGCTGTCCCGGCGAAATCGACGATCCACAGGGTTTCGGGCACACCCGCAGGGCCGCGTGTGAAAGCGATATGATTGCCGTCAGGCGCGACATAGGGACGGATGACTCCACCACTGGCGACACGCCGCCCGAATTCATCTCCCGCCTGCATCACCAGCAAATTGCCGGCCTCCACCCACGCGACGACGAGACGCTGCTCATCGGTATCAAAGACCGGCTGGGATGGGGGTTCGCCCTGCGTCAGATTACAGGCACTCAACACACACAGCAGCAGCACGATTAATCGGCGCACAATCGCTCCTATTCGTTCACGATATACGGGCGTTGTAAAAGATACGGGCATTATAGCGCAGGACGGCACAGTGTGAGAAAGACGCAGTGTACGTGGCGGTTTAGCGCCAATAATGTTCGACGTGACAGCAGAGACGGTTTACAATATCTCCCAATCCCGCTTGACCCATTTGCATCTGAAAGGAACGTCATATGCCTGCCCGTAGACCGTCCTATCCTGAATCGAAAAAAGTGGATGTTGTCGAAGACTATCATGGCAAAAAAGTCGCCGACCCCTATCGCTGGCTGGAAGACCCGGATTCCGAAGCGACCCACAATTGGACTAAAGCACAGCACGCGGTCACGACGCAGTATCTGGAACAGGTCGATGCTCTTGAGTATGTCAAAGCGCAGTTGATGCAGGACTGGCAGGCGACGAGTATAACCGCCCCCAAACCCGCTGGCGATGCGCTGGCCTATAGCAAACGGGAAGGATTGCAAAATCAGCCCATTTTGTATCTGGATGATGCACAGGGCAAAACGTGTGTCTTACTCGACCCCAATACTTTGAGCGATGATGGCACAACCGCCCTCATCAGCACCCATTTCAATAAAGACGGCAGCAAAATGGCCTACATCACATCCAGCAGCGGCAGCGATTGGCAGGAAATCCGCGTGCGCGATGTGACAACAGCCCAGGATACCGACGACGTGGTGCAGTGGTGCAAATATGGGACAGTATCGTGGAAAAAGGATGGCAGCGGCTTTTTTTACAATCGCTATCCCGCACCCACAGAAGATGGCGAATTCACCGCCCAAACCATCAACAACAAGCTCTATTTTCATAAGCCAGGCACAGCCCAGGACGACGATGAGCTGATTTACGAACGCCCCGATGATGAGTCGCTCAATTTTCCGCCACAGGTCACCGATGATGGACAATACATCGTGCTGCGTGTGTGGCATGGTTCGGCTAATCGCAACCGGATTTACTTTCGAGAGGTTGAAAGTGACGGCGATTTTGTCCGGCTGTTGGATGCCGCCGACGCCAGCTATGACTTTATCGGTAACGACGGCACCACGTTTTATTTCCAGACCGACCTTGATGCCCCAAAGAGTCGGGTAATTGCCATCGACATTGACAATCCAGCGCACGAAAACTGGGAAACGGTCATTCCCGAACAGGACGACACGCTCGACCTTATCAAAATCGTCAACAATCATTTTGTCACCGTCTATCTCCACGATGCCTATCACCGGGTGATGCTCTATGACATGGATGGTCTCTACATACGCGAGATTGAACTGCCCACCATCGGTACTATCCTCGAATTACAGGGGAAGGTCGATAATGGCGATTTATTCATGACCTTTTATTCATTTCTGTATCCAGTAACCGCGCTGCGCTATCATTTTGAAACGGAAATACTCGCGCCATTCAAAGAATCAGAATCCGCCAATACCGATTCGTATGAAACCAGGCAAGTGTTTTATACATCAAAAGATGGCACGCGCGTCCCCATGTTTTTGTGCCACAAAAAAGGATTGCCACTGGCTGGCGAGAATCCCACGATTCTCTATGGCTATGGCGGATTTAACGTCAGCTACACGCCAATCTATTATCCCTGGATCAAGACATGGTTAGCGCATGGTGGCATCTTCGCGCTAGCAAATATGCGCGGCGGCGGGGAATATGGGGAGGAATGGCACAAAGCCGGTATGTTGGAAAACAAGCAAAATGTGTTCGACGACTTCATCGCGGCGGCGGAATGGCTGATCATGAATGGTTATACCCGTCGTGATAAACTGGCGATTGAAGGGCGCAGCAATGGCGGGCTGCTGGTCGCGGCGTGTATGCTGCAACGTCCCGATTTGTATGGCGCAGTGCTGTGCCATGTGCCGGTGATTGACATGCTGCGCTATCACAAATTCACTGCCGGGCGCTACTGGACTTACGAATATGGCAATGGCGAAGAAAATCCCGACCATTTCGATTTTCTGATGGCTTATTCCCCACTGCATAATGTCAAAGCCGGCGTGGACTATCCACCGACGCTCATCACCACCGCAGACACCGATGACCGGGTTGTGCCCATGCACGCTAAGAAATTTGCCGCGACCCTGCAATCAACATACAAAGGCAAAAATCCGATTTTGCTGCGTGTCGAGATGAAAGCAGGGCACGGCCTGGGCAAACCGACGACCAAACTCATCGAAGAACGCGCCGATGTGTTTGCGTTTCTATTTGATATACTCGGAATCAAGGTTTAACAGAGCAACTGTCTATGCCGATATTTGAACGCAACCGCGTTAGATTGCATTATGAATTGGACGGTTCGGGCGACCCGGTGGTGTTCATCACCGGATTTTCTGACCACAGCAGCAGCATCGGCAGCGCCAACCTGCGGCGTCTCTTTGCAGAGCAGTATCATGTCCTCGCGGTGGATAATCGTGGTTCAGGGCAAACGGTCACACCTAAGAATACACCCACAACTATCAACGATATGGCGGATGACATCGCGGCAATAATGGATGCACATAACCTGTCTGCCGCGCATATATTTGGCATTTCGATGGGCGGTAGTATCGCCATGACGCTGGCACTGCGCCATCCGGCAAAAATTAGAAGTCTGGTAATTGCGGTATCGCTGGCAGCCAATGTCGAACGCCCAACGCGCGCGGATTTTCTGTTCACAACATTATGGCAGATGCGAGACGAAGGTGTCTCGCGCGAGATTATCAATCGCTATAACGCCATCTTCTTGCTGGGCGAAGATAGTTTCCGCTATGAACGCTACACCAATGCGTGGGCGAATGCGCCCGTTGACCCCTATGAACAAACACGCGCTGGATATGATCTACAGCGCGCGGCCTTTGACCAATTCGATATTCTCGACCAAATCCCTAAAATTACCGCGCCGACGCTGGTCGTCAGCAGTCCCGATGACATCCTTGTGCCGCCGCATTATCAAGACGCCATCGCCGAACGCATCCCCAATGCTGAACTCAAGCGTTATCCGGGCGGGCATGTGTTTATGATAGTGCCCATGCACAACAAACAATTCTTGCAGGATTTATTCGCGTTCTGGGCAGCGCATTAACTGTATTTATACGATTCGTTCCGGCGCGACGGACTGACCGGATTCTGATGAGCGGAAAAAGGCTTCCATGATGGCAACGTCTTGCAAGGCTTGCTGTGGTGTGTTGATACCCATCGCCTCGCCGCGTATTTCGGCAGCGAAGGCCGCTAACTCCCGGCGCACACCCTGACTCCCTGCGACATTATACCGCATCGTATCCGCGCCAACGGTCACTTCCACCCAATTGCGATCCATCCGCAGCGCGCCCTTATCGCCCACAATATGCAGATGTTGGTCAAAGGGCGCACCAACCGCAAAACTCGCCAGATATGACCCTACTGCGCCGTTGTCAAAATGCAGGGCTGCTGACAGGGTATCGACAGGGGGGAGGTCAGCGCGGGTGCTGACCACTTTCGCGCTGACGCTGGCAATTTCGCCCAGAATCAAGCGCAGCGTGGCGATGAAATGCACGCCTGCATCCAGCAAATAGCCACCCGGAAAACTGCCATCGCGCCGCCATGATGTTTGATAATAGGGATTGTCAGGATTTAGGTGGGCATAGTGCATCCACTGGCATGTCACAGGTTTGCCGATGTCGCCCCGCTGCACAATTTCTGCCGCTTTAATGTGGGCATTTTCGTAGCGGAAGTTCTCCGCCACCTGCCATACGAGGCCATTCGTCTGGTTATACGTATTCAGTAATTTTCGTCCTACAGCCACATCAGGCGAAACGGGTTTCTCGCTAATGACGTGTTTGCCCGCTTGGAGCGCCTGTTCAACAGCATCTGGCAGCAGCGCAATGGGCAGGACGATGTTCACGGCGGCAATATCGTCGCGCGCCAACAGCGCATCCGTGTCGGTGACAACATCAACCGGGTGTGGGAACATTGCCGCGACTGCTGCTGCGGATTTTTCGGTGCGACTGCATACAGCGACCACTTCAAAGTCGTCTGTTAGTTCCAACAAAGCCGGGACATGCGCGCCCTGTGCAAATAATCCCGCGCCAAGCAATGCCAATCGAATTGGATTATTCACCACCGTTCACTCTCCCATTGCCATCTGTGTACGGGCAGCTTTGCGTGCCGCTGCTTGTTGAACGAGTCTATCAAAAATACGCTGCTGCGTGGGGTCATCTTTTGCCGATTTTTCGGGATGCCATTGCACCGCCACCAGCCAGGGATGCCCCTCTAATTCCAGCGCCTCAATAATGCCATCGGGCGCGGTTGCAGAGACAGTCAATCCCGGCGCGACATCTTTCACAGCCTGATGATGTCCCGAATAGGTCTCGACATGCGTACTGTCCATCACCTGTGCCAATAGGGAGTCCGCCTGCACATCAACGGGCTGCACCGCCCAATCGCCATCCGGTTGCCGATGAATATCCGGGTCGCGGACATCGGGAATATGTTCATATAATGTCCCGCCTAACGCGACATTCAACGTTTGCAATCCACGACAAACGCACAGCATCGGTTGGTCACCCCGTTCCACCAGTAAGCGTGTGAAAACCAGTTCCGTTGCGTCGCGTTCGGGGTCGATACGCGCCACCTTTTCATGCTCACGATTGCCGCCGTAATGCACCGGGTCGATGTCGCCACCGCCCGTAATGATCACACCGTCCAGCAGGTCGATAATCTCTTCCCAATCGGATTCGCCGGGGGGCAGCAATAGCGGATAGCCACCAGCGCGGCGCACAGCATCCACGTACAGAGTCGCTACCGCAAAGTGTTCATTGTAAAAGCGCGATTGGCAATTGGTTTCATGGCGTCCAGACGTGGTGATGCCAATAATAGGTCGGTTCATGGTGTTCAATTCCTGTTATCTGGGCTTAGTGACCCAAGCATAACGTATTGCTGGTCTATCTGACAATGGACATCAAACCAATGTGGTTTCATCATCCAATTCTGCTATGATAGAGTTACATGATTGAGACTGAAATTTGAAGGTATCGAGGTTATTAGCGATGATATAGTTTGGGCAACCGAACAATTGCTGGCCCTGAATTTGAGTCATAACATTGATTCTTTCGACTGCATAATTGCAGCAGTTAGTTTTCGTCTCCGATTGCCCTTATACACTCGTAACCTCAAACATTGTACCCCACTGCTTCTACATCTTGCACAATCTCCGTATTAGAAATCGAAATGATGAGGATGAGTCTGTATGTATCGTTTGCGGCTGTTTTTGCTGTTGAGTTGCCTCAATCTATCGCTATCAGCCTCCGCACAAGACACCACACCCATCTATCAACCCATCGCAGATGGTCTGACGCATGTGATAGTGATTTCGCTGGATGGCGCGCGTCCTGATGCGATGCAGCAGGCCAATATGCCCATTGTGCAATCCTTAGCGCGAGGCGGCGCGGTGGCATGGGATGCACAAACGGTCTATCCACCTGCGACAGTGCCTGCTCATGCGTCATTATTCACCGGACTGGATGTGGATGAACATGGCGTGACTGAAAACAGCTCTAGTACAGAACGGCTCAATATCCCGACATTTCTGTCCATCGCGGCAGAAAATGGCATTCCGTCTGCAATGATTGTCGGCAAAAACAAGCTCGACCAATTTCACTATCCTGATAGTGTCTATTACGAATTCCCAGTATCAGGCGACCCCAGCATCGTCACCGCCGCCATCGAACGCTTGAATGCGGGTGATCGCCTGCTGTTCGTCCACTTCCCCAATCCCGATTATTTTGGACACAGCGATGGTTGGATGAGCGACAGTTACATCTACGAATTGCAGTTTACCGACGCGCAAATCGGGCGATTGTTGGGCATACTCGATGAGATGGGAATCCGTGACAGCACATTGATTGTCATCACAGCCGATCATGGTGGGCATGATGACCTGCACGGCGCGAATATCCCCGAAGATATGACGATACCCCTGATTATCGCAGGTTATGGTATCGACGCGGGCACGATTCTGCACCATGCCCATATCACGCAAATTGCGCCGACGGTGTTGCAGGTGTCAGGGTTGGCTATTCCCGAAAATATGTCCGCGCCATTGTTAACAGGTCAGGCAGCCATGAGGCCGCACAATCCATAATTTGATTGTGACCCATACTCGATTTTTGATGCCAATAGCTTTTAAATTACAGCAAGTGTTAATCTTTCGTTGTTGAATTGTCGCCCAAAACTTAAGGTTTCACGCAATGTTAAGCCCAATTAGTATTTTAGGACTATATACATGACATAGAGCCTCACCTATACTGAAAACGTGTTTATGAAAAATGTAAAAGAGGGTGCCAGTATGTCCTTGCAACAACGACTCATGTGGCCTCGTGTGGGCGAAGAAATCTCAGTCTATAAACATGGCAAAATCAATGTTGAGGGCATCGTCACCTACGCAAATGACACTGTTATCTCTGTTTTGAAGTCAGATATGACCACCATCAATCTGGATTGCACCGAACTGCTGGGCGGCATTCAAAATCGCACTATTGTGATCCAGAAGAAACCAATCCACTAATCAACAGGCCAGAACGGTCATTGCAAACGCTTCAAACCGATCAGCGCCCGGTCACATGCTGGTCGGTGCAACACCCAACCGACCACCTGAACGTTAACAACAGCGAAAATGGCAGCAAAACACAAAGATAGACCCTGTGTAATGAGACAAAGGTGCTATCGACTGGGTTAAGAAATCGCGCTATAGTGAAAATAGATAACACCAACAAATTGTTCTTTCTAGTTGTCCCATATTAAAATTTCCCCCTCCCCCTCCATTTTCCAGAAACGGGCAACCTGCCCGTTTTTGGATTCAGTAGCCGGAGCACCGCACACCTTTTATAATGGGGCGAAACCACGACCATTCAGGTGAAGGGCACAGCTATGAAAGAAACGACAACCACCTGCCAATTGATTCGGCCTCAATCACAATATGGCGGCAAACAGGGTTTTGCCTATTTTGAAGGCATTTCTGCCGAAAGCGTGGGCGCACAGGGTTTGTGTATGCACCTGTTGACTATCCCACCCGGCGGACGCGCCAAAGCACACCTGCATGAACATCACGAGAGCGCGATTTATGTCCTCAGCGGTCACGGCGAGATGTGGTATGGCGAAGACCTTGCGGCGTACATGACGGTCAAAGCGGGTGAATTCATCTATATCCCGGCGGGCGTGCCGCATCTTCCCGGCAATTTAAGCGAGACCGAACCCTGCACCGCAGTCATCGCCCGTACCGACCCCAATGAACAGGAAAGCGTGGTACTGCTGCCTGACCTCGACCAGTACGCCGTGCGTCCATCTGCATCATGATGAATAGTGAGGACGCCAACGAACGGCTGCGATTAACGCATTTCTATCTGGAGCAGCGCATCGAATCGGAGGGTTTGCGACAGTTGGACTTGCTATTGAATGAATACGCCGTACAAGGGCATATCGCACAAATCGAATTGACGCTGCGTGAGATGATTGATACGTATCCCGTAATTACCCCCATTCGCGTGCGACTGGGGTTACTTTTGGCGCGAGTCTTGCGCTTTGATGATGCTATAGCCGAACTCGAAGCGGCGTTTGAAGTCGCGTCGGAAGACAACGACAAGGCCGCGGCGCAGCACATCCTCGCGACCATTATGCGGGTGCGTATCGAACGTGGCAACAACCGGAAACAGTAACCAGCGATGACCGATAGCCCGCTGCATATTCTGCATCTCACGCCCTATTATGCGCCTGCCTATGCCTTTGGCGGTGTCGTGCGGGCAGTTGAAGGTATGGCACAGGCCCTCGTCGCACAGGGACATCGCGTTACTGTGCTGACAACCGACGCGCTCGACCCACACACACGATTCAGCGGTGCGCTGGATATGCGATGTAATGGTGTCCGGGTGATGCGCGTGCCTAATCTATCGGTGGGTTTGCGTGGACGCTTCAATCTCTCGACGCCAAATAAGATGAAACAGGCAGCGACAGCACTCTTGCATGACGTTGATATGGTGCATTGTCATGAATTCCGCACCGTAGAGAATTTGCTGGTGACGCCTGTCGCTGTCGAAATGGGTATTCCGCTGGTGTTATCGCCACATGGCACCCTCAATCGCAGCACCGGGCGCAGCACGCTCAAGTCAGTGTGGGACAAACTGCTCAGTCCAGCAGTTGCGCGGCGCTTC
>CAZTLI010000096.1:0-13975 GCA_964614375.1 uncultured Anaerolineaceae bacterium
GGCAAAAACCGGGTTGTAACTAATGAAGCTCACATCTCCACCCGGCACAGGCACGCCCGATACGCCGGCTATACCCCCATTGGTCGTGAAGACCAGTGCCCCACCGCTAAAGGTCGTGAATGTCGGTGGCGCAGGTGGTGGAAAAGCAATCGTTGGACGCACGGGCACAATTACCGGGTCAACCGTTGGCGCATTTGTCGGCGTTGGAAATGCGGTTGAGGGCGGGACATCGGGTTCGGGTGAACTCACAACCACGACAGGAGTCGAGACGATACCCGTATCCGGGTTGGGTGTCACCAGTGTCGGCGTGATGTCGCGTGTCGGTTCAACCGATGGTGTAATCCGTGCGGCAGCCGTCGCGGTGACATTCGCCCAGATTTGCGTCAATTGGTCGGGTGAGAGCGTGCTGGTCGGCTGTACCTGTGGCGATGACGTGAGAGTCGGCAGCGGCGGTGTCGTTGGTGTATTGGTCGGAATCGGTGTCGCCGTCGCGCTCGGCACAGGCGTATTGGTCACTGTGGGCGTGTGGGTCGCGGTTGGAATCGGGGTGTTGGTGGGCGTCGCGGGCAATGGCAGCGGCGTTAGCGACGGCGTATTGGTTGGCAGTGGTGTTTCGGTCTCGGTTGGAATCGGGGTATTCGTCGCCGTTTGAGTTGCAGTGGGCGAAGGCGTCGCCGTCGCTGTCGGTGTATGGGTGGGCGTGCTGGATGGTGTTTGTGTGCCTGTCGGCGTATCGGAAGGCGTCAGCGTTGCCGTCGGTGTCGATGACGGCGTATGGGTCGCGGTTGGTGACGCTGTTGATGTCATCGTCGCGGTATCGGTCAGCGTCGGAATCGGTGTGCGCGAAGCGGCTTCTTGCGCGATAGCGGTCGGTTCAGGCGTGGGCGTATCAGTGCGTGTAGGCGCAAAGGTCGGTGTGACCTGTGGAATCCCACTGGCACATGATGCCGCCAGCAGCACCACGACTATTAGAGCGACCGATTTGCGAACCATTTTACGCCTTTCGTAGTCACGACCTGCTTCTATTATAAACAGGTCGCCCCCACTCGCGCATACGCAAGCCCTACGTCCACACAACGACTGTAAGCTGAATCACAGACGTTCAATTATTATTCAATGCGATTTATATCTGTACGACTTGTAATGAAGTGTAAGATTATCGAAATTCGGTAAATATTTCACGATCAACTGGAGTATGCTAGTAATACAATGTCTCAATTTTCAAAAGAGGGTATTATGATGCGCCGTTTAATCGTTCCTATTTGTATCTTGCTGTTCGTCACAACCGCCCTCGCGCAGGATGGCTGGACGCCGGATACGTTCACCGCCAGTCCGACACTCGAAGGCTGCCCGGTATTTCCGGCGGATAATCCCTGGAATTGGGACATTTCCGACGCGCCTGTACACCCGAATTCCGACGCTTATATCGCGTCAATCAGTCAATATGGCGATACACATCTGCACGCCGATTTTGGCGGTGGCGGCATGTATGGCATTCCGTATATCACTGTCGGCGGCGACCAGCCGCTTGTGCCGATTAATTTCACCGATTATGGCGATGAAAGCGACCCCGGTCCCTATCCCATTCCGGCGGACGCGCCTGTCGAAAATGGCGGTGACCGTCATGTGCTGGTCGTGGATACGACGAATTGTGTGCTGTACGAGCTATATAACGCGGAATTCAACGGCGTGGGTTGGGATGCGTCATCGGGCGCGGTATTTGATTTGCTGTCGAATCGCTTGCGTCCGCTGTATTGGACGAGCGCCGATGCCGCCGGACTGCCAATCGTGCCCGGATTGGTGCGTTATGACGAGGTGGCGGCAGGTGAGATTCGTCATGCCGTGCGTTTCACGGTTGAAGAGACGCAGCGCGCCTTCATTTTGCCCGCGACACACTGGGCGTCCAGCAGCGATGACCCGTCGCTGCCGCCGATGGGACTGCGTTTTCGACTGCGGCCTGATTTCGACATCAGCGGCTATTATGGACAGGCGCGGGTGATTCTGGAAGCGATGCAGCGGTATGGCATGATTGTGGCGGACAATGGCACAAGCTGGTTCATCACGGGCGCATCCGATCCACGTTGGGATGATGAAGACCTTGACCAACTGAAGACCGTTCCCGGTGACGCTTTTGAAGCTGTCTGGACGGGTGATCCCATCACACCATGACACAGCGTATCATTCCGAGAAAGCGGCCTCAAAGAAGTCAAGCATACGCGCGGTATATTCCTCGCGGATGACATACAGACCGCCGACATGCGGCGCGTTCTCGATCACCCATAATGTGCCATTTTCGCCTAGCAGCGGTTCATAATTGCGATTGAAATCGGCTTCATAACGGTCGAGTCCACCCGCGATGAGCGTCAGATGACGCGGGGCGATTAGGGGGATGCGTTCGCTGAAGGGGACGGGCTGTACGCCGAGATAGATGCTCGCTATCCAGAGAGCCTGACGATTAATGAACCTAATAAATTGATCCGACACACTGTTATCGGGTGGTACATCTTCGATACTGCTGATACTCAAGCCATCCGCCCATATTGCCCGTAACCGGGGTTCATCGGGGGCTGCCATGACCAGAATATGTGCGCCTAATGACAGTCCGACACCGCCGATGCGGTCTGCATCCACTTCGGGACGGGCAATCAACCAGTCGATAATGGGCGTGATGTCGCGCTGGTCATATAGGCCGATGGATTGTCGTTCGCCTGTGCTCTCGCCGGATGCGCGCTGGTCATATACCAGCACACCGTAGCCTGCTTGATGTAACACTCGCGCATGACTCAGTGACCCTCTACGATCACCGCGACTGCCATGCAGCACCATGACTACCGCGCCCGAACCATCGGTTGGCGGCGCATACCAGCCTGCCAGTATTTCGCCATCGGCGACAGGAATGTGTACCGCTTCAGCGTCATCGCCCAGACCGCTGTCTTCGATGCAGCAGACAGTGAAGTGCTGCGGTGTGGTCTGGACATACATATAGATAAATGGCCCCATATAGGCGATGATGAGAAAAAGTTCGATAATTACAGCTAAAGTCACCCGGCGACGATATATCCAACCGCCAATTAATCCCAGACCAAATTCAACAGCAAGCCCAATCCCCAGACCGAACCCGAGTCCTACCAGTGTCCAGCGCCCAACATCGGAGAGATAATAACCAATCACCGCGAACAACATGACAAACACAACGCCATTCACAATCGGAAACAGCAGGCGTTTCTTTTGCATCGTCTTCAGGATAGACAATTCATGTACCTTTGCGTGGCGGAGAGTCGATTTATTACGATATGGATTATAGCACAATGAGGAAGCAGCGGGTGATGTGCGACAGGTTGCGGAGATTGCACTATTATCCATAACGGGTCACATCCTGTCGAAATGGGTAATAAGGGGCAAAAAAGTGCTTGCGCCGTTTACCAAAATGTGATAAGCTGTCTGCATTGTCGGGTTAGTGAAAAGGAGGTGATCATCAATGTTAGGTCATAGGGGGTATACCCTCCAGTAAGTACACCTCTGGGGTGTGGCCTGCGAGGGTACACTCCCAACCCACGACTGTTAGGCAGTCGAAACGACTCCGGGCTAAACACTCGGAGTCGTCTGTTTTTAATGCGGTTGGGCGTTTTTGTGGGAGACTTTGATTGCTTGCTGAAAATAGGATTTTAGCTTTCAGCGTCCGCAATCAGGGTAAGCTGGATGCCTATTATCAGGCCGTCTGAGGCAGAAATTGCGTAATTGTCCGCAGCATCAAAGGCAGGCTGACGGGCTTATTGAGGTAGGCGTCGCAGCCCGCTTCCAGGCAGTCACGATAAGTATTGGGGTCGGCAGTCAACGCCACCACAGGAATATCATTCAATCCCGGTGTCTCTTTCATGACGCGCGTCACATCCAGCCCATTCATATCGGGCAGATTAATATCCATCAAAATGAGGTCAGGGCGCTCCCGCTGCGCCATATTGATACCGTTCTTCCCATTTTCAGCTTCCAGATAATCGAAGCCCATCGCCTTAAGCATCTTGTTCACCAGACGGCGATTGATCGGTTCGTCTTCAACGTAGAGGATGCGTGGGTTCATTGTGTCCGTCTCCTGTGCAGTTGGACAACGGATAAACGGGTTGTCCCTGACTATAAATGCCAATGATAAAATGCCGATGTAAAGTTCCTGTGATGCGTGAGTTAAATTATAGATTACATTGCACACGACAACTTAACAGAATGTGTTCAGGTTGGTGCAAGGTCATCCACATACACGCCGGGCCGCGTCTATGGAGGTATACGTCAAAATGAGGCGTTTGGTTTCATGGGGAGAAAGCGGGTTAATCACTCAGGGCAGCGCGCACCGACCGGACATAGTGTTCGGCGTCTTCCATATTGTCGGTGATGTACAGCGAGTCGCGCGAGGAGGGATACAATTTGAGCAGCATTTTCAACGCTGCAATGATGAATGAACTGCGGGTGACCAGCACCACCTGACCCAAATTGTCGGGGGAACGTTTAATGGTGCTGTAGACATAACTGATCCCCGGCCCACGCGGTATGATAGAGGCGTCCAGCAAATTGCCGATGACCTCATAGCGCTTGCCTTTCAGACTGCGCGCAAGGGTTAATTCCTCTTCAAAGGCGGCGAAATATTCTTCCCACGTCCAGATGCCGTAGATGTCGTAATAGATTGTCTCAGGAAGGGTTGAGTGCCAGCTCACATTTATGGGCATAATCGTTTTCAATACACATCCACTTATGCAGGCATGGGGAGCATCTGGGCAATGGTGCGGAGCATTTGACCGTAACTAACTGGCTTGTTGAGATAGGCGTTGCAGCCCGCATCGAGGCATTCTTGCCGGGTATGAACATCGGCTGTGAGCGCGACGATGGGGGTAAATTGCAATTGCGGATTGGCGCGCACCTGTCCGATAGCATCCAAACCGCTCATATCGGGCAGGTGGATGTCCATCAAAATCAGGTCGGGAAGCTGGGTATGCGCCAGGGCTATGCCTTCCTCGGCAGTGAAGGCTTCAAGATATTTATAGCCCATGTGCTCCAGAAACTTACGGACGATAAAGCGGTTATCATAGTTGTCTTCGACATAGAGGATGCTGGGCATAAGGACTCCACAATAGACCTGTCTGTGAAAAACTGCTCAAATACAATTTCATTATATGACGTTTTCCTGGTTGGGCAGCGGCCTATGCAAAAAATTGGGAAATTTTTTATATTCGACAGGGCATAACCCTCTCAGCGGCTACAAGTTACCGGGACTTCATGGCATAATGCACATGATTTTGTAGAGGGACACCCGCATTCATGCTGACTCATCCAACAACACTCACCCAATCCTTGCTGAAACCTTTCATGATTGGGAACATCCCGATAGACATACCGCTGAGCCTCGCGCCGATGGCGGGGCAGACGAATTATGCGTTTCGGACGTTATGCCGCGACATTGGTGATTGTGGGCTGGTGTGTACCGAATTACTCAGCAGCACGGCGATGCAATACAAAACCCAGCGTGAACGGACATATCAACGTTTTGACTGGTCGCCCGCCGAAAAGCCGTTTGCGGTGCAGTTGTTCGGCGGCGACCCTCAGACTATGGCGGCAGCGGCACAGATTATTGCCGACGAAGGCGCGCCCATCATCGACATCAATATGGGCTGCTGGGTGCCCAAAGTCGCGAAAAAAGGCGGTGGCGCGGCACTGCTGAAAGATGTCCATGCGGCGACAGCGGTGGTCGAGGCTGTCGTGAAAGCGGTGGCTGTGCCCGTGACGGTGAAAGTGCGGGCGGGCTTTGAATCGGGCAAACCCACGGCGATTACCTTCGCCAGAGCCGCCGAAGATGTGGGCGCGCGGGCGATTGCCGTCCATGGGCGTTATGCCGATCAGGGATTCACAGGCGTTGCCGATTGGGACATCATCCGGCAGGTGAAAGAAACAGTGAAAACGATACCCGTAATCGGCAATGGCGACCTCTATAGCGCCGACGATGTGCGCCGGATGTTCGCGGAAACAGGGTGCGATGGTGTGATGATTGGTCGGGCGGCATTGGGCAATCCCTGGCTATTTCGCCAAATCGCGCATGAATTACAAACCGGAGTCCCCCTGCCCCAACCCACATACAGCGATAAAGCGTGGGCGATGCTGCGACAGGCGCGCCTCACTGTTGAGACGACGCGCAAACCCGTCATTGTCGCTATCCGGGAACTGCGCGGACAACTCATTAAATACTGTCATGGGATACCCGATGCGACAACCATCCGCGAGAAAATCATTCAAGCGACTGAATTGCAGCATATCGAAAGAGCCGTTGCCCCCTTGCTATAGGCATTGTCGGCGAATTGCGGTAGAGTCATCCTCAATTCGTTGAATGCGATTGGTGAAACGCAAACTATCATGACCGACTTACTGGTTCGCCTGTATGATTTACCGCCGCTAGCGCCTGTATTGGAACAACAACACGCGGCAGGCATCACCATTCGTCGTCCGCTACCGCCAGAAAAGCACCGTGTCGTTGATTGGGTGGGTGAACATTTTAGCGCGTATTGGCGCAGCGAGTGTGATGTCGCCTTCAGCAAGTCGCCGCCGTCGTGTTTTATCGCGGTCGAGGCCAACGCGCTGATCGGTTTTGGCTGTTACGATACCACCGCCCGAGCCTTTTTTGGGCCAACGGGTGTCGATGAAGGCGCACGCGGACGCGGGACAGGCACCGCCTTACTCCTCGCCTGCCTGCACGCCCTGTGGGAACAGGGTTATGTTTATGGCATCATCGGCGCGGCGGGGCCTGTCGATTTCTACGTCAAGACTGTCGGCGCGATTCCCATCCCCGGTTCTGAAGATGGCATCTATAAAGGACTGCTGCGGAAGTAACCACCTGCATCCCCCAAAAGTACCTGTAACCTTCGTGCCTCCCAAACGATTTAATGAACGTAAACATGCGATAGCTGAGTTTAGGAGGCGCAAATTCATGTTTTCTCTATTTAAAGGCAAAGGTCTTTTCCTCATCATTGCTCTCATTTCTATTGTCGTGATGGCGCTGCCTGCCTTCGCGCAGGATGGCACCGATGACACCGGCGAAATTGACCCGCTGCTGGTCGAAATCGAAGGCACAATCGACTTTGTGGGTGATGACATCATTGTGGGTGATGTGGTGGTTGCGCCCGCAGGTGCATTCAATCCTTCCACCCTCGAACCGGGTATGTACGTCATTGTGATTGGCTATCTGCTCAATGACGACACCATTCAGGCGGTCAGCCTGGAAGTGGTTGAAGAAGACCCGGAAGCGACTGAAGAGCCAGAAGTCACACCTGAACCCGAAATCACACCCGAACCGGAAGTCACACCCGATCCTGAAGCGACGGAAGAACCCGGAGAAGCAGTCGAACTCTGTGGCGGCAATAATGAACATCCTGTTGCGCTGGCAATCGCTGAAGAATTCGGCGTGAGCTATGAAGAAGTCATGGCGCTGCACTGCGCGGGCAACGGCTTCGGCAATATTACCCGTGCCTATTTGCTGGCAGCCGAATTCGGTGACGATGTGGACAGTATCTTAGCAGATGCCCATGCACGCGGCTGGGGTGCGGTGATGCGTGTCTATGATGTGCATCCGTCTGACCTCGCGCCGGGACGTGCCATTGGTCATGGACGGAACAGCGATGATGATACGAGTGTCGATGCACAGACCGAAAGCAGCCAACGGGGTAACGGCAACGGCAATGGGCGTGGCAATGGCGGTAATAACGGTAATGGACGTGGCAATGGTAACGGCGGAGGCAACGGCAACGGCGGAGGCAACGGTGGCGGTAACGGTAATGGCAATGGCGGCGGCAACGGTGGCGGCAATGGTGGAGGTCGCGGCAACCGGGGCGGCTGATGTTCCTGACTAGCGCACCTTAATCCCTAATCTTTCCACCATGGGCAGACGCTTGACTTCACACGGGCGTCTGCCTTTTTCTTCGGCTCATGGTCAAAAGTAGCGCAATTATTGCAGGGCGAGCGATTTATACCGCTTGTCTGCACCGATTCTATCCATGAGCCTTTTTCTTCAGATTGATGTCAGCTTTGCTTCAGTAAGATGTTTCGCAAGTCTAGTGCGCTACACTGAATATAACCATTCATTACAAATACGTTGAATACGGCAAACATCGGGGATGCTATGAAGCACATCGAAGTCAAATGGGACAATGCAGAAAAAAAGGTCATTCATGCCCTTTATCACCCGCAATGGTCATGGAAAGATTATCATATCGCACTCGACACCGTGATGGATATGACCGTCGTGCAGGGAATTACGTATCCGATACATTTCATCAATGAATATGTCGATGGGGCGCAAATCCCGGCGGGCAGTCCGCTGCCACACCATCGGCGCGCCCTCAAAGTGTTGCGCGTGGGCATCACGGTGTATGTCACCCAGGACCGTGTGAGTATGACCGTGTTAGACACGTTTCAGCAGTTATTGAATCGGATTCCGGGTCGGGATTTCTGGTTTGTGGGCTGCGCCGATGAAGCGCGCAAGATTATCGCCAAACACGCGGTACTCGTTTAACATCACCAGCCCATCGTGCCCGGTTCGCCTTTGAAGGGGCCGACGACATCGCTGGTAATCCATCCGCCATAAAATCCACCCGGCTGCGGCGTGACCCGTTCGTCATCCACATAACAGGCGTCCATCAAACCGGGATAGAACGTCACGAAACCCCGTATGGCCTCGAAGCCGCGAGTCGGTTTTAGATAACCCCACGCCGCATTTTCGACCGGGCGTTCCCCGACTTTCACTGTCCAATAGCGGGCCTCGCCTTTGAATTCGCAAAATGTGCTCCGTTTTGTCGGGGATAGATAGTCCATCTGCACATCATCAGGCGGGATGTAGTAATTGGGTGGATGACTGGTTTCGAGGACGCGATAGGCGCGGGTTGTATCGGCGATGGTCACGCCATTGAACACGACTCTGATGCGTTTGTCTGTCCGTTCTACACGCGGCGGACGGGGATAATCCCACACGCTCTCCTGACCGGGTTTGGGCGTTTGTCGCTGGATGGGTTTTGGCATCGTATGACCTTTTCTACGTAACTCATTGGCAGCGGGCTTCAGCCTGTTGCACAAGGGGCTAAAGCGCCTTGTCTCGATTATGCCTGAAATTACCAATGTGCGCCGTAAAGCCCCTTGATTTAGCTATGGGGATATAAGGCGCGTGGTACGTGTGACTGGATTTTGTCCGACAATAGCCGAGACAAAATCCGCCATGCCACCCCATTTTGTGGTATAATTGGTATGTCGTACAGAAGCAGAATAGGCTCAGACGACACTTGCAGTACCGGATGGGACGCATCCGTGTTGCATAACGTAGCCCGTTGGGGCAAGCGTGCAACAGAAGCCCCAGAATTTATTCGTGGGGAGCGTCACAAATAGGCAATCGGACACGGCGTGCCGTGTCCCTACGAATGTCCGCCAAAATTGGCTTTGATATGTGACTATTTGCTGCCCGCCCACTATAACACAGCCACTATCAGTTTTGTGTCTGAACGTTAATGGTGATTTGTAGCTCGGTGTCGGTGATGGTGATGGTGGTTAATGTCGCACGCGGATTATTTTGGCGGGCGCGCCCACCAAGCCCCTGTGCAAGCTGCTGGTTGAACTGCTCAATACGCGCATCCGTCGCATCCCAACCATCAATCTGTGCGCTGGTGATTTGCACGAGTACGTCGCCATCAACAACCGCGGCTGTGAGCGTGACCGTGCCCGATATACGTCCGCCACCATCGCGGCGGTCATGTTCGCCCGAAATCACGATTTGACCGGGTTGCAGATCAATGCTGGGGTTACGCAGCAGCGGATTGGCGCTGTTGTTGAGCGCATTCTGGATGATGGTGTTGACTTCGGCTTCGGTGAGTGTGATGGTGACATTGGTCGTACCGTCACCGCCCTGCTCGACTCGCACATTGCTAAAATTACAGGCGGCAAGGCTAAGTACAGCTATGGCTAACAAAACAAATCGTTGCAACATGGGTTAAGTCTCCCCTGATAGACTAAACACTGCCTTGATTCTAGGCATGAACGTGTTTTGCGGATATTGGGAGAATGTAAAATTTTGTCCTGTGTCCTCGCGCCGTGTGCTAAAGTCATGCGGCTAAAATTGAGGAAGCCCCACGAATGAGGCTTTTAGCAATCGAATCAGACCCAATCAGTCCAGCTATTAATAGAAATTCGGTATTCATGACCTTGACTACGGCGCTTCGAGGGCGAAGGTGTTGGTATTGGATACCTGTACTGCCAATCCACCTTCGGGCATGGTCATATAGAAATAGGGGGCTTGTACGGGCGCGCGGGTGAAGGCTACCGTCATCGTATACCCCGCTTCCGGCGCGAGTCCCCAACCGAGCAGATTCCGCACGGACGCATGATTGCCCCACACACGTCCGAAACCTTGCACAGGCGATGTGCGGCCTGATGGTGGCGTGTCGGTCACGGGGTTGGATGGCAAATTGGTATACGTAGACAGTGGATAGCGATAAACCGAGCCATACGAACCCGATGTCAGCGCGGCAAATACGAATATCTCTTCGGTATCGGCGCGCCATAACATAAACCCACGCTCAAAGGCTTGATAGGCCGCCTGTGTTGTCGCGCGTTGCAAGGGCAGATTGCAGGTATTGCGATAGAAAGTTGGATAGCAGGGCTGCCCGCCTGACGTTGATGTCGCGACGGTCACATGCACATAGGACGACGCCAATCGCTCGTAAATGACCTGTGAGCCGGTGGTCGAAGTCTGGCGATTCGCCGCCCACACGATAAAGCGGACATCGCCCTCAAAATTGGCGGGAATGGGATAGGTGTAACTGCCTGTCAGCGGCAGCGTATCGTACAGGGCCAGCAGATTATTGCGCGGATCGGCATTATAAACGCTGGGGCTGCCCGGACTGAGATTGTATACCTGCCAGATTTCGACCAGCGCCATCTGCGCGCCTTCTATTTGCCAGTTGATGGTCACCTGCGCGCCGGGATTGGCGCTCTGTGTGCTCGAACTCAAGCTGACGATGCGCGCTTGTGTCTGTCCAACGGGTGTATTGACAGGTGTATTCCCTGCTGGTAACTGCGGCACATACAGCACCGTGCCCACTGTCAATATATCGGGATTGGTCAGACAATTTGCTTGCGCCAGTTCATCGACGCTGCTGCCTGTTTGGGTTGCGATGCTGGTCAATGTGTCGCCGCTTTGCACGGTATAGGCAGGCCATGTGCTGTTGACGAGACAGGCGGTTTGTGGTGTGGGATTGAGTGTGCTGGCGGGCAATACGCTGGTGTTGGACGTATTGCTTGTGGGGATGATTGTGAAGTTGTTCGTTGGTGTGAGGGTGGGCAGGGATGCGCTGCCGCCGTTCGGCTGCGAAGGCGTGTCGCTGGCTGTGTCCGTGTTGGGCAGCACCGTCTGTACCGCCTGCGATGTGAGATTGCACGCCACCAGCAGCAGCATTATCACAATAAACATGCCCGCCCGTAAACTGTTTACCCTGATTTTCTTCATCATTTCCCCCTGACACACATTGTTTAGTTTAACCCCATATCCAGTGTAGCGGGTATGACGCGGGGAATGATGACGCCAGCAATACGCTTGCTCTACGGTGGTGTTACGAGGGGAAGTACCCATACTGACCTGTGACGACGTATCAAGCGAAAAGCATTGGAACGGCAAAGGGCGCACAAGTGCGTTACACAGAGGACACAAAGCAGCGTGGACGACCACGCCGGGTCGTCCCTACAGGACACTCTTTTGGGGGGTAACAGCCAACAAAAAACCGCCGCACAATTCGGCAGCGGTTGGAAGGTCTGTAGATGAGAAAACGAGTCAAACGCCTGTCACCGCACGCCAGAGCAGGAACACACCCATGCCGATGACGATGGTCATGAGCAGATTTTTCGTGCGCCAGGAAACCAGCGCCGCCACAATCCCCGCAACAAGATAGGCGTTGGTCGGATTGACCTGCCATGTGCCATCACGTATCAACAGTTCGGGCACGATAATGGCGGTTAATACCGCTACAGGCACATACCGCAGCGCGCGACTCACCCGGTCTGGTAGCTGCAATTTGCCCACCAGCGCCAGTACGGGATAACGCACACCAAAGGTCACTGCCGTCATGCCCACAATCATCAACAGTTCGCTGCCGGTCATGAGGACGCCTCCTGCTCACCTGTCACTGCCAGCATCCGGTCACGACGCGGTGTGATGACCGTTTCCATAAAGATGCCCGCCGCAATGCCCGCGACAGCCGCGACCATCAAACCCATTTTGTTGGGCATGGGATAGGCCAGCAGCGCGGTCACACCTGCTACCAGCGCACACACCACCATCGGACGATTGACCAACAGCGGCACGACAATGCCAATGAATGTCACCGACATGGCTACGTCCAGACCCAATTCAGCCAAGCCGGGCTGCTGTCCGGCGATGATGCCGATGATGGTGCAGAGCTGCCAGTTGGTATACATAATCACGGATGAGCCGAAGTGATACCAGTGTTTATAGGGCGATTCGTCTGCCTGTGGATAACGGGTGATGACGACGGCGTAGGTCTCGTCCGTCAGCCAGAAGCCCAGCGGCAGCAGCCACTTTTGCGGCAGATGTTTCATATACGGCGCAAGTGAGGCCGAATAGAGCGCGTGACGCAGATTGACCACGAAGGTCGTCAGCACGATGATGACGATACCAATGCCTTGCGTCGCCAATCCCGCCGCGATGAACTGTGCCGACCCCGCGAACACAAATAACGACATGCCCATTGTCGCGGCGGGCGATAAGCCTCCGCCCACGCCCACCGCGCCGAAGATGATGCCAAATGGAATCGCGCCCAGCACCAAAGGCAGCGTCCCGCGTATCCCGGCGATGAATTCACTTTTGCGCGTGTATGATGACGTGTTCAAATGTCGCTCCGAAGATAGTTCCAAGTTGCAAGTTATCCCGCAGTATGTCATCAAAAGTAATTATTCACCTACCCATACGCCTGCGTTTAAACCCCCTCCGTCACGCTGCGCGTGCCACCTCCCCCGTATACAGGGGAGGCCTTTTACGGGTCACTACAGTCCACCTTTCGCAGTATAAGTCCCCCTTGCTATGCAAACCCCTTGAATTCGGGGAGGGGATTGGTTGGGGGGAGGGGTTGCCTTGCGAACAGGCAAAATCTCACGGATAGCTGAATAGATACCATCAAAATAGCAATTATACGCAAAGAAGGTCGATACAGTCCATAAGAGTTCAAAATAGTTTTTTGAATGTAGCTGAAAACCTGTCTTTTGTGCAGTTTGCCGTTTTCGCAGCCAGACGATAAATCATCTGGCTGCCACAGTGCCACGCCCACTGAAGTGGGCAATTTTTGTCGTGTAAGAATAGGCTGTTTTGTCATCTTCAGATGACGTGTCTTTCAGGTAGCCGCACGTTTTAACGTGTGGCGGAACAAGCGCAAAGGCTTCCTTTGTATATTTTGGTTTTCAGCCCTCCCCTACCGATCCAATCAAATTATAATCCACATAAAGGTGAGGCTACCCGAAAGCCATTTGTCTACCCAATCGCCTGCCGATATTGTCCCGGAGTCACGCCGACGACCCCTTTAAAACGGCGTGTGAGGTGACTCTGGTCGGTGAAGCCCACATCCGCCGCGACCTGGGCGATAGACTGTCCGGCGGCTAGCAGCGCCTTCGCCTGTTCCACACGCACATGCGTCAGATAGGCATGAGGCGGCACACCGACCTCTGCACCGAACACCCGCACCAGATGATAGGGACTGAGATTGACCTCCGCCGCTAAATCATCCAACGACACATTCCCGGCATAATGCTGGCGCAAATAGGCGCGGGCGCGCTGGACGGCGAATTTTTCGCCTGTGGTCGGCGGCGGCGGCGGGCGATAGTCGGCATGGCGCAAAATCAACTGCCCCAATGCCACACGAATGGCGGCGTCGCGCTCTAGTTGCGAGTCGGACGCTTC
>CAZTLI010000097.1:0-13965 GCA_964614375.1 uncultured Anaerolineaceae bacterium
TCGACCAGATGCAGCGGCACACCCAGACAATCCGCCATGATTTGTCGCCACGCCGCAGACTGTACCAGTGCCCCGCCACTCGCCCGCACGGCCTGGCCCGGTCTGCCCATCAGGTCATAAATCAACCGCAGCCGCAGCGCGACCCCTTCCAGCAGCCCGTGCAGGATGTCCAGCGGCGAGGTATCCAATCGCAGGCCGAGAATCGTCCCGGCAGCATCCGCCCGATAACCCGGACTGCGCTCACCCATGAATAGTGGCAGAACAGTCAGCCCGTGCGCGCCCGGTTCGCGTCCTATCAAGCGCTGATCAAGGTCGGCTGCATTGAGTTGGAACGTGTCCTGTGCCCATGCGAAGATATTGCCGCCTTCACTGGTCGCGCCGCCTATCAGCTGTCGAGTCGCATCCACGCGATAGGCCCATAATCCCGTTGGCACAGCGCCGGGAGTCGGGGTGACGATACGCATTGCCGCCGTCGTGCCAACCGTCAGCACAGGGGATTGTTCGCTTATGCCACCAGCGCCAATGTTCGCCGCCGCGCCGTCGCCCACTGCTAAATAAAATGGCACCTCACAGAGCGCAGGCCAGCGTGCGGCATACCCATCAGTCAGGCCCTGTTGAACGTCGGTGAAATCTGCCAGCGGGGGCAGTGTCTCGCGGTTGAGCTGAAGCGCCGCCAGCCATGTCTCATCCCAATCGAGCGCAGCGCGCGTCAACAGCCCCGACCACGATGCGACTGAATAGCTGCACGGCACAGCGCGCCCAAACCAGACGGCGTAACAATAGGTGGCGAAATCTGTCCAGCGCGATACGACGTTGAACAGTTCGGGTTGCGTCCGTCGCAGCCAGTGTAATTTTGCCGGATGATAGGCCGGATGGATGCGGCAGCCCGTGCGTTTGTGGACAGCGACACTATCATGCGCCTGTGTGAGTAAATCAGCGTCGCCACGGCTGCGCGTATCGGCATACGTATAAATTGGTGTGATGGGATTGTCGCGCGCATCTATCCCTAGTAAGTTGCCGGCAAAGGTCGCCATTCCAACGGCTGTAATGGACTGTGCGGCAGGATGTTTAAGCACGGCGTCGATACACGCCTCGACCCATCCACGCAGCGGCACGGCATCGGCGGTCGAAGTGGGGTTGAAGCGATGGGTTTGCCGCGCGAGACCACCCGCAACCAGGCGAGCATTCGCGTCCAGCAGCAGCGCCCGCACCGATGAACTACCGACATCAATCACCAGCGTCGTCATTACGATTTACTTTCGTTGTGGGATAGTCAGTAGCGCGAACCATGCGTTGAAAATTGCCGTTGGCCTAAAAGATGACCCGCAAAGGCCGCGAAGGGCTGACGCGCACATCGGCGCGTCCCTACAGGCCACTCGGTACGCATTCGTAGAGCGCATCACGCAGGCAGGCGAACCCGGACGGTTGTGCCCTGTTCGGGTTGGCTCTCAATGAACAGGTCTCCGTCATGTAATTCAACCAATCGCCGTACAATCATCAAGCCTAAGCCCGACCCCTGTTGTTCATACAATTCGCGCCCGAATTGGACAAATGCACCCACGTTCTTAATCTGTTCACCCGTCATACCGCGCCCATGATCCGTCACGGTAAGTATAAATGTATCATTTTGCCACTCCGCCGTGATAGTCACGGGTGTATCCGGTGGCGAGAATTTGAAGGCATTATCGACGAGTTCCTCGACAATCTTTTTCAGATTTTCGTCCGCAATCTTCACAACGCCGTCCTGCAAACGCAGATTCAAATCGACATCACGTTCCACAAGACCGGCTTTCAGGCGCGCCACATCGCGGATGATGAGGCCGGGGGTGTCGGTCATCGCCCCCCGCAACCGGTCCAGCCGTTCAGGGTCATAGTGAAAAATCTCTAACTGTGCCAGCAGCAGATAATTCTCTATCAAACGGTGTAGGCGCTTACCCGATCGCAGGATCATGTCCGCCATTCGCGCGGTCTGGTCGGCATCAAGCATATCCTGATCCATCAGCAGCATTTCCGCGCCGCCGATGATACCCACGAGCGGGGTGCGAAGTTCATGGGGCAGCGTGAGCAATAAGGTCTGGCGCAGTTCATCCGCCTGTGCGGAATATTCTTGCACCATCCGCGCCTTTTTTTGTAAGCGGGTGTTGACCGCAGAAATGAGTTCCTCCGCTACAAACGGTTTGGTCAAATAGTCATCAGCCCCTAATTCCATGCCATAGCGCAGTGCCGACCTATCGGCGAGGGCGGTCAGAAAGATAAAGGGGATATTGGCGGTAGCGGGATCGCCTTGCAGCTCAAGCAGGACATCGTACCCGCTTTTGCCGGGCATACTGATGTCACAGATAATCAGGTCGGGGATGAATTCGCGCGCCAATTGGATGCCTGTGTCGCCATCGGCAGCGGCGGCAACCGCCATCGCTTCATACTCCAATATTTCAACGATACCTTCACGAATACCGATTTCATCCTCTATGACCAAGATGTTGGGCTTCATCAGCTTCTCCTTAAATCAAGTCACGATTTTTAATCGGAATTTTGACGACAGATGCCATATCGTGTCTTAATGTGTTGTTAGTATAGTTCATTTCTACTATTCACACAGCGGATTGTGGTCAGGGCACGGGTTCATCACCGATGGCACTCAAGAGCGCTTCCTGATGGTGGCGCATCCAGCCCTCACCCTAAATCCCTCCCTCAACCACCGCTTCGCGGTCAGCCGCGAGACTTCAAAAACAGGAATTCGCCCTTCTCCCCGCGCCGCGTTTGAGAAAAGGGGCGGGCACGCCAGTTGACCACCCGCATTGACAACCGGGACGAGCCAGCAGCCAACTTTTTACATGACACAGCCCACAAATACCAGTACAATTACGCCATATAGAACAGGAGTGTATGAATGCAGCTTTACTTTCTGCGCCATGCCGAAGCCAGCTATGATGCACCATCTGACCATGACCGTCCGCTGACGCAGCGGGGTATTGAACGCACACAAAACGCCGCCCGCGTCATCAAGGCGCTGGAGATCGACCTGATGTATGTATATAGCAGTCCGCGTGTGCGTGCGCGGCAGACGGCGGAAATTGTGGCAGAGGCGGTGGGGTTGGATGTCGAACTCAAGGATGAGGTCAACTTTAGCTTCAGCATCGGTTTGATGGAGCGTCTGATAGCCAAACTCGATGACGACTCGCGCGTGTTGTTCGTCGGGCACAATCCCAGCATGAGTGAAGTCGTCAGCGACCTCTGCGGCGCAGACATCGACATGAAAAAGGGCGCGCTGGTGCGGATAGACCGCCCCGTACCCGGCAAACACGACCTCAAATGGGTCATTACGCCTAAATTATTCGATGCGATTGTCTCGCTATAGAAAAAATCGCCCATGCACAATCCATTCCCCGAACATATCATCGTCGGTTCGTTGTGTTATGTCCTCCATGATCATCAGGTGCTGCTGTTGAAGCGGGCGCGTCCGCCGCATGTGGGTTACTGGACACCGCCGGGTGGCAAAGCCGAACACGGCGAATCGCCGCAGGAATGCTGCATCCGCGAAATGAAAGAAGAAACCGGGCTGACCATCGCCGACCCGGTTTTGCGTTGTATTCAAACAGTGGTCGATGTGGCCTATCCCGTCCACTGGCTGCTGTTCATCTTCCGCGCCGACCATCCACAGGGCACACTCCACCCCAAAGCCACCTCCGAGGGCGAACTGCGCTGGATAGCGCTAGCCGACCTCGCCCACTATGAGCGGCCCCATACCGACCAGCAGCATTGGACACACATCATCAACGAGAGGCCGGGCGTATGGCAGGGCAAGATTGTCTATGACCAGCCCGCCACACGCCTCAGCGAAGTGCTGTACGGCGAAGCGTGATTACCCCTCGTCGCATAAGACGCCGCGTCGCCAATTAACATAGGTTGTGCTGCTAATGGCGAACGCTTCCTCATCAATCACGGTGAGGGTGGTCGTACCTCTGGCGGATTGGCTCACCCATGTATTGCCCGTTGCGCGACTAAAAGCCAGGGTGAATGTCTCGTTACCCTGCTGGGCGACTGGCGCAAAGCGTGCCCGCTTGGGTGCGGTTTGTTCTGCTTCACCATCGCCAAATTCGCTGACGAAAATCACAAAATCTCCGAACATTACATCGCCACCGCCGGATGAAATCCGCACCACCCCCACAGCTTCAGACTGCACATCCGTCAAGCAGTATGTGCCCGGTATCAAAGCAATCAATGGCACGGGCGTCGGTGTCGGTGGGACGGGTGTGGCTGTCGGCGGGACAAATGTTGAATAGATGGCGAGATTGGGGCTGGTCTGGTCAACCGGGCAGGCGGGGCCATTGATGCCATTGGGCACGACCCACGCGCGATAGCTCTGATTCGGCGGTAGCGTGCCGAAGTTATAGGTGAAACTCGTGCCTTCGACCAGTATGCCGTCTTCAAAATCAAAGCCGTTGCCGCGTATGTAGAAGAGGTAATTCAACGCGCCGGGGACTTCGGTGAAGGAAACGGTTGTGACGCCGATGCCCGCCCGCTGGAAATCGACACCCGTGGCAGGCGATAAAATTTGCGGCCAGACACACGTATCCAGCGACCCACCGACAACGATTTGCTCCGGCAGCAGGGCAATCGGCAGACGGTTGATTGTGCCGGGGTCATATCGTTCGGGCAGCGTGGGCGCGCCTGTCGCCCGTCCATCGCCGCCCAATGGCACGCGCGTTAAACGCCCCGGCAGCACACGTTGAGTCACATCAAAGGCCGTGACCGCTGCTTCACCTGCCAGCACATTGATGGTCAGCACGGTGTTGACCACAGTCGTTTCGGTCTGGAGATAGACGGTGGAGCCGATGTCGATGAGGACTTCATTGACCCGCAGTGTAATCGTGCCCAATCCTTCTGGCGATTGAATCAAGAGGCCGCTTTCGGGGGCTTCCAGACAGGGCGCGTCGTCGTGCCCGGTGGACAGGGTGAAGGCTTGCATCGGGCCATAAACAATGCCCGTCATCGTCGTTTCGGGCAGGGCGCTCATATCATCGCCAGCGAGCGCCGCGCGCACGACCCAACCGCGGTCACGGCGCAGTTCACCATAGCGAATCAGCACCCACTCCAGACCCGCAGAGTCGGCATAGCGGGCAGTTGCAGTCACGGCATTACCCGCCTGCAAGGTCGAAACGCGCGTCGAAGTCAATGAGGCCGCTTGATAGACATCGGTCACGCCGTTGATGACCATCGTTTGCTCGACCACACGGCTAGCGGGGTCTGTCGTATCGTCCATGCTGACAGCGCCGAACAGGACATACGTGACATATTCCGGTTGGCTGCCGGTGATATTGGCCTGCACATTCATCACCGAGACGCCCCACACACCGCTGACGACATCCATTGCACTGGTACGAAGCGACTGCACATCAGCGACATTGGCACTGTCCCCCGCCTGACTGAAGGTGAAGCTGCCCGCCCCAGCAATGGGCACAGCCTCCACCGACAGATTGCCATAACAAACCTGATTGCGCCCCGTACCCGCGCAGGCGGAGTCCGTCGCGGCAATCGCCTGCTCGACAAGCAGCGGACAGGTATTCGCGCCTGTGCCTGCTGGTTGTCCGGTATCGGGTTCGGCAGTGGCCTCGCCGCCGACATCATCCTGCGCCACAGCAGCCGGAATCAACAGTAAACACAGTCCCATTACACAAAGAAAAAACAGTCGTTTTCGCATGATTATGTTCCAGTTTCATCATTGTCAGAAGGTGGACGTGCCGCCTTTGCCCATTAGTATAGTATTTTTGCTTCTTTTCGGCATATTTCTGAGGGGATAAAAGGTGCGCCGGGCGTTTCACAGTCCCGGGATAAGGGGTGATGATACGCGCGACGGTTCTATCTTCATCCGGCGCTGTTTGACCAAGCGTTCAGCGTTGTCTTATGAGAAATCTTTCCTTTGCAGTCTATGTTACCCCTTTACGGTCAGGCACATTTGCCAGACCCCACACAACCCCTTTATGGCTTTGCGTTGAATCTTTTGTATTTAAATCACACCGTCTTGACGATAGCTTGCAATCGTCGCGTCATCCAACCCCAGCACATCGCGCAGAATCTGGTCTGAATGTTCGCCCAGCGCGGGCGGCGGGAAGCGCAGTTCAGGCGGTGTCTGCGATAGATTCAGCGGCGACCCGACCAGACGCACCATTTCGCCATTGCTGAGAGTCGTCTGCTGCACCAGCCCGCGTGATTGAATATGGTCATCTTCCAGCGCGGCGGCGACATCGTGAATCGGCGCTGCGGGAATGCCCCGTACCAATAACGTATCTATCCAATAGGCGACAGGCTGTTGATTGAAAAGGGTCTGCAACAGTGGGATGAGCGACGCGCGATTTTGCACGCGCGCGGGATTGGTGGCATAACGCGGGTCGTCATGCAAATCATGACGGTCTAGCACCGTACACAGCAGCGCGAATTGACGGTCATTGCCGACTGCCAGCACAAAATCGCCATCGGCGGCCTTGAAGGTCTGATAGGGCACGATGTTGGGGTGTTGATTACCCAGACGCGGCGGAGTCTGCCCGGAGACCAGATAATTGCTGCCGACATTGACCAGCGCCGCAATCTGACTTTCGAGCAAGCTCATGTCGATATATTGTCCGCTGCCTGTGTGTTCGGCGTGACGCAGCGCCGCCTGTATCGCCGCCAGTGCAGATAAACCCGTAATCACGTCTGAAAGCGCCACGCCGACCTTGTATGGTTCACTGGCGGCTGCGCCCGTAATCGACATCAAGCCGCTCATCGCCTGAATCGCATAATCATAACCGGGACGATTGCGATAGGGGCCGGTCTGTCCATAACCCGTAATGCTGCAATAGACCAGCGCGGGGTTGAGTCGACTCAAGTCAGGGTAGGCGAGACCATACTGCGCCATCTGCCCGACTTTAAAATTTTCGACCAGTACATGACTGTTCAGCGCCAACTGCCGCACGAGGTCGCGGCCTGTGTCGGATTTGAGGTTGAGCGTCAGGCTGCGTTTGTTGCGATTGACACTCAAAAAATAGGCGCTCTGACGGTCAGTGCCCGTGCCGGCCCAGGGCGGCCCCCATGCACGGGTATCATCGCCACGTTCGGGCTGTTCGATTTTAAGCACGTCCGCGCCGAGATCGCCCAACATCATTGTACACAGCGGCCCCGCCAGCACGCGCGTCAAATCCAGCACCCGAATCCCATCCAATGCGCCCATTGTCTCTCCTTATGATTGCGCGTCAGCACTTCAGCCTGTCCGCTGGTCAGCAGCATGATGTTGGCTGGACACGCTTTATCGTTGCGCTGGACAACCCATTGCTGACAGCCGGACGGCTATTTGCCTTTCCATTCGGGGGTTTGTTTGGTCATGACGGCTTGCGCGCCGGTCATGAAATCTTCGCTACGCATCAAGACGCTCTGTGCCCACGCTTCAAGCTGCATCCCGCGCCGGATGTCTGATAAGTCGTTGATGACGCGCTTGGCATAATTGACCGCAAGCGGCGCGGCTTCGCACAATTCCCGCGCGAGGTCTTCGGCTTTTGTCATCAATTCGGCTTTAGGCACTACATAATTGACCAGTCCCCAGCGTTCGGCGTCCTGGAGATTGATATTGCGCCCGGTCATAATGAGTTCTTTGGCGCGGGCAGGGCCAAGTAAGCGAGTCAGTCGCGTCGTCCCGCCTACATCGGGGATGAGTCCGAGCCGGGTCTCTGGCAGGCCAAAGGTCGTGCCGTCGGCGATGACGCGCATATCACACGCCAGCGCGATTTCGCAGCCCAATCCAATCGCAAAGCCATGCAGCAGCCCGATGACCGGCAGCGAACAGGCTTCCAGCTTATTCAGGGTCGATTGCCAGCGATTCGTCAGCGGGAATAGATTTTGCTGCCAGTCCTCGCCAAAGGTCTCGATAATCGAGTCCGTCCCCATCAAATCCAGCCCGACACAAAAGGCGCGGCCTTCGCCACGCAGCAGCACCACGCGCGCCCCACGCAATTTTTCGACAGAATCAATCGCCGCATCGAGCGCATCCATCAGGGGGATATTGCCGGCATTCAGCTTCTTGGGCCGATTGAGGATGATTTCAACAATGTGGTCACGCTGTTGGACGAGTACGAGGTCAGACATCGTTTGCTCCTAACTGAGTTTTTATTTTGAGGAGTATAGCGCATCTTACGG
Organism: uncultured Anaerolineaceae bacterium; assembly: GCA_964614375.1. Classification (GTDB taxonomy): domain Bacteria; phylum Chloroflexota; class Anaerolineae; order Aggregatilineales; family Phototrophicaceae; genus CAZTLI01. The sequence goes on from CAZTLI010000097.1 coordinate 8,167, forward strand.
ATAATCAGGCGGAAAATGCGGGTGGAGCGATGCGGTGAACGGACTGAGGACTGAGTGAGCGTGTGCCTGAACTTGCCCTGTGCGCCATTTGCATCGCAGCGCCGTTGCGTTTCATCTTTTGTCCTTAGCCAGCCGCCAGAGACCAGTCGCCATTTTCAGCCCTGTGGGTGACCGCTTATCATGGTAAACTTCGTGGTTCAGGATGGGTATTCACCGCATTATAGAACGGAATATATCGCATGTCATTTGAACAAAAACTCGAAAAATATGCCGAAGTCCTCGTCAAAGTCGGTGTCAATTTGCAGCCAGGGCAGCGGCTTGTCGTGCCGGCGCCCCTGGAAGGGCGGGACCTGGTTCATGCCGTGACCCGACAGGCCTATCGCGCGGGGGCGGCAGTGGTCGAGGTCATATGGACAGACCCGATAGTCAACAAAATCCGCCTGCAAGAAGCCGCGCAAGACACGCTCGACATCGCGCCGGATTGGGTTTTCCGGCACTGGGTAGATATGGCAGACGCGGGCGAGGCCACATTGAGCATTAATGGCGGCGACCCGGATTTAATGGCAGGCATCGACTCCAAACGATTGAACATCCATAGCAAAGCAGAACGACAGGCGCGCCGCGCCCTCGGCGAACGCATTTCGGCGATGAAGATGAACTGGTCAATCGGGATGACTCCGCACCCGGCGCTGGCGGCGAAAATCTTCCCCGACCTTTCAACAGATGCTGCCGTCGCCCGATTGTGGGACGTGATTTTTGAAATGTGCCGCATCACCGCCAATGGCGCTGCCAGTGCTGACCCGGTTGGATTGTGGCAGGCGCATGTCGAGTCGCTCAAAGCGCGCACGCGGTATCTTAACGACAAACGGTATAGCGCCCTGCACTACACCGCACCGGGCACAAATCTGAGAATCGGCCTGCCGAACAATCACATCTGGGAAGGCGCGGGGTCGGAAGCGCAGAATGGCATTTTCTGTGTGCCCAACATCCCGACTGAAGAAATTTTCACCATGCCACACAAAGACCAGATCGACGGCGTGGTCTCATCAACCAAACCGCTGGTGCTCAACGGCACGCTCATCGACCAATTCACGCTGCAATTCAGCGAGGGGCGGGTTGTGAGCGTGAAGGCTGAAACCGGGCAAGAGGTACTGGAAGATCAAATCAATATAGACGAAGATGCGCGGTCATTAGGCGAAGTGGCGCTGGTGCCGCATAGTTCGCCCATTTCACAATCGGGTCTCACCTTCTTCAATACGCTCTATGACGAAAATGCGTCGTCCCATCTGGCCCTGGGGCGGGCTTATCGCTTCAGCATGGCGGGCGGCGTGCAAATGACCGAAGCCGAATTTAGCGCGGCGGGCGGCAATATCAGCCTGATTCATGTCGATTTTATGATGGGGTCAGACCAGATGAATATCGACGGCATCACTGCCGATGGCACAACCGAAGCCGTCATGCGCGCGGGTGAATGGGCGTTTGAAGTCTAGGGCGCTTCTGTGCGCTGCGTTTTGCTTATTGCGCTGCACAGGCAAATTCGCCACAATAGTAGATAAGGGTTGGGCAGGTTAGCGGATAGTCAGGAGTCAGTTGAGGGGGTTGCATGGCAGCTACCCAAACCACTTATCACGGCGAGTCGTCCTCACTGCCACATCGCTTTGCCGAATTGATGCGCGAGGGGACGCTGGCCTATAGCGCGGGACACCGACGACAGGCCCATCTGGCGTGGCGGCGCGCGGCGACTTTACAGCCCCAACGAGAAGAGGTCTGGGTGGCGCTGTTGGATGTGCTGGAAACCGACGCAGATCGGCGCGTGTGTCTGGAAAATATCCTCGCCATCAACCCGAACAATACCCGCGCGCAGCGCATGATTCGGCGCTTTACCACCCATGATCATGCCCCACGCCAGTTGCATAATCCGCTGCGTCCAGCCCGCATCTGGCGCGCGGGTTCACGTTCGTTCGGGCGGACAGTGGTCTGGTGGCTGGAAGGGGCGCTCTTAGGCGCGGCCTTAGCCCTGCTCTTCAGCATCATCCTCTATGGTGGACTATGAGTCCACGCCACTTTGCATCGTCGCTTGTAAATCCGCCGCCAACCGTTCCAGATTGTTCGAGACCGTTTCCACCGTTTGGGCGCTGGTCAGATTTTGCTGCGTGATGCGGTCGATGCGGTCGATGCTGATTGCCATTTCTTCGAGTCCGTTGGCCTGCTGGCGGATGATTTCATAAATGGCGTTGATCGCGCCGTAGGATTCGTTGATATTGTCGGCCAACTGGACCATAACCGCGTTGGCCTGACGTGTTTTTGCCACCCCCGAATCGACCTCCTCCATGCCCGACTCGGTGGCGCTGATAGTATCTTTCATCGCGGCCTGAATCTGCACGAGAATGGCGCGCACCTGTGTTGCGGCCTGTGTCGATTGTTGCGCCAGTGTGCGGACTTCATCGGCGACGACGGCGAACCCGCGCCCGTGGGTGCCGGCGCGGGCGGCTTCGATGGAGGCATTGAGCGCCAACAGGTTCGACTGGGTGGCGATTTCGCTGACCGATGTGATAATTTCGTCGATGCGGCGGGTGAGCTGCGCCAGTTTGACTATCGTTTCGCCAATCGCGCCGACCTGTGACCGGATGGCATCCATGCCGTCGATGGCCTCTTGAATGGTCAGTTGTCCACTGGATGAAATATCAGCGGCTTGCTGCGCGGCGCTGGTCATGGCGCGGGCTTCGGTCATGATGCGTTCGGAGAGCTGCAAAAAGTCTTCCAGCAGCATGTTCGCCAATTTGATGACGCGCGCCTGTTCGTTGGCGCCGCTGGTCTGTTGACTGGTTACATCGTTAATCGCTTCGATAGAGCGCACCAGCCCATCGACAGTCACCGCCATGCGGGTGGCGATTTCGGCAAAATGCTCGGCTGATGCAGCGGGCGCGGCGTACCCCTCGGTTTCCATCGTATCCGTCACGGCGACCAATTCGGCGGTATCGGTTGCGATAGACGCAGAAATTGTTTCAGCCGCGCTATCGGATGCAGGCGCGGCAGGATGCACATAAAGCACACGATACAGCAGCGCACTCGCGGGCAGTCCAATCAGGAGGATGATAAACCCCGCAGACGGTGGGCCAATGATGACGGCTGCTATCGCGCCCAACAGCGGCAGTCCGGCGACGCGCAGGGTGTGATTGAGGCCCATGGCGGCGGGTGTCATCAATGAGAGCCCCACTATCGCCAGACTATAGACCGGGTTATCGCCTGCCAGGATGAGCAGCGCCAGCGCATGAATGCCTGCCAGCACCTGCGCCGCCTCAACAGGTGAATACCGCTGGACGCCGCGCCAGCGGGCGATAATGCCGACCACAGCCATCACCGCATACAGCGCCGCAATCAAGAGTGGACGGGTCATATCGGGCACATTCGACGCAAGACTCGCTATCGTCAGCAGCGCGGCGGTCAACACGGCTAATGCACCGGGTGGGTCAAGATAACGATGGAGGGGGTTCAGGATGGTCATCACAGGTGGAATCCATTACTTAGGGCGGTTGAGCACGTCATGCCTCTATAATAGCCGGGTTGGATATGCCCCACAAGCGGTTGACGGTTTCGGCGGCGTTAGGATTAGGCCGTATTTTGCAATGGTCGGAACGAAAAAGGATTATTGACGATTAAACGCAAAGCCGCCAGGACGCCAGGATTCGCAAAGATATTTTTGCGCGTTCGCGCCGCTGCGCGTGCCCATGCGTTGGATAGCCGCCAACGGGTGATGCGCTCTCACGGCGACAACGCAGACACCACAAAAAAGGGTGGAGGCGAACCCCCACCCATAGTTTAGTGTTGATTTTGTGTCGCTTATTCGGCGACGACCTCATACACCACGCCTTCGACCACGACAATCACACGGTCACCGAGCGCGAAGTAATCCGCCAGTTCAGGATGGGCATCCAGCAGCGCGAAGTATTCATCACTCAGGAAGACCACCTGCTGCGTCGTCATGGTGTCGGGCGTGAAGGTGGTATCTGTCCACACGCCGTTGAGTTGGATGAACGTCTTGCCACCCACGACCTGAATCGGGTTGCTGGTTTCGGTCACGATTCCATCGCCGATGCCATCCGTTTCACCCTCACGGTCAGCGCCACGCTGTCCGCCGCCTATGCCCTGTCCGGCTGGCGAGGGTGGCGCCGCTGCGCCGGACATTTCATTGGCAGTCGAGGCCGCGTCAACAGCCGTTGTACCGGTGGTGGTATCGCCCAGCGCTTCGGCCTCATCGCGGAAGTCATCTGTCGCGCCTGCGCGCCCGCGCTGGGTGAGGATGTCGTCTTCTTCAATCAAGAAGCTGGTATAGGGCGTGATGATGCCATAACGCAGACTCAGGCTGATGACACTCTCGACCAATTCGCGCGATTCGCCATTGAGCCGGATGGTGTTCATCAGGTCGCCGATGCGCCGGGTCGCCCACAGGCGGGCGATGAAGGGTTCACCGCCAGCCCGCGCCGGGAAATTCTGGCCTTCATAGACGAGTGTCTGTGCCTGACCATTCACCCGACCACGCAGTGAGATATTGATGTTCGACGCATCGCCACGATAGCGCCCGACGATGGTCAACTGTTCCCCTGCGAACAGGTCGGGCATTGTGCGCGGATACAACAGTTCAACCGTCACACCGCCGAAGTCAATCACAATGTCGGTCATGACGGGCGAACTGATTTTGTTGTAGAGACTGGCAACCACTTCATCAATCCGCTGCCCGGGACGGACGTAACTGCCCGCGCCACGAAAATCGCGCACAATGGCATCCAGCAAAAAGGTATCGACATCATCGCCCACGCCGAACGTGAATATCCGCACATTCGATCTGCCCGACTCATTGAGATTGTCCAGAATATCCGCTGTCTCGACCACGCCTTCTGTTGCTACACCGTCGGTCAGGAAGAGGATCGTCGTTGGACGTTCCGGGTCGGCCATATCGAGGGCTGTGGTCAGCGCGCCGTTGATGTCTGTGCCGCCTTCGGCTTCGAGCGTATTAATCCAGTCAATCGCTTCCTGCGCCAGCGAGGTCGATTCCATCTCGTTACTGAAGACGCGCCAGCCCGTGCTAAACGTGATGACGTTGAAGCGGTCACCCGCATTGAGATTGCTCAGGACGTAGGTCGCGGCGGCAATTGCCTGTTCCCACTTCTCGCCTTCCATACTGCCGGATTGGTCGAGGACGATAATCACATCTTTGGGGATAATCTGGTCATCGGGGACGGTCACGGGCGGCTGCACCATCAACATGAAAAAGCCATCTTCGCCCGCGCTCTCGCGGTAGGTCAGCAGATTGACGTTGATGGTCTCTGTCGCGATGCCATAAAACAGGCTGAAATCTTCATCGGGCGCGATGTTGCTGGCCTCGAATCCGGCGCGGAAGCTGTGGTCGTCGTCGGCACGGCTGATGGCGACGTTGTGGCTGGGCGAATAGATATTGCTAATGGGGTCGAGACTCGCCACATTGACGCTGATGCTCATCTGGCCTACCGCGCGTGTGGTGATGCCCGTCGCGTGGATGGGATAGGTATAGTGAATCAGGCCGTTATCGACTTCCAGCACTTGCGAATAGGAAATCTGGATGCGGCGTGATTCGCCCGGTGGAATGGGGAAGACATTGGCTTGAATCGCATTCGTGCCGACATATTCCAGCAGCGCCGGGTCTGCCAGACGGCGCACAATTTCGTTATAAATCTCGCGGGCTTCATCGGCACGGAGGATACGCGCCTCGATTGCGACACCATCGACCCACATAATCAGATTATCGACAGCCGCGCCTTCTGG
>CAZTLI010000098.1:0-13936 GCA_964614375.1 uncultured Anaerolineaceae bacterium
CCCTGACGAGACCATAATCACATCATGCCCCTGCTGATGGAGGTGGGCGACTTGCTGCACAATTTCCAGCATCCGCTGGCGATTGAGAAAGGCTGTGCCATTGGTGAGGGTACTCGTACCCAATTTGACGACAATACGCATACATCCTGTCCCGCGTATAATGGTGATGAACGACCTGCTGCCATTATAGACACAGGTTTTTGGGATGCAACAGTCACAAGCGGATATGCGATTAGCCCGCGCGCATTTATCCCTCGATGGATTGGCTGTCGGTGGTGGTTTTGGCCAGAGCTTTTTCTTTGCAGAAAATGTCATTCGCCTACAAAAGCGCCAATTTCCGCCGACTCCCTGGTATTGGACAGGGATATACCGGCAGTGTGGCGGAGGATGGGCTGGCGAAACGAGAACCGCTTCCTGACTGGCCTTTTGGCGCTTAGTCCCGCAGATTCTTCGCCCAATTTTCTGCCCATGCGTTGAGCGGCGTAAGGGCTTGCAGCAGATCGCGACCCGCGTCCGTAAGGTGATAACCGTCGTTGTCGCTGAGTATCACAATATCCCCTTCGCGCAATTCCTTCAGACGGGTATTGAGCACACTGGGCGACATTTCATCGCAGGCAGCGCGTAAATCCCGAAAATTCAGCGCATCCTCGCGCAGTTCCCAGATGATTCGCAGCGCCCAACGCCGCCCCAATAAATCGAGCAGCGCCATGATAGGGCGGCCTGTTGCTGACCCGCGTACCGGTTGACCGGGTTTTGGTGTAGACATGCCTGTGTATCCAATCAAACGCTTGCGCTACGGAATTCGTAGTGATATATTTATGCTACGAAAAGCGTAGCGAAGGATAATTATCGTGCCAACAACAACTCAATCGCGTATCACACCCCTTAATCCGCCCTATTCAGCCGATGTTGACAGCGTACTGAACCAATTGATGCCACCCGGCAGTCAGGTCGAACCGCTGCTGTTATTCCGCACACTGGCACACAACCTCGACCTCAGCAGCCGGATGCGCCCGCTGGCTGCTGGTCTACTGGCCCATGGGACGCTTGAAGCCCGTGACCGTGAAACCGTCATTCTGCGTGTGTGTGCCCGCTGTGGTGCAGAATACGAGTGGGGTGTGCATGTGACGTTCTTTGGGCAGATGGTCGGTTTCACACAGGCTACTATCAACGCTACTGTACTCACCCCATTTGCTGATCCAGTCTGGTCAGCGCGCGAGTCGCTGTTGGTACAGATGGTTGATGAACTACACGACACAGCAACCATTAGCGATAAACTGTGGCAATCACTGACACAGCATTACACTGATGCACAATTGATTGAGCTGTTGCTGGTTGCCGGGTTCTATCATGCCATTAGCTACGTCGCGAATGCGGCGCGTGTACCCATCGAACGGTGGGCGGCGCGCTTCCCAACCGATTAATCACAGGCGACGTTAAATCATCCGTTCCATTGGACGACCACTGCGAACCGAATCGATGCTTTGGCGCATGAGTCGGGCGCGGTCACGCAATTTATCGTCTGACCATGTGCCATCGCCCGTTAACCAGCCGCCGACGCCACAGGCGACTGCGCCTGCTGCAATGAATTGGCGCGTGTTTTCGGCATTTGTGCCACCATTACACATAAACTTCATGTGGTCGAGTGGGCCGGTAAGCGCATTGAAGTATTCCAATCCCAAAACGCCAACAGGATACAGCTTGAGCAATTTCACACCCATTTGCCACGCAGCGACGCATTCGGTTGTGGTGGTCACACCCGGCGCGATGAGAATATTCGCATCCATGACGGTTTTCACGACATCGGGTTGGAATGCGGGCGAGACAACAAAATCGGCTTTGGCAGCAAGCGCACGTTTGGCGGTGTCTACATCTAATACGGTGCCAATGCCTACCAGCGCATCCGCACCCAATTCGCGTTTGACGGCTTGCATCGCTTCCAGAGGCTGCGGTGAGTTCATCGTGAATTCAAAAACATTGATGCCTTCGTCCAGCAAGACGCGCGTCGTTCGTAAGGCAACATCGGGCACAAAATTACCGCGCATCACCGCCATCACACCACAGGCCTCGACCATTTGATAAGCTGTTTGACTGTCCATTCGATCAAATTCCTATTTCTGCTATTGAGGATAAACAGGGTTGTTATGCCTGGCACTATTGTACACACACAGCCGTCAAAGTTACGTTATCGTCGCGCGCCGCCACCAGCTGCACCTCGAAGGTGGTATCAGCGGCAAATGTATAGGTCAAACTGGTTTCTTGACCGGATTGCGCCAGAATATTGCCTGTGCTATCGACAAGGCGAATGTAATCGCCAAATTCACCCCGAAAGAGACTGCCAAGCACACTAAAATTGGCAGTTGTGCCTGCGGTGGCTGTCCATGTGCCGCCAATCGTGATAAATAGTTGGCTGCCGTCAGACCGTTCAGTACGCCCGATTGAACTCGCGCTGCAAACTTCGCCTAGAACCGATGACACCAAACTGAATGTTCCGGGCGTTGGAACAGCCGCTGGCGCCTCGGCGGGCATGTCGGCAGTGGGCAAGTCCGCGCATCCTGCCGTCGCATCCACCGTGTCATTGCGAATCCAGTCCCCATTATTGGTGACATACCAGACGTAATTGAACGGGTCAGAGCGTTGCCCGACTGCATCCACACTTGCACCAGCAGCCAGGTTATTGGTGACCGCGAAATCGAGACCCGGGCCAGCGCGCATGTTCAAAGGTTCTGGAATATCGACGGGGGCGGTCAAGGTGCAACCTTCAACCTCCTCATTCGGCGCAGATTGCGAGACAACGGCATCGCCATCACTTTCTGGCGCGGGTTGTGGGGCCGCCGTTTCACCTTCGCCAATCACGCGCGGCAGCACGCCCAGGGGCACGGCCTGGATTGCCGTAGCCGGTGCGGGTTCCGGGACGCGCGGTTCGGCAAAGGGTGTTAATTCGTCAGTGAGGGGCACTATCGTTTGCTGTCCGGCGATGGCAGCGCGGTCTACACCATTTGCGCTGACCATGACATTGCCTTCAACGACGACAATTATCAAATTGCCGCCAGCCTGCGCCTGCATAAACAGTGTGCCGCCAACAGAGATGGTGACGCCGTTAACCTGTATATCAAGCGGTTCGTCAGGATTCCACGATTGGAGAATCATGCCGCTGGCAGGCGCTTGTGGACAGGGTGCATCGTCACTGTCACTTTCAAATGTAAAGGCTTGCATGCGTTGTAGACGGGCAGTGCTGCGGATTTCTGGCGCGGGACTGTTTTCATCCACAAAACCCAGTGTGTTTACATCGCCCGCGACGCGCATGACGGGCAGATACACCCAACCGATGCCCCCCGTCACCACATTCTCACCGATAGTCCGTGTGGGCAGTTCGATACGCAGCCAATCGCCGTTGGTATGCCGTCCGGTGACCAGCACCTCTGCATTTGGGCTAAGCTGCCAGATAATCGGTGAGGATGTATTGGCCTGCCGGCGGACGTTGATTCCATTTAATGGCGCGTTCGCCGTGAGGGTGGTAACACCCCCGCCGGCTGTGGTGGGTTGGACAGCGTTGCTGACTTGAATATCGCCAAATGTCAATACGTTGACGCCGCCTGCATCCGTATTGATGTTCCACGTTGCCATGCCCCAGGTTTCACTGGCTATATCCATGGCATTGAGTTCCAGCGAGTCAATGGCGCTAATCGGAATTACATCGCCCGGCGTGTCGAACGTGATGTCACCTGCGCCATCTGCTAAACTTACATTCACAGGAGGATAGACGTAGCAGGCTTCGTTTGCGCCTGTATCTTCACAGGCAATTTCGAGTGCCGAGACCGCGTTCCGAACAATCGCGGGACATTGGTCGCCTTCTTGTGCATGGGCGACGAAAACGATTGAGAGCAGTATAAAAACGGTCAATAAAACTATACTTTGAATAGATTTCATTTTTTACTCCTATTTGCAGCACTAGCATTTCTGCCTATTATAGACCGAACTGGCCGCAAGTGTGTGGGGCGTAGGGCACTCGTATATCATAGGACGGTTTGCCCAGGTGCGGCTATAATGGATGCTGTGATGGTTGTTTGTATGCAAAGGATAGCGCGAATGCGAAATCGCTGGGTTCTTGTGCTGTTTATTGGTATGACAATGGTGGCGGGTTGTCAACGGCGAGATGATGTTGTCATTCCCACCTTGATTGATTTGGATGCCATTTCGACAGAAAATGCCGTAACCGCTGCCGCTGCAACTGCTGCCGCTGTGCCGACATCCACCCCCACACGGTCTGCGCCGACACTGCCACCGACCTTTACACCGACAATTGAGCCGTCGGTTACGCCAACCGATCCGGCACTCGCGCCGACCTTAACGCCGCACGGGTTTAGCGAAGCAGGCACGATCTATTTCATATTTAATTCCGACTCAATCGCTTCACTGGCAGCAGACGGCACGCGCGAAGATTTGTTATTCGTCGGCGGCCCCTATTCTGACCTGACACTCTCGCCCGACGGCGAATTGTTGACCTATGTCGCGCCCGGTGTAGGCGGTGGATTGGATGTGTGGGTATCAAACCGGGATGGGACGTATATTCAACAGGTGTCCTGTGTGGCATTTCCTATCGTGCGTTCACCCGCATGGAGTCATGACGGGCAGCGAATTGCATTCCTTGCGGCGCCGGGTGTGGGCGCGCCGATGGAGTTGTGGGTTGCAGATTTTGCAGGCAGCAGTACCTGTCCCAGCGGAAATAATCAACGTGTGCTGGTGCGTACTGAGTCTACAACGGCGAATTCGGTAACGTGGGGGGCGGATAATGCGCGTATTTTCTTCAATCCCGCTGCCGTTGAAGCCTATGACCTCATCACCGGGCAGCATTTTGTGCTGACATTCCCCAGCGGCTTTGGCCCGGACTATGAGTTGGCGCATCATCCAACGCAGGGATTCTTGATGTTCCTGCGAACGACACGGATTACACAAACGGGGCAAATTACAGGCCGCCTGGTGACGATGGAGACCGATGTGATTTCCGACCCTGTTGAGCCGCGGGATGCGGGCTATCCCAGTGTACGTAGTTTGTCGTGGAGTCGGGATGGCGAGTATTTGCTAATTACGACAGACACCGAAGTCATTGTCTTGAATGATAATTTTGGCAGCGCGGGTACGGGTGTGCGTGAACTGACTCAGCCCGACGCAACGTTCAGCCCCAATGCTGACCGCATCGCCTTTACCGGATACGACGACGAATTCCCCGGCATTGAGCAAATTTTTGTTGCTGTACGTACCGGGCGTAATCCCGTGCGAATTACATCTCATGCAGATGGTGTTATCAGTAATTTGGTGTGGATTGAAGGATAGACATGAAGGTACTGATTGCACCCGGCGCGTTCAAACACAGCTTATCTGCAAACGAGGCCGCTGATGCCATTGCGCGTGGGCTGCGACGGTCTGGACTGGATGCAGACCTGCATATTTTGCCAATAGCCGATGGGGGAAATGGCACGTTGGATGCGTTTTTGGCTGGTGGGGGTGAAAAATTATGGAGTGAGGTTTATGATCCACTGGGAAGGATGATTCAAGCCCCGTTTGCTATGTTGAATGATGGTCGAACAGCAGTCATTGAGATGGCGCTGGCTTCGGGGATTGAACTACTGCGTGATGACGAGCGCGATCCTGTGCGCGCCACCACCTACGGCACGGGGCAGCTCCTTCAGGCTGCGTTAGAGCAGGGCGCGCGGCGTTTTATCATTGGCATGGGTGGCAGCGCGACAGTTGATGGCGGCGCCGGTTGCTTGCAGGCATTGGGGATACAACTACTGGATGCACAGGGTAGTGAGATAATTCATGGCGGTGGTGCATTGTCGCAAATCGCTGCTATAGACCTATCGCGACTCGACTCGCGTTGGCGAGAGTGTGAAGTGATTGTCGCATCCGATGTTGATAATCCCGCATTGGGCGAAACCGGCGCAGCGGCAGTTTTTGGCCCACAAAAAGGCGCGACTCCGCAGCAAATCCCCGTATTAGAGGCTAACTTGCAGCATTTTCTCACACTACTGGCGGCGGAGACCGGGCACGATATGCGGCATATCCCCGGTGGTGGCGCGGCGGGCGCATTGACTGCGGGATTGATTGCGGTATTGGGTGGGCGCATCGAATCCGGCATAGACCTCGTTCTGGCACACAACCAATTTCAAAACCACCTGAACAGTGCGTCACTGGTCATTACCGGTGAAGGGTGGATGGACGAACAAACCGTGCATGGCAAGGGGCCAATCGGTGTCGCTCGATTAGCCGCCGCCTATAATGTGCCCACGATTGCACTGGTGGGTGGCTTAGGTGTAGACGACCAACTGCTGCATAATGCCGGGATTCAGGCCGCGCTGCCGATTGTCACGGGGCCCATGACCCTTGAACACGCGATTTCACAGGCATCGGCTTTGCTTGAACAGGCGGCGCTAAGATTGGCCTATATTTTGGACTGGCGGCGGACAGGAAATAAGTAATTGACCCGGCACATATCCGATAATGTGTTGTGGCTATAAATTGAGGGGAGGGGAGGTATAACCGGGAGGATGCTTTTTGAAGCTAGTCTACGTCTTCATGCTGCATGAGTTCTAAATAGACCGTTTCACTTGCGCCTGCAATTTCGTAACCCATCCTCAATAGAAAATCAATGCTGTCAATGGTATCTGCATCATTAAAAAAGTGATGCTGCTTGCGGACTTCACCTTTATGGTCTATCAATTCAACGGTATAACGATGGCGTCCGCCGCGATGTCGAACGATTTGAATATAGCGCGACATTTGTAACCCTCCATGTAATACACTTTTAGTATAGCGATTTTTTGCACAATAGAATCTATTGACGTAATAAAAATTGTCATAATCTGTAGACATTACGATTTTCGTAAAGACGCATTCCTGATGTATACTGGATTTGGATACAGCCGGAAAAGAGGAGTATGCAACGTGATTCGCACACAGCAAAAACTGTTCATCATATTGAGTATTTTGTTATTGGTTATTGTTTCAACGGTTTCGGCACAAGCAGGCAGCACCTATACAGTTCAACCGGGCGACTCACTATCTTCTATTGCGGATCGCTATAATATTTCTGTTGAACGCCTGGCCGCTGCAAATGGCATTTTGTATATCGGGACAGTCCAGGTTGGGCAGGTTTTAGTCGTTCCCGATGCGTCTGGATTTTTGCCCATGCCGACGAGTTATACTGTGCGCTTCGGCGATTCATTACAGGCTATCGCTAACCGTTACGAGACAACGGTAGAGGCGCTGGTCGCTGCGAATAATATTACGGCTACCACCACCTTGACACCGGGTCAGGTGATTCAATTGCCCGCGCAAGGGGGCAGCGCCGGACAGCAGCCTGCACAACCGGTTCAACTGCCTGCCGTTCACGTCGTACAACCGGGCGAGAACCTTTTCCGTATCTCACTGCGTTATGGGGTGACGCTGCAATCTATTATGGTGGCAAATGGGATTGTGAATGTTAACTATGTTCAGGCTGGTCAGCGGCTGACGATTCCCGCGCCTGCAACGGGCGGCCCTGTAGTAAATGCGCCAACAACACCTGTCGTCGTGCAACCCGTTATCGTCCAGCCCGTCATTGTGCAGTCAACCGTTCGCACCCATATTGTTCGGCAGGGCGATACCCTATCGCAGGTCGCGGTATGGTATGGTGTGACCGTCGAAAGCATTCGTGCTGCCAATAATATTACGAACAATCGCCTGATATTTCCCGGTCAGGTGTTGACAATTCCCTATGGCGCGACAGGCGGCCCCATCGTGCGTCAGACGGTGACGGGTTATATTGTGCAGCCGGGAGACACGCTGTTTGCGATTGCTGCGCGTCTGGGGGTAGATGTGTACACACTGGCGCGTGCAAATGGTTTGCTCAACTTGAATGTGATTTATGTAGGGCAGTTCTTGCGCCTACCATAAGGCTGCTGTAGACAATTTTGAGGGCGAGGTGTTTGATTATCTGCCTCGCCCGATCATACCAATATACCTATTTGTTATCCCTGATGAATAGGCAGCCGCACCAGTACCTCTGTGCCTTTGCCGGCGACCGATGTGAAGTCCATCGTACCGCTATGAACGTCGATGATGTCTCGCGCAAGAATCAACCCGACGCCCATACCCTGCTTTCCTTCAGCGTCACGCGGAATCTGATATTGACCGGAAAGCACTAAATCCCGCTGTTCTTGTGACATGCCCAACCCATAATCAACAATACTGATGAGCGTCATCCCATCATCTGTTGCCCACTGCGCCACCTCAACCTTGCTGTTTTCTGGCGTATACAACAGCGCGTTGGCGATGAGTTCTGCTATAGCATGTTTGATGAGCGCGGTGTGACACATAATGGTAACGTGTGGATGATGTGCGGTATTCTGGACAAAACGATAGTAATCCGTCCCAATAAAATTATAGGCGAGGTTAACTGCCGCGTCGAGAATGTCCGCCGCCGAGAGGGCGCGCCCTCTTTGCTGAATCGTTTCTGGTGTGAGTGCGCCGCTTTGCAAGCGCGTGCTGTATTCCATTTGCTGAATGATACGATTGAGCCGATGGTTGCCCGTGGCAATCGTGCTCAATAAATCTTCCATTTGCTCAAAGGTTAACGTGCCAATCTGCTGCGACGCCAATTTCATCGCAAGATTGACCCCTTGCAAAGGCTTGCGAATTTCATCAATAAATGTGCGCGCCATCAACTGATTGATTTCTGTCGCTTTGCCCATTTCCTGTGCAATCATTTGATGTCGTTGCAAACGGGCTTCTATAGCTTTAATCAATTCGTCAGACGTGAAGGGCTTAGTCAAATAATCGTCGGCGCCGAGTTCCATCCCTTGCCGCATGGCCTCTTTGTCTGCGCGTGCGGTGATGAAAATAAAGGGTGTCGAAGTTGTTGTTGCATCTCTGCGAACCTCTTGTAGAAGTGTGTAACCATCAAAACCGGGCATCATAATATCACAGAGTATCAGGTCAGGATGGTGCTGGCGAATTAAGTTCAACCCCATCATGGGGTTGGATGCACCGTCTGCTTCGTAACCCGCTAACGTCAGAATGTCGATGATGTTTTCTAATACATCAATCTCATCTTCAATTACGATTATCTGTGGCACAGGTATTCCTCAATAGTTAAAACAAGGTCTCTGCAAACAGATTGTAACACAATCTGATGTGAGCGGCAGTAAGACACAGTTTCTCATAGAAGAACCTTATTGCCAGAGACGTGTGATGCAGTCTTTGTTTGACTTCGATAATAATTCAGGATATACACAGGGCAGTAGTACGATTATGCAAAAGCACTACGGGAGGATGAAATGGTAAAATATGTGTGTATTGGCGTGCCTTATTTTATCGGCGAACCGTTGGCAGGTCGGACTGAAGTCGAGGCCATAAAAAATAGCGGCCTTGCCGACGAATTGGGCGCAAAATGGATAACGATTGAACCGGACTTTGATGCTATAGACAACCGAATTGTCGCCGTCAACCGCGCCCTTGCAGAAGTGATTGCTGCCCATCCCGATTCTGTGCCGCTGGTATTTGCCTCGTGCTGCACAAGCTGTTTGGGGATGATGAAAGGGCTTGCGGCGCGCCAGCCCGAAGTCCTGTGGTTTGACGCGCATGGCGATTTCAATACGCCAGAGACGACACCAAGCGGCTTTCTGGGTGGAATGCCGCTGGCATGGCTTGTGGGACGGGGGGATATACAGTATATGTGGGGCGTTGGTCTGAAGCCGATACCAGAGCGTGCGGTGACGATAACTGATGCCCGTGACCTCGACCCGGAAGAGGGCATCAGCCTTGCCCGGAGTGATATATCCCATGTGAAGCGTATTGACGACATTTTGCATGTGACATGGGGCGATACGCCGTTGTACATTCATTTCGACACCGATGTGATAGATAGCGCCGAACTGCCCGCAATGAACTATCCGACGCCCAACGGCCCATCCATCGCGCAAACTGTCAAGACGTTGCAGCATGTCACTCGTCACGCGAATGTCGTTGGTGTGTTGTTCAGCCTGTGGAATGATACGCTGGATGGCGCGGATAAAGCGCGAGACGGTACATTGCAATTGGTGCGGGCGGTGGCTTCTGTTGATTGAAAATGACTAACTGATGTTACGCACTGAAGTCCGATAAGGGGCTAAAGCAGTGGGCAACTATTCAGCTCCCGATACGGCTGTCTTTACGTATCGATTCAGCTATCCATACGGCTGCGTTTACTTTAAACCCCAGCCCCGCAGAACAGGTCACAAGCGTTCTGGAGCTGTTGCGCCACGAACATTGCCGATTTTAGTGAACGTGGCCCTGTGGCAGCCAGATGCTTTATCGTCTGGTGGTGAATATGGCAAACTATACAAAAGTGTCAGGTTTCCAGGGGATTTTAACCCTTGCAATCCCGTGTTTGCGTAACGTCAATGACTATGGTGTCCAGACCTTGCTTTCGCCCATTAGATTGCCGAGTTCGATGCGCCATGGCGTGAGTTTCAGGACGCCAAAGTTTGGATTACCCACTGAGTGAAAGAACAAAGCGGGATTATACCCCAGTGGTTCGGGTGTATTGGCGAATAAGTCCCACAGGCGTTGTTTCTCCGCCGCGTGTTGTATCCACTCCGCCGTGCATTCGGCATAAACAGGTGTGAGGGGTTCGGCAATGTAGGCTATCGAAATCGACGGGGTATTTGCCAGATGTTTGGCTTTGAGCGATTGCGGGAGGTCAATATCCAGCCTGTAGACCCTTCCCATATTGGATGCAGCACCCGTGATCGAACGCGACTCTTTGCGTCAATTGTCGCGGCATTGCACCAGACCATGCGATGCGCCTTCTCAATAAATTCCTGTTCGATGTCCACAAAGTTGTGTGTTTTCAAAACCAGTCTCCCTGGGGTGGTTAATCCAATCCTGCCTTGACTGCGGCGGCAAGTTCTTCATTCACGCCGGGTACAGTGATGAGTTCATCAAGGCTGGCGTTTTTGATGGCATCAATCGAATTGCCAAAGTGTTTTAGCAGTGCTTTGCGCTTTTTCGGGCCAATGCCGGGAATCGCTTCGAGCCGACTCGCCATGCCCAATCGTGTGCGCTGTTTTCGATGGCTGGTAATCGCAAAACGATGGGCTTCATCGCGCACCCGCTGCACGAGATAGAGCGCCTGACTACGGCGCGGCAGAACAATAGGCGCGGGTTTGTTGGGGACATAGAGTTCCTCAAATTGCTTTGCCAGTGACGCAACAGGGACTCGATCAGTCAGATTGAATTCAGCCAATACCTCTATGGCAATTCCCAATTGACCTTTTCCGCCATCTATCAACAGTAAGTCGGGCAGCAAACGCCACGTCTCATCTCTATCCTGTCCGCCCGGTGGGATGGGTTCTGGATTTTCAACCGCATTTTGCCAGCGTGTAAAACGGCGGGTCAGGGCTTCGCGCATAGACTGATAATCGTCCGAACCCGTGTGGATGACCGTGCGAATATTAAAGCGGCGATATTCACTCTTGCGCGGAACGCCCTGCACAAACATCACCCGACTGGCGACGATGGCTGTGCCCTGTGTGGTGCTGATGTCGTAACATTCGATTCGGTTGGGAATAGTCGGTAGATTGAGCGCGACCTGCAATTCCGCCAGTGATGTCTCTTGCCGATGGGTATCCGCTTCCCACTGCGCCCGCAGCATTCGCAATGATTCAGCCGCGTTTTCCTGCGCCATTTGTAGGAGTCCACGCTTATCGCCCCGTTTAGGTACGGTGATTGTTACTTTGCTACCATTGCGTTTATCTTCCAGCCACCGTTGGATAATGCGCGCCTGTTCGACCTCATTGGGCAATATCAACTCCCTGGGCACTTCTGCCGCTTCGCTATAAAATTGTGTCAGAAATTGCTCAACAACGGCTTCGTCTGTTTCTTCGTCTGTGCCTTCGAGTGTGCGGGTATCGCTGCCGATGAGCTTACCATTACGAATAAACAGGATTTGCACAACGGCGTCACCCTGTTCGCGGGCTAATGCCACCACATCTTGATTCACCATGCGCGAGTTCACGGCCTTATGCCGTTGTGTGATGAATTCAATCGCCTGCAACTGGTCACGGAGCACCGCCGCCTGCTCAAAATCCAATCGTTCCGCCGTGACTTCCATTTCGCGCGCAAGACGCCTGGTGACCGCTTCACCTTTGCCTTGCAGCACATCCATCAATTCCTGAATCATCGCGCGATACTGTTCGCGATTGACCGCGCCAATGCACGGCGCGTTACACAATTTGATGTCGTAAAACAGACACGCGCGTTCATCCTGCCCATTGATAACCCGGTCACACGTCAAATAGGGGAAGGCTTTACGCAGCACGCGCAATGTATTTTGGACTGCCCACATCGCCGCATAGGGGCCGAAGTAGCGCGCGCCATCGTTTTCAACGCGCCGGGTGGTTTCAACTTTTGGGAAATCGTCCTGCCAATAGACTTTAATATAGGGATAGCGTTTGTCATCTTTGAGACTGATATTGTAGTGTGGTTTATGGCGTTTGATGAGCGTTTCTTCAAGGATGAGGGCTTTGACCTCATTTTCGGTCACGATGATGTCGATGTCTGCAACAGATTCACGCATTCGCAGCGTTTTGGGACGTCCATCGGCGTTGATGGTGAAATAACTGCGTACACGATCCCGCAGGCGCTTGGCTTTCCCAACATAGATGATTTTGCCTTTCTCATCTTTCATCAAATACACGCCCGGTTTTTTGGGCATCGTATCAAGAATTTGTTGGACGTTATCAGGCGTTTGATAGGTCATAGTTGGGCTACCGGATGTTCAAATGTTTTGTGGAGAATGGCGTCGTATTTTTGTTCTATTTTAGCGCGAGATTGCCGCAATTGCGATGTGTATTTTTTGATGAAATGGCGAGACAGACTGTATTTTTCATATAGACTCCAACAGGGAAATATAGTATATTGCAAGCGTGATGTGGTGCATGAAAGACAATCTTGTCTTATCCACACAGATGCAGCTTAAACGCATCCAATAGACCGGATTGAGAAGACAGAATCAATTGCTACAGTTACACCCCTACAGCGGGCATAATTTGTGCGAATGCCACTGTACTCTCAAGTACACTACATAACGTTCCTGAAGAACCGGGATGTTGTGTACAAATGTCTATTGCAAAATCGTTTATATCAGGAGCATAAAGACAATGGCAGATCGTACTAGAGGTACAGTGAAGTGGTTCAATGGGACAAAGGGCTATGGTTTCATCACGCAGGAAGATGGCCCCGATCTCTTTGTACACTATTCCGAAATTCAGGGCAGCGGCTTCCGTTCACTCAACGAGGGTGATCGTGTCGAGTTCGTTATCACTGAAGGTAAAAAGGGTAAACAGGCTAGCTCTGTTACCGTCGTCCATGATTAGGTCAACCTAACAACAAATCACCCGTCCTGACCAACCAGGGCGGGTTTTTTATTTGGGGTAGCAGCATCGTTTCAAGCGGTGGCTTTATTCGTCCCCGTTATTGGTCTCCAACGTAAATTGCTCGAAAAATGCCCACATCACGCGCGCGGCGTGGATGTCCATATTGACATTTCCCGCAATTTCCTCGCTGATAACACCCGGCACACCCGGCAAATTATGTCCGCCACCGACAATGACCCAAAAGGCTACAGGCGCACCATCAGGACATTCATAGAAGTCATATCGTATGACACTCGTACCGGGCGATTCGCCGCCTGCTGGGAGTTCGGTGACTTCAAACGCGGTGGTATCGCAGTGGTTATGAACGACCCAGTAGGCCGCTGTTTCTTGTGCGGATAGTGACGTTTGAATGACCTGACTGCCATTAACCGTCGTCAGACCGGACCAGGGAATACTGATGTCATCCGTGCCGTGCATGAGCAACATCGGCGTAGGCCGTGATTCATCGCAACCGTTATCATGAAATTCGGGTTGGAAGA
>CAZTLI010000099.1:0-12428 GCA_964614375.1 uncultured Anaerolineaceae bacterium
GACCAGCGCCGCCTGAATCGCGATATAACGCAGGCCGCGCGCGCGATCACGCCGCGTCAGCCACAGCGCCACCAGGCCACCAACGCCGATTGCCGGCACGACAGGGTACTTGGTCAAGGTGGCGATGAGGCCAACGGCGACACTCCAGATTGCCCAATGCCGTCGTCTTTCATCGGTGAGGGCGACTGCCGCCAGCCACAATGATGCGCTGACGAAGAAATAGACCCAGGGGTCGGGATTGGCGAGGATGCCTTCGCGCAGCACAATCGGCGCTAGTGCCCATAATCCCCCCGCGACCCACCCGGCAATATCCCCCGCAGCGATTCGTGCGGTATAGGCGATGCAGACCAGTGTCAGCACATTGACAATCACAGCTAAGAGCCGCAGCATTTCGACTGTGCGTGAAAGGTCGCTCCCACTGTTCGCACCGATGGCAAACTGCGTCAGGATATTGATGCCGATGAAAACAGGCGGGTAATAATCGAGGTAGCCGTTGAGGTCAAATAGGCCGCGCGAGACCAATCCCTGCAAATAGAACACGGGTTCATCGGGATTTTCGACATAGGGCAGGCTGAACTGAAATATCAGCAGTCGCAGCACAAGGGCAACGGCGAGAATGACCAGTAGGCCAATTTGAAAGCGCGTGAGGCGTTGCAACAGGTGTCGGAAATACAACATCAAGCGTCCATCCCGGTGTGTTCACGGGACGGATTATAGGGGATGGGATAGCATGGCACAATGGCGCTTGAAATCAGGCGCTCAGGAACGGGCGGTCAGGTCGCGCAATTTTCCGGTCTGGGCTTTGGCGAGCGGCTCAACCAGTTCGGCATCGAAGGGTTTGAGGGCGAGGCGCAGGTGACGAATCATGTCTCTGGCGTTGTCGATGACCAGTATCAGGGCGGGATGACCTTGTTGCAGTTCATCGGCGAGGGCTTGAATCTGGTCATTTTTATAACCAAAATCGAGCAGGTTAGCGGCGAAACGTCCGGTATAGCGCCCTACCAATCCGCCGACCAGCACACCGGCCCCCAGCGCGACAATCGGCCCCACACCGGGCAGCGCCAGCGCCCCGAACTGGACCATACCGAGCGCAGCCACCGCCGCCCCCAGCGTCCCGCCAGCGACACCCCCTTCGTTCGCGCTGATGTCATCGTCAATGAAGACGATTTCACCCGTGCTGGCTTTCGCGATAATCGCCGCGCGTTGAATATCGAACCGGGTGTCGTCTTTGAGGGAGTCCAGTGCTTTTAAGAGTTGGGCGCGGGAGGGAAATACCGCGACAATAACATTTGCCGACATGCCAACCTCTCCTGTACGCAACAGCGTACCCTGCCTGCGGAATGGGCATTGCAATGGGCATTACAAATGAGTGTTGTAATGGGCGAACAACGCCTACCTACCCATTATGCTATAACACAGAAATGGGCGCAAAGTGTCACACACGTTTCAACATTGGAATATCGGATAGATTGCATGATGCGGGCAAAATCCACGTTATCGCAATCGCAACACAAAAAAGGGCGACTCGTGGGAGTCGCCCTTCAGGGTAGGCGCGCATGGGTTATGCGCCTTCGGGTTGGGGGGCGATTGCCATTGATTTGCTGTCGATAAGCTGCCGCGCCATCGCTGTGAAGGCATCCAGCGGCATCGCGCCCAGGTCTTCATCTGTCCGCAGGCGCACACTGACTGTCCGGTCTTCGACATCGCGGTCACCGACAATCAGCAGCCAGGGGATGTGCATCTGCCGATGCTCCTTGATTTTGTTCCGCATGTTGCGGTCACGCAGGTCAGCCTCCACCCGCAGTCCCGCCGCTTTCAGGTGCGCTTGCACCACGCTGGCATAGTCATTGTGACTATCGCGAATGGGGATGACGATGGCTTGCAGCGGCGCGAGCCACGCCGGAAATTCGCCCGCGAAGTGTTCGATGAGGATGCCGACGAACCGTTCGACACTGCCAAACGGCGCGCGATGGATCATCACCGGGCGTTTGCGCTGGTTATCGGCATCGACATATTCCAGATCGAAGCGTTCCGGCAGATTGTAATCGACCTGCACTGTGCCCAACTGCCATTCGCGTTTGAGCACATCGCGCACGACAAAATCCAGTTTGGGGCCATAGAAAGCCGCTTCGCCCGCCTCCACTGAATAACGCAGACCGAGTTCATCGCAGGCTTGAATGATGGCCTTCGACGCCTGTTCCCACGCTTCATCCGAACCGACATACTTATCGCTTTCCGGGTCACGCAGACCGACACGGGCGCGGAAGTCCGTCAGACCGAGTGAGCCGAACACATACTGAATCAGGCGCACGACATCCTTGAACTCATCCAACAACTGTTCCGGCGTCACAAATAGGTGGGCATCATCGACTGTGAAACCGCGCACGCGCGTGAGTCCTGTCAATTCACCCGACTGCTCATACCGATAGACTGTGCCAAATTCGGCATAGCGCAGCGGCAGGTCACGATAGGAATGCAGCGTGTGTTTGTAAATCATGCAGTGATGCGGGCAGTTCATCGGCTTCAGCAAAAACTGCTCTTCGTCTACATCTATCGGCGTGTACTGACTATCGCTGTAGTAGGGATAGTGGCCTGATGTCTTATACAGGTCGAGTTTGCCGATGTGCGGCGTCACGACGGGTAGATAACCATTGTCTATCTGAACCTGTCGCAGCCACCGTTCCAGCGTATCCCGCAGCATCGCGCCTTTGGGCATCCACAGCGGCAGACCTTTGCCCACCAGCGGATTGATGATGAACAGGTCGAGCTTTTCACCAAGCACACGATGGTCACGCTTGCGGGCTTCTTCCAGCAGACGTTGATATTCCTCTAGCGCTTCGGGCGATTCCCACGCTGTACCATAGATGCGCGTCAACTGCTGGCGATTTTCGTCACCGCGCCAGTACGCGCCAGCGGGTGGACGGATGCTGATGCTAATGGCTTTAGCGTTGATTTCCTTCGTATTGGCGACATGCGGCCCCCGACACAGGTCGGTGAATTTGTTCTGTGTATAGACTGTCAGCGTGTCGGCGGGTTCGGCGACCTGATTGCCATTTTCATCGACACGCCCCGCCACAAGGTCTTCGATGAGTTCCAGCTTATAGGGCTGGTCTTTGAACAATTGGCGCGCTTCGTCAGCATTCACTTCGCGGACTGTGAAATCGTGACTGCCGCCGATGATTTTTTTCATGCGTTTTTCGACCCACTTCACATCGTCGTCTGTGATCGGACGCGGCAGGTCGAAGTCATAGTAAAACCCGTCTTCAATCGGCGGGCCAATGGCGATTTTGGCATCGGGGAAGCGTTCGAGCATCGCTTCCGCCATCACATGCGCCGTCGAATGGCGAATGCGATAGAGTTGGCTGTCTTCATAGCGTTCGTTCGACATGATTTCCTCTGCTATGTGTCATAGTCATTACAAAGCATAGTGGGATGGCAAACAAAATACCATCCAACGAGTCGGCAAATTTGGTTATTTAACGACGGCAAATCCGCGCGGGAGTCATTATAACAATGAAAAAGGGCGCGAGGTAGCGTTCAATCGTGCGTCCTCGTGCCCTGTCTGGTTCAGGAGATAGTGAATGGTGGCTTATGCGTCTTTCACCACAAGGACATCCGAAATCACGACTGCCGCAACTTCTTGGGTTGCGAGTTTGCCGTCGCTGGTAGTTCGGGTCGATTGGGTTTCGTCGGGGTCGGGTTCTGTCACGCGCGTAAACAACCCTTCAAACACGTCCAGCGCGATGAGGTTGTCAATTGTGTCTTCGATTGTATCCCGGTGCAGGGTCTCGACGATGATGTGCGGCGTATCCAGCGCGGCATAACGCACCGCCTGCGTCTCGACGAGCTGCGTCGTCATTTCATACGACAGCACCATCTGCCGATAAATATAATCAGGCGTGGCGAACAGCGCCGTAAACATCGTGCCGTCCTCCATTTCGACAATGGCATCACAAGCATCATTTTCGGGGTGCATTTCCAGCAGCACACGCACCGGCATCAACACATTCACAGCAACCATATTTTTAAAACCTCGCTTTTGTTCGGCATTTCACGATGTCAGCCGCCATGTAATCTGTAGTGAGCATACGGCAAAAGCGCGCGCGTTGTCAAGTTTTCTGCAATTGGCGCTGAATCGGCTGTATTTGTGAAGAACATACCAGCGCAGCGGCAGTGAAGTCATGCGAGTTGCCTAATGGAGAAACGTGTAAGGAACGTGCCGAACAGACAAGGGCGCTGCTTCAGGCCAGTGCCAACCGGCTGAACCCCGCTGTCAGTATAACGACCCGGTGGTGTCTAATGGATGTCTCCATACGGGCGTAGTCTGGGCGGTTAATCGAGCGCCTTCTTCAGGGCTTGTTTTTCGGATTTTTCTTTCTGTGTCAGGGCACTTTCGACAGACTCTTTGCTTTCGCCTTTGAGCAGGCGCTGCGTCGCTTCGTGATAATCCGTGCCTAAGCGGGGGTCGCCGCCACCCACCTGCTGGAACATTTCACCCACCTGCTGCGAATCGCCCGATTCGAGCACACTAAGCATGTCATGCGCCGACATAGCGCCATAATCAGGCGCTGTGCCCTGCACCGCAACGCCTGTGATGAGGGTGGCGACGTTTGTACTCCCGCAGTTTGGGCAAGCGGGTGTGGCGCGGTCATAGTCGCCATAGGACTTATAAAACACAGAGAAGCGCTGCCGACACTGTTTACACCGATATTCGTAATTGGGCATGGTCAATCCTCTCCTTGAAAATAGGTGTGAGTGATGCGTAAAAGCAGTGATGAGGCAAAGGGACTGAGTGAATGTGTGGCATTTATAACTTTACACTTTGCGTTGCCTGCGACGCAGGTATGCGCCCTCTGTAGGTTCATCTTTTGCTTTTAGCCAGCCGCTAGTAGCCCAATACTGTTAAGTTAGTGGAAATATGTTGCCGCTTGCACCTCCAGAGGCTAAAGCCATCTGGCTACCCTGTGCGGCGGGAAGGGTGCATAAATGCACTACTAAACTGCGCTCGAACCCGCCTTATCGCCTAGTAAATTGGCTTTTAGCCCCTTCAGTGGGCTTGGCTTTTTGTAGCAGCGTGATTTTAACCCGCTGCGGCACACAGACATATCGCCTAAAATCCTTATCTTAACAGTATTGCGCTAGCAGCCAAAGGCCAACCGCTATTTTCATCGTACCGCATCATACTTAGATTATCGTCGGTTTTGTCCCACAGCGGCAGCAAAACAGGGTGACTATCCGCCACCCTGTCATCAACTCAGGTTCAGACCAGCGCATTGCAGTTAATTCGCCCAACCACCGGGGAAGTTATATTCTTCCAGCGAGTCGGTCAACTGGGTCAGGCGCTGCGTGGCAAATTCATAGACATAAATATCATAGCTGCCCGTGCGATTGCTGGCAAAGGCCATATAGCGTCCATCGGGATTATAGACGGGATACAGATTGTCGCTGCCGGAGACCTCTGGCGGGTTTAATAATGTCGCTGTGCCTGTGCCATCTGCCAGTCGAACATAAATATCATGATTTTCGGGGTCATTGGCGGGTGCGGCGGCGTAGGCAATCAAGGCGCCATCCGGCGACCACACTGGCGACATTTCGGTGATGGTACTCAAGTCACTGGTTACGGGTGTACCCCCTTGCTGCCCGACCTGAATCACGACCAAATCAGAGCCAGCTTGCGTCGTGCGTACCGCGACGAAGCGCGAGCCATCGGGCGACAGCGCAGGCCACGTATAATTGGCTTCGGGGTCGGTGGTGAGACGGGCAAGCGTGTTCGACACCATATTCACCAACCAGATTTCCGACGTTTGATTATCGCCCGCCATCGCCGCGAAGATGATCTGATTGCCATCGCGTGACCAGCGCGCCATACCGGGGTCGAAGAAACCGGATGTGATACCAAAACGGCCTGAAATCGTTTCCGGTTGTGCGCCTGTGACCGTGATCGCATCAATGGAAGTCCGTCCGCCGGTGGTGCTTGCCGTGAATATCACGCGCTGCCCATTCGCCGGATTGAGGTCGGCTTCGCGGGCGTCATCGGTCACAGGTGTAAACGAACCGCCACCAATGACCGGAAACAAGCGAATTTCATAGAAATTGTCGCGCGCAGGCCGCCCACCCCAACCGATGATATTGCCGGGAATGTTCTGGGGCGATTCAAGCGGTGGAATACGCGCTTCTTCGGTGGGCGAGGGTGTCGGCGTGAAGGTCGGCGGCAAGGTTGGCCCAATCGGGGTATTGGTCGGCGTCGGTGTGGGCGAGATGATGGCGTTTTGCGTCTGGATAATCACGTCCGCCGTTTGCGTGGCGAAGGCAATTTGGGCCGCGACTGTCCCGGTCTGGTTGGCAATGGCCTGATTTGCCACGCGCGTCTCTTCGGCTTTGCGGGCATTGTTAGACGATGTGACACCAAAAACGATGATGCACATAAAAATTGCCAGCCCGACCAGACCCCCTATCGACAGTTGCAACATGCGGCGCGTAATACCGGGCATAACTTCGCCCGCAACGGCGCCCTCTGCGCCTTTGCTATCGAGCTTTTCGAGGGCTTTCTGGGCATGGGCATTGCCGGGGTCGAGTTGCAGCACTGTCGTCAGGCAGATGCGCTTTTCGTTGTCGTCATCGACCACCCGCGACATCCACAACCACGCGGTCACATTTTCTTCTTCGACTTCCAGCACTTGTTCAAAGGCTTTGCGCGCCTCATCGTTATTGCCTTCACGCGCGGCGGCAATGCCCTGCTGAAGTAATTGGTTGATGTCTTGGCTCATGCGTTATTGTCCTTGTCCACGCACCCGGAAAATCAATTCGGGACGATAGTCCAGCATCACATCTTCACGACCATTGTTGGTCAAACGTGTGAGCACCCGTCCCTGTAAGTCCACGACATAGGTCTGGAAGGTCGCCCCGTCACGGTTGGACACAAAAGCAACCCACTCGCCATTGGATGTAAAGACCGGGCTGCGGTCTTCGGCATCGCCATCGCTGACGGTCAGGAGCATTTCGCCTTCCCCTTCACTGTTCATAATATACACATCGCCATCGCCGCGGCGGTCACTAATGAACGCAATCAGGGCGCCATCGGGCGAAAATGTGGGCGAATAGCTGCTGCCACTGGCATCGGTGAACTGTGTAATGGTATTTTCGCCTATCGGATTGCCATTCTGGTCGGTCTCGGCAAAGGTCAGGCGGTAAATCTCAATATCGCCCGATATCGTGTCTTCAGACGCATACACTATACCCCGACCATCGGGAGTCCACACGGGGTCACGGTCTATGCCTTCGTTGAACGTAATTTGCCGCTGCTGCCCGTTTCCCACGTCAATCACCCACAATTCATCATCGCCGTCCCAATCTGTCACATACACCAGTTGGCGACCATCGGGCGACCATGCCGGACTATGGGCCGAGGCGCGGCGCAATGTCGTGAACTGTTCGGCTGCGGCGGGGTTATCGGCAGGGGCGAGGAATAGCTCGGTCACAGAGGTGGCTTCGGGGAATGTTTCATCCGGTTCATAATCCACACGCCGTACCAGCGCGATGCGATTCCCGGTGGGATCATAGGCCACATCAAGCACATTATCCAAAAAGGCGATTTCGCCAGTGCCATCGCCATTCATGCGATACAAACCCGGCGCAACGGCGTCAGGTTCGCGGCTGACTAAAAAGGCCACAAATTCGACCAGCGGATAAGCCGTCGGTTCGGGTGTGGGGGTGTCGGATGGCAGGGGCGTATAGGTGGGTGTAAAGGTTGGCGGTAAGGTCGGCGCGCTGCGGGTGATGCTCGACACATCAAAGGGCGTCGGTGTCGGCGTGGCGGGCGGCGGCGTATTGGTCACAACCGGGACGCGCGTGGGAATCACTGTCGGCGGCGGGCCGGGTCGAAACACAGTGGAGGCAATGAACACAATCGCCACTATCGCCACCGTCCCCCCAATCCCGATTAACCAGGCGCGTAAGTTAAAACCATCACTTCCCGCAGGTTGCTGCCGCTGTTGCCCGGCGCGCTGCATCTGCCGCAGGCGGGTGAGTTGTTCACGCCCAACCGCGCCGCCTTCACCCGCGCCCTCGTCCCCCATCCGTGCCAGCGCCTCTTTTGCCCGCGTATTATTGGGATTAATCGCCAGCACCCGTTCCAGACAGGTGCGACGGTCTTTCGCCGTGGTCGCGACGGATGCCAGCCAAATCCACGCCAGTTCGTTTCTGGGGTCGGCCTCGACCACCTGCAACAACAAGCGGCGGGCTGTAGCCCGGTCACCACTGCGGGCGGCGGCGACACCCTGTTCTAATTTTTGCTCTAGTTCACCGTTTGTAGACAACGTGCTCTCCTGTCATGAACGGGATACATCATCTGATTCTACAAACAAATGTGGATTTTGTACAAAAGAAAACAGGGGCGACCATGCCCCCGTCCTCCTACGGACGCTGGAGGGTGCAATTTTCAGGAGTTGAGAATCAACATCAAGAAAATAGACCCGACCACAATCACGACTGCGCCCACACCCGTGCCGATGTACAGCATGCTGCGGTTTTTCTGGGCAGCGGCTTTATAATCCATTTCTGCCAATTTGCCGCGCGCGACATTGTTATCGGGGTTGACACTCAGCACCCGATTCAGCCATTGGCGCTGTTCTTTATCGGAATTCGCCAGCTTCGCTAACCACATCATCGCCCGTTCGTTGCGTTTGTCTTCGCTCAAGACGCGGCGGAACATCACGCGCGCGCCATCTTTATTGTTGGTTTTGGCGGCACGAATCGCCATTTGCAGCAGTTCTTCGCGATTAGGTTGATTGCTTTCTGAGGCCATTCATTTCCCTCCGCAGACTGCGATTGATTTCGGATTTAGCCTGTTTCTTGATGCTCGTCATGTGAAGATTTGGGCATCACGTTATCTTTTACTCTATACACTTTCTGCACAAATCAGAATCGACCAGTGGTACTAATTTACAGCCACGGCGTCCCGTGTCCCTCCGGCTGCTGCCTAATGATAGTGCGCCCCATGCCCACCTAGACGGCGATTCCGGTGAGTTGAATGTAGCCAAAACACCACGCCGCGACACATATCAGCGAATCCACACGGTCTAATACCCCACCATGACCGGGAAAGACATTCAAACCCTGTACGTGCGAATCCTTCACATCGAAGAATCGTTTGAGTGCCGACTCGAACAAATCGCCTGCTATCGCCACAAACGGGGCGACCGCAATCATGATTAAAGCGGTCACGGTGAATAACTGCGCCTGCAACAAGATCAGTATCGGGACGACCATCCCCGCCAATACACCAATCACCGCGCCTTCAATCGTCTTTTTGGGCGATAGGCGCGGCGCGAGTTTGTGCCTGCCGAACCAGCGTCCACCCAGATAGGCCATTGTATCGGTGCCCCAGGTGATGGCAAACACCACAAACAACCATTGTTCACCATGGGGCAGCGCCCGTATCGCAATCAAAAACGAAGCCGGAAACGCGATATACACCACCCCGCTGAGCGTCGTCGCCGTCTGCCAGATAGTCCGGCGAAAATCTGCCGGATGGCGCACATATTCCACGCTAAACGTCACGACGAGGCTAATCAGCAGCGCCGCGAACCACAGCCCATCGTTCTGGAGATAAAACGCAAGCGCGACGATAATGCCGGTTGGGATGCCGATCAGCGAACTGCCCTGAGATGCGCGACCTTTTGCCAGAATATAAAATTCCAGCATTCCCAATACCAGCACCATACCCACCAGCAGCGCGAAAGGCCAGCTCCCCAGCAGCGCCAGGAACAGCACTACCGGCAATAACACCAGCGCCGTCACCGCACGTACCGTCATGTTGGACAGGCTATTGGGCTGGGATTGTGGTGGGGATTGTTCGCCCGGAATGGTGGACATGACTGCCTCGGATTTGGTGGTTGGGTGTGCGGCGCAGCGGGCGGTTCATCACAGGAACGCCACAATGCGACAGCTTATCCCAACCGTATACACGTTAGGGGTCAATAATTGTAGGCGTTACGCACTTGAAAAATAATTCCTGCCCAGACAAGGGGTTTATGCAAGCTAACAATTTGATCGCGTCATCGGACACGGCGTGCCGTGTCCCTACAAACCCGTTAACAACCGTCATTATTCGTAGGGACACAGCATTGCTGTGTCCGCAAAAAACGGCGTTATCCGATTATTTTTGCAACCAACATAAACCTCTTGCCAGATTGTTCAACTGCGTAAGTCTTGAATTGATTGTGCCCTGTCTCTTTATTGTAACGAAATTTCTTGCGTGTGACGATAAATCGGTGACCTGCCCTCATGCGCGGCGGGACGCCCCTTTAAAGAAACTATGAAAATTATTATCACTCGACCACAGGATTTGACTATAGAGCGCATACAACGCCCGTACCTGTCGCAAGGTTTCGGCGGTGATGGTGTCTGCGGCGATGGCGTGATCATCGGGCGTATACCATCTGCCGATGCGGAAGAAGTCTTTGCCCGCCTCGAAGGTGTTCATCCATTCTGTCAGGATTTTCACCCACGGCACCTGCTGCACGGTGATGTGCATATCGCGCAGGGTCGCGCCGCTCCAAAACCCCATACAAACTTCGCCATCAAGGTCGCGCAGCTTGTTATAGAAGGTTTCGCTGTGGCGCTGGACGCTCAACTTGCCCACGAGATTGCGCTGATCCCACCAGGCATCGGGCGTTAACAATAATTCAATGGTGTAATGGCTCGGTGTCAGGCGCAGTTCAATCACCGGGTGCCGGCGCGCGTCAACGGTGGGATTATCGCCGGGGATTTCCCAACCCATCAGCCGTTCAACAACAATCGCTTTGGTTTCGCCCCGATAATAGACCGCCGTCAACAGGCCCCCGCTGGATGAGCTGGCACACGATTGCACCCCAACCGCATTGCGCGATGATTGGTAGGTATCCAGAAAAATATCGTGTTTGGGGAATTCGGCCTGTAAATAGGTGTGCAAGCGCCGGAATTTATCATACACACCCTGTAAAGCCGTGCCGACTTCGGGTGGCTGCCCTTTAGCATCATTGAGTGCGTGCAGGTCATCCTGGGTGAAATAGGCCATCACAAGTATCTCTCTCCCGTTCTATTGAGCACATGAGTCCTCAAGAAAGTATTTCAACAATCCGCGATTATCGGAGAGCGACCCTGCATGTGGGCTGTCATGTGGGCTGGTATGCGAAGCAACAAGGGCGATTGGACGCTCCTTGATCCGGGCAGGTAGCGATGAAAGGGGGCGATGGTCTTCAACAATCAGCAGTTGAATAAGACGATAATCAAGCAAAATAATCACTGTCACCCATAAAAAGTCAATTATTACAAAATCAACGCTCTCCGTTACTCTCTAGTAGCATCTTAGCATATCCGCTTTATGGAAGCTACTTGCAGCACAAAATTCGCCCCCCTTTCGCCGGCGACATCCACCTTTCATACCGCCGCAATCAATCCCTTCTTAATCGTTACAAAAGTCACCCAAATGCCCCCCGCACTATCACTTGTGATTCAGGCCGGGATGAAGGAACATGGACAATGTGTGCATGGATAGACCGAGCCTAGTCAATCTGACGACTCTTATTCATCTGTGTATTCGTAATCATGATAGGTACTGAAAGTCAGCACGGGGTACATATTTCCCGTAAATTGACCACCAGCAATACAGGAGATTTTTTCGATGAGTCATAGCCATATCACCAAACAAGAAGCACTCGATTATCATCGCATAGGACGCCCCGGCAAGATTCAAATCGCGCCGACGAAACCATTGAGTACCCAGCGTGACCTCTCGCTGGCTTATTCGCCCGGCGTGGCGGAGGCCGTCCTCGAAATTGACCGCGACCCGCTGACCGCGTTTGAATTGACCGCACGCGCCAATCTGGTGGCGGTCGTATCCAACGGCACAGCGATATTGGGGTTGGGTGATAAAGGGCCGCTGGCGTCTAAACCCGTGATGGAAGGTAAGGGCGTCCTCTTTAAACGTTTTGCCGATGTCGATGTATTCGATATTGAAATCAATGCCAGCACAGTCGATGAAATCGTCGCCGCCTGCCGATTCATCGCGCCCACATTCGGCGGTATCAATCTGGAAGACATTAAAGCGCCGGAATGCTTCGAGGTCGAAGAAGCGCTCAAACGTGAACTGGACATCCCCGTCTTCCACGACGACCAGCACGGCACGGCGATTATCTCTGGCGCGGCGCTGCTCAATGCCTGTGAAGTGACGGGGAAGAAAATCGAAGACCTGAAGGTCGTCATCAATGGCGCGGGCGCAAGTGCCATCGCGACCGGACGCTTCTATGTTCGTCTTGGCGTGCGTAAAGAAAATGTCATCATGGTCGATTCCAAAGGCGTCATTTATGAAGGGCGCGATGGAGTCAACAAGTACAAGGCCGAATTCGCCACCACCAGCAAAGCCCGCACGCTCAAAGAAGCGATGGTCG
>CAZTLI010000099.1:12528-13875 GCA_964614375.1 uncultured Anaerolineaceae bacterium
AAGGCCGAATTCGCCACCACCAGCAAAGCCCGCACGCTCAAAGAAGCGATGGTCGGTGCGGATATGGTGCTGGGGCTGTCTGTTGCCGGGTCAATCACGCAGGATATGGTGAAAGACATGGCGGATAAGCCCTTCATCTTCGTCCTGGCCAATCCCACGCCCGAAATCATGCCCGAACTGGCGCTGGAAGTCCGTCCCGACTCCATTATTGGCACAGGGCGCAGCGACTATCCCAATCAAATCAACAATGTGCTCGGTTTCCCGTTCATCTTTCGCGGGGCGCTGGATGTCTATGCGACCAATATCAACGAAGAAATGAAAATGGCGGCGGCGCGTGCCCTCGCCGGCCTCGCGCATGAAGATGTGCCCGATAGCGTGCTGGCGGCCTATGGGTTGAAGTCGCTCAAGTTCGGGTTGGATTATCTCATCCCCAAACCACTCGATCCGCGTGTGCTGTTGTGGGTCGCGCCCGCGATTGCCAAAGCCGCGATGGACAGCGGGGTCGCGCGGCGTCAGATTGATCTGGATGCGTATCGGCAGCAGTTGATTCGGCGGCAGGGTTTGCGCCAATGGATGCGAAACACGCTCATCAACAAAGCCCGCAGCGGTGGCAAAAAGCGCGTGGTCTATGGCGAAGGGGAACAACCCCAGATCATCCGCGCGGCCTATCAAGCCCACGAAGAAGGGTTCGCCACGCCGATACTGCTCGGCAGGCAAGCCAAAATCGACGCCATGATTAAAGAGCTGGGGCTGAGTTTTAAGCCGGAAGTGGTCACGCCCTATACCGCTGAACGTCCAGATTATGAGGATGCCTATCTGACCCTGCGCGAACGGCGTGGCGTCAATCGCGCGACAGCCAGCAGTCGGCTGAAAGGACGCACGCACTATGGCATGATGATGGTCAAAATGGGCGATGCCGATGCCTTTTTGAGCGGTGTCATCCACGAATACCCCGACATCATCCGTCCGGCGTTGGAAATTTTCCACACCCGTCCCGGCACCAAGCGCGCCAGTGGTCTGTATCTGGTGATTGTGCGCGGTAAGGTCTATATCTTCACGGATGCGACAGTCAATATCGACCCGGACGCCGAGACCCTGGCCGAAATCGCCATTCTCGCCGCCGACTTCGCCCGCACACTCGATATTGAACCGCGTGTGGCGGTGCTGTCCTTCTCCAACTTTGGCAGCACACCGCATCCACTTTCCGAAAAGGTGAAAAAGGCCGTGCAGTTGGTGCAATCCAAGCGCCCCGATTTGGTGGTGGATGGCGAAATGCAGGCCGATACCGCCGTCGTCGCCGACATTGTGGAAAAACGCTATCCGTTCAGCAAAGTCAAAGACGCCAAT
>CAZTLI010000100.1:0-13823 GCA_964614375.1 uncultured Anaerolineaceae bacterium
AGCTATTTGCGGAACTGCGTATGCTCCCACTCGGTGAAACGGTCATGCAATTTCAGGCGTTGATATTTGCCAGTGGTGGTGACCGGAATATCTGTGCCGAAGACGACGACTTTGGGCGCTTTCTCGAAGGTCATTTTGTCGCGACAGTAGGCCAGGATTTCGTCTTCGGTGACGCTTGCGCCTTCTTCCAACACGATGTACGCGCCGACCTCTTCGCCGTAGTAGTCATTCTGGAAGGCGATGGCGAGGCCGACCTTCACGCCGGGAATTTCCAGCAGCACCTCTTCGATGTCGAAGGGGCTGAATTTGACGCCGCCGCGATTGATCAGCTCTTTGATGCGCCCGGTGATGAAGAAGAAATGTCGCCCCTGTTCATCCACCTCATAAAACCCTTCGTCGCCGCTGCGAAACCAGCTAAATTTGAAGGTCTCGGCGTTGGCATCGGGACGTTTGAAATAGTGTTTCATGACGTTGTGCCCGCGAATGCAGATTTCACCCCGTTCGCCGGGGCCAAGCCGTTTGCCGCTGCCGTCGGCGCTGAAAATCGCCATTTCATTGGGTTCGATGGGGCAGCCGATGCTGGGATAGCCAAAATGGAGCATCCAACGTTGATGCGTTTCCCAACTGAGATCAATCGGCAGGAAACAGCTATAACAGGTGGTCTCGCTGAGTCCATACCCGTGCAAAATCGGGAAGCCAAAGGTATTTTCAAAGTCGCGGACGAGGATCATGGCTAATGTGCCCGCGCCACAGACAAAATGGCGAAAATGTGTCAGATTCTGGCGGTTGATGCCGTGTCCGAAAATCGTATCGCCCGCTGCTTGCTGCCGCTGACCATACTCAAGCAGGAATTGCAGCAGCGTGGGCACGACACTGACGATATTCACCCCCTCTTTAGCGATGCGCTCCCAGAAGTGGCTGACGGAAAAGCTGTGATTAAGCACGGTTGAGCCGCCGACGGACAACGGAGTTATCAGCGTCATGACGATGCCATTGACATGATGCGTGGGCAAGACACACATCGTCCGTTGATTGCCTGTGATGGCCTGCCACTGCGCGATTCCCTGTGCATCGACCAGTAGATTGTACTGTGTGAGCACGACGCCTTTAGGCGCGCCGGTGGTGCCGCTGGTATAGACCAGTAAGGCTTCATCATCCAGATTGGGGGTGAGGTCGCCGGGGGCTTGCAACGTCGCATCGTCGGCTTTTGCGCCCTGTGCATCGGCGAGATAGGTCGTGGGCTGATTTTTCACACCGGCATGAAAGTGAATATAGTCATCGCTGGCGGCGCCATCGACCTGAATAATCTGGCGGATGTTGGGCGCGCCGAGTCCTTCTTCAATGCCGTTGATGATATTTTCGGCGCGTTCGAGGAATTCCTGCCGCACCAGACAGATGACGGCCTCGCTGTTCCGCAGGATGAAGGCGATTCGCATGTCATCCTCAGCGACATTTTGCGGCGCGACGGCTGCCCCGATAATCCAGCAGGCGAAATAGATGACGACGGTATCGCTGTGGTTATAGCCAATGGTCGCCACACGGTCACCGCGCCGGACGCCGAGGTCTTCATACAGAAAGTTCGCCGCTTGATGTACCCGCGCGTTGAAGTCAGCGTAGGTCAGTTCTTCGCGATTACCGTCTTTGTCATAGTGAATAAGATAGACTTTATTGGGCGACGTTTTGGCGTGCAGCGACAGCAGATGACGGATATTGCGGAAGGGGATTTTGCGCGTTTCGGGCGGGACGCCATCTTTGATATGGGCTTCGTGCAGGCGTTTGAGGGTCGCGGCATCGAGTCCGTCGGTCATGGGTGAATTATCCTTTTGCATGGTGTGCGTATCTTGAGGATAGTGTGACATAGGCCCACACCTACAGGTGGGGGCTGCTGCCGTCAACAGCGATGCCACCTGAGCGCTGCTCAACTGGTCTTGCGTCGCCTCTGGCAGTCCGCGCCAATGCCCCGGCGCGAATGTTTATTGGCGCGTTGTGGTCACGGTCTAATAGCAAATCACAATAACCACACGCGAAGGTTCGTTCTTTCAGGGCAAGTTGTGGACGTTCGCCACAACCGGGGCACATTTGCGTCGTTGATGTCCATTGGTCAAGGAAGATGACCCGTTGAAGTGCCAGCGCGTGATTCCACACCAGACCCGCGATATTCATCCGCTGGTGTAAATGACCATCACGTTTATTGTTCCGGTAGAACCGGAACTTACAGGTTCTGCGAACATCAACCGACAAGGCGCAATTCTGCTCAAATAGGAATGACTTGTTGTTACTAGTTTACCACATTTGCGCGAACACGCCGTGCTCAAGACTCCTAAATTCATGTATGGGTTGTAGAATGCGTTCTTTGATAAAACTGTGGTACAGTCCATCATCCGGCAGGACAGCGCCTATCGCTTTTGCTGTAGCAATGGCAATGCCAACAGCGATGATAAACAGCGTTATCCAGCGCAGGAGGAAGCGGATGAGTATCATCGGTATCCATTGATAATCAGCGTATGCCTGCATATCACAATCATGTGGACACAGGTGGTAGATGGGTGGTCGTTGACATTTGCGTTACAATTCGGACGCGATTGTCCGGGCTTATTGACAATAAATGGACGATTTTTAGTCCGTCGCAAGGTGAAGATTGTATATTTTTCGTAACTTGATTAAACCTTTCACTAACGGACGTGAAAGTGATGTTACACTTGAGTTAGGATTAAGGTGAAACAATCCCTTAAGGTCTGTGAGTTCTGGAGGTACGCATGATTATCTGTGCAGCCTGTGGGGAAGCCAATAGGATAGGTGCATTTTACTGCGATTATTGTGGTAAACGCCTGGGGATGGCGGCGGTTACCGACACCATTGCCGCGCGGCAGTCGGCGCTGATCGCAGAACGAATGTCAAAACGTGATACACAGGCCGCCCGTTTCGATAACGACGGTCAACTCATGATTTACATTCGCGATGCCAAAGAACCGGTCAAGATTTACCCGATGCCACGCCGCATCATCTTCGGGCGTTATGATGTGGGCAGCACCCACAAACCCGATTTCGACCTCACACCGTTTGGGGCACTCGATTGTGGGGTATCGCGCATTCACGCCGCGATTAATTATGTGGATAGTGCGCTGACGTTGATGGATATGGGCAGTTCCAACGGCACATTCCTGAATGGGCAGCAGCTCAAAGCCAATGACCCGGTACGGTTGTATGACGGGGATGAAGTGCATTTTGGTCAACTCGTCACCCACATCTACTTTGAGTAGGTTCACGCACAAACCCATCAAAGGAGCGCGCCTGTAGGCACAGGGGCGCTTTTTTGTGGTCATGCAGACAGGCGGTGGCGTGAACGGGTGACCTGTTTTAAACTGTTTTCAACGCCACCAAACGGGTATAAGCCCTTATGTTCGATTCTTTCACATTTGACGACAATTCCGATACGCTCACGGGCACGATTGAGCGCGTGACATTCTATAACGAAGAAAACGGCTACAGCGTGGTCAAAGTCAAGGCCGAACAAAGCCGCGCCGATGCCGAAGCCCGCGATGGTACGATTACCGTCGTTGGGGTGATGCAGGAGTTGAATCCGGGGCAGGCCGCACGTTTCACCGGGACGTGGGTGAATGACCCCCGGTGGGGATTGCAATTTCGTGTCGAAACCGTCGCCGAAGTGCTGCCGACGACGACAAAAGGGATTATCGCCTATCTCAGCAGCGGGATAGTGCGCGGGATTGGCCCGCGTACCGCCGAGAAGATTGTAGACCATTTTGGCCCCAAAACGCTCGACATCCTCGACCACGACGCGGAACGCATCATGGATGTGCCCGGTCTTAAGCCTTCACTCGGTGAACAACTGATTAAAGCATGGCGCGATAACAAGGCTGTGCGCGAGGTGATGGTCTTCTTGCAGGGATATGGCATCACCAGCGGCATGGCGATGAAAATCTATGGGCACTATGGCGATATGACCATCAAAGTCATCCAGCAGAATCCCTATCAACTGGCGGATGAGGTGTTTGGCATTGGCTTCAAACGCGCGGATGAAATCGCTCGCAAAATGGGAATGCCTACCGACGCGCCCGAACGTATTCGCGCAGGGCTGCACTATGCGCTCAATCACCTATCGCGGGAGGGGCATACCTACGCGCCGCGTGATGTGCTGATTGAGACAGCGGTGACCCTGCTGGAAGTCGATGACAAGCTGTTGCTTGCGGCGGCGTTGGATGGTCAATTGGTGGCGGACAAACTCAAGCGTGATACGCTGGTCGATGCACAGGGTGAGCGGGTCAACGCCATCTATTTGCCTATGTACTACTATTCCGAACTGGGCGCGGTGCAGTATCTACAACGGCTGCTGTCGGTGAGTTCTAAAATCATCAACGGGCACAAAAAGACCGATTGGGCGTCGTTCCTTGCAGAATTAGCAGAAGCCAATAATGTTGAACTGACGGCGGAGCAACAGGGCGCGGTCAAAGCAGCGTTAACGAGTAAAGTGTCTGTGCTCACGGGTGGCCCCGGTACGGGCAAAACCACCACGCTGCAAATGGTGATAGGCGCGCTGGCGCAGGGCGATTATACATTCGCGCTGGCCTGTCCGACGGGGCGCGCGGCGAAACGCTTGAACGAAGCCACCGGACACCCCGCCATGACGATTCACCGTCTGCTAGGCTGGGCGGGTGATGACTTTACACATGATGAGGATTATCCGCTGGAAGTCGATATGTTGATTGTGGATGAGGCGTCGATGATTGACCTGATGCTGTTCCACAGCCTGATGAAGGCGCTGCCTGCTTCGACGCATTTAATGCTGGTGGGCGACATAGACCAGCTACCGAGTGTGGGCGCGGGCAATGTGCTGCGCGATGTTATCGACAGTGGGGTGGCCTATGTCACCCGTTTGGGGCAAATTTTCCGCCAGAGCGAAGACAGTCATATCGTCCTGAATGCCCATCGTGTCAACAATGGCGACATGCCGTTTACCGATAATCAAAGCAGTGACTTTTTCTTCTTCACTGCGCCGGATGCTATGCAAGCCGCTGAAATGGTGGTCGATGTAGTGCTGAATCGTGTGCCCGACAAGTTTGGCTATGACCCGATGGAGTCGGTTCAGGTGATTGCGCCGATGTATCGTGGGCCAGCGGGTGTGACCGCGCTCAATGACGCCTTGCAGCAGCGACTCAACGGCAGCCGGCGGATAGCGGAAAAGCGGTTGTTCGGTAAGTTATTCCGCGTGGGCGATAAAGTGATGCAAACGCGCAACAATTACGACAAAGATGTGTTCAACGGCGACATTGGGCGGTTGTATGGCATTGACTTCGATGACAACACGTTGGAAGTGGTCATCGACGGGCGCTTCATCTATTATGATTGGAGCGAAGCCGACGAACTCATCCATGCCTACTGCATCAGTACGCATCGTTCGCAGGGGTCGGAATATCCGGTGGTGGTCATGCCCATACTGACGCAGCACTATATGATGTTGCAGCGCAATTTGCTGTATACGGCTATTACCCGCGCCAAAGAACTGGTCGTGCTGGTCGGTGACCGCCGTGCGGTCGGCATGGCGGTCAAAAATAACAAAGTCGCCGAACGCTTCAGCGGAATGTTGGAGCGCTTGCGGGCGCGTTAACTTCATATTGCTATTATCCATACCGATACCTTTAGGGAGGGTAGTCCGTGTCCGACCATATTTTCATATCTTATGCTCGCGCTGATGGGACAGAATTTGCTCGCCGTCTTCATAAAGATTTGACGGACAAAGGTCTATCGGTCTGGTTGGATGAATTCAATATCCCGCCCGGTTCGGATTGGGACGATGAAATTGACAAAGGTCTGGAAGAAGCCCGCGCCATTGTCTTGCTGTTGACTCCGGCAGCCGTCCTCTCGCAGCAGGTAAAAGCCGAATGGAATAGCGCCCTCAATCGCAATCAACCGCTGCTGCCGTTGTTTGTCATCACCTGCGATGTGCCGCGCGTGGTGGCGGTCTTCAACTATATTGATTTTCGTGGGGGGTACGACCCGGCGCTGCAATCGCTGATGGATAAACTGGCGCGCATTGACAGCGAACATCTGAATTATTTGCATAAGCTGTTGGATGCGTATAAGGTCGCGCAGGATGGGGCGGATAATCCGCTGCGCTTCGAGTCCAAAATCGAAAGTTTGCAGACCGCTATCAGTCGCTGGGAAACCCGCACTTCCGATCAAGCCTCGCGTATTGCCAGTGGACTGGAACAGGAACGGCAGCAGCGCACGCAAGCGGCAGTGACGGGTGCGGAACGCCTGCATGTTGTGGGACGCAAACCGGTCGAACTGACCGATTTCTTTAAAGATCGCGTCTATGAACGGCGGCAGCTCCGTGACCTGCTGGTGGATGAACGTTCGCCGATGATTAGTGTGATTGCGCGCGGAGGTATGGGCAAGACGGCGCTGGTGTGCCGGGTATTGGATGACATTGAGCGTGAAATTAATCTCAATGTGGATGGCGCGCTGCCGATTGCGGGCATTACCTATCTGAGTACACGCACAGCGGGACTAGACCTTGAACGCTTGTTTCTGGACATTGCCAGAACAATGGGCGATGTGCGCGAACAGGCGTTGCTGTCGGTCTGGACGAGTCCGAAGTTGTCGATTGAGCAGAAGATTGACGAGCTCATCGCGGCACTCAACGACAATTTCTATATTGTGATGCTGGACAATATGGAAGATTTGCAGGATGCCGAGGGCAATATTGGCGATAACGATGTCGCCCAATTTTTGACCAGAGCGCTGCCCGGCCTCAAGCAATCCACATTGATCGTGACGACGCGCGTGCCGCTGCAATTTCCGGCGACACTGACTCGC
The DNA here is from genome assembly GCA_964614375.1 of uncultured Anaerolineaceae bacterium. Classification (GTDB taxonomy): domain Bacteria; phylum Chloroflexota; class Anaerolineae; order Aggregatilineales; family Phototrophicaceae; genus CAZTLI01. The sequence goes on from CAZTLI010000100.1 coordinate 6,835, forward strand.
TATGACAAGCACATTCTTATTCAGGATGGTCTACCCACTACAGACGGTGTGCAGTTACTGAACGAACTCGACCCCAATGGGGAGTATGGCATTCAAGAGTACCCGGACGACAAACTGGTTGATCTGGTTGAATTGGGGCATGGTGTGCCGCGTGCGCTGGAAGTGATGGTGGCGATTCTGGCGAACGACCCCTTCATGAGTGTGGATGACCTGTTGCGTTCATTTACGTATCATGATGACCGGGTGAAAGAATTGGTCATGGAGAATTATCGCCGTTTGAGCGAGGATGCCCAGCGCGTTCTCGAAGCGATTGCCGTGTATGGTCAGCCTGTCTCGATTCTGGCGATAGATTATCTGCTCGAACCATTTTATCCCGGCTTGCATGTGCCCGAAATTATTCGCTATCTGTCGCGCATTCACATCGTCAGCATTGACCGCAGCACCAAAACCGTGACATTACATCCCATTGACCGCGATTATGCCTATACACAGATTCCGCGCGACGACAGTCCCGCATCCGACTCGACTTACTGTGTGACTCATGTCGAACGCCGCGCCGCAGATTATTACACCAAGTTCCATACGGTGGGGAACTGGTCAAAGTTGGATGATGTCAGCAGTTTTATTCAGGAATTTGAGCATCGCGTCAAGGGCGCGCAATATGCCGAAGCAGCAGTGGCACTGTCGCAAATTGCGAATTTCTTGAGCTTTCAGGGGCATGTTTATCGCTTGCAACAAATGACCGGGAAGCTAGAAGGTCAATTGCAAGACGGACGCGGCTACACCCACTATCACTATGCAATGGCGCTCATGCGGATGGCGATTGGCCCGTTGGATGATGCGGTGACTCATTTTCAGACCGCAATCGACTCGCTCACGGAGGCGGATGAAGGCTTACGTGGGAAAATGCTGTTCGCGCTCGGTGATACTTATCGCTACATCGGCGATACGGAAAAATCCATTCACTATCTGGCGCAGGCAGCGGATGCACCCCTTAACCTCGAAGATGAATTGCATACCTTGATGACGTTGAGTATGAGTTGTACGACGGCGTGGCGTCTGCGTGAGGCGGTGGACTATGCCCAACGCGGAGTCGATAAAGCGGCGGAGAAGGGCGAAGCGGTTGCACAGGCCAAAGCCTATAATGCGCTGGCTGTGGCGTATCTGGCGGCGCGCAGTGATCGCAAGGCACTGGAATATGCCTTGGAAGCATTGAAACATTATGCCCAATTTGAAGTGGAAGGTGGCAGCGCGAAAAATGGCGTCAGTTTCATGCTGCAATTGACCGGACTGGCACAGATGACACTGGGCAATCTGGATGAGGCGTTTGCCCAATTGGATAAAGCCCACACCAATACGGTGGAGTTTAATCTGGCGCGCGTGCGCGGCTTTGTGTTGTTCAATCTGGCAGTTGCACACCGGATGCGGGATGAGCATCAACTGGCGCTCGAAGCGGCGAAGAAATCCCGCCAAATCTTTGCGGAGGTGGGGTTGACCCATATTGATGTGCAGCCGCTGGAAAATGCCTGCCGCGCCCATCTCGATCATGATAAAGCGGGGGAGGCCGCCGCCCTGCGCGATTGTGCCAATGAAGCGTCGAAATCGCCCGATTTATATAATCCGCTCTATTTTGCCGAGTCCGCCCGCGACATCGCTAACGAGGTGGGCGATAGTGAACTGGTCGCAGAGTTGGAGCAGTTCATCAGCGCCTATGCTGAGAAAGCGACTCTTTGAGGTTAATGAATTTTGCTGTTTGAGTCGTCGTTTAAAACGGATGGATGCGCGAATGCGAATGGGCTGCGGCTCATTCGGCATCTATGTCGTCCCATAATTCTTCAATAGGAACGGTTTCGCCGCGCTTAATTTCTCGCCACCCCTGCCGGAAATCGTCTACAGGGTCTTCGTCATCACTGAGCGGTTTTTCGATGTCGAATAATGCCCACGCCTTGGCTTTCAACACTGTCACCAGCGAATCGACTTCAAGCATTTGCTCTAGTTCGTTTCTTTCTTCCGTACTGAGTTGACCCGATTTGTTCTTTTCGGTGAGTTCGTCGGCGCGCTGCTGTGCCGAATCGGACGGCTTGAATGCCAGAATCTCTTTTGGCGTGGCCTTCTCGACTAGAAAATCCAGCAAATCATCGAATACAGGTGAAAAATCAGCAGTTGCCATTATATGACCTCATGATGATTGTTGACGTTATTATAGCATTTTTCACAATTTCCTTCCCTGATGTCACAAAAGCAGCGCCTCGCTTGTCTACTGTAGTAGATTGCAAATCAAAACAAGTGAGGGAACACGATGCAAGAACACATTCTCATTCTCGGTGGTGGTTATGGCGGAATGATAACGGCGGTTCGCCTTGCCAAACTGACCAAATCGAAAGAAGTAGCGATCACGCTGGTGAATGCCCGCGACACCTTCGCCGAACGCATTCGCTTTCATCAGATGGCGAGTGGTCAAATGCTGAAGCAGCGGCGGATTGTCGATATGCTGCCGGAGCGCGTCAACTTTGTGCAGGGCGTGGTCACAGGCATTCAACCGGATAAGCGTCTGGTGACAGTCCAGCAGAACGAGGGTGTGACTCAACTCACCTATGACCGTCTGGTCTATGCGCTCGGCAGTGTCATTGACCGCGATTCTGTACCCGGCATCCGTAACTATGCTTACACACTCGATTATTCATCGTTACAGGCGCTGCGGGATGTGCTGCCACAGGTGGCGGCGCGCGGCGGACGGATGGTCGTCGTCGGTGGTGGATTGACAGGGATTGAAGCGGCGACGGAATTTGCCGAAACCTATCCCGGTCTGCTGGTGAAAATGACTACAGGGGGTGAACTGGCGGTGCAGTATAGCCCCAAAGCCCGGACTCACCTGCGAAAGGTGTTCAAACGACTAGGGATTCAGCTAACGGAAAACACGCGGATACAGCGCATTACGTCGGAGGCCGTCATCACCAGCAAGGGCGCGATTCCGTTCGATGTCTGCCTGTGGGCGGGGGGATTCGCCATGCTGCCACTGGCGCGTGAGGCCGGAATCACCACCGATTCGTCCGGGCGGATACTCATTGGGGCAGACATGCGCTCGCTGTCACATCCTGATATTTATGGTGTGGGGGATGCGGCGGATTTTGCGCCGAACACAGGTATTCAAATCCGCATGGCCTGCGCGACGGCCCTTCCGATGGGCGGGCACACGGCTGAATCGATTGCCGCCGAGTTGCACGGCAAGCAGACCCAGCCATTTGATCTGGGGTATGTGTTCCACTGCATCAGTCTGGGACGACATGATGGCTTGATTCAGTTCGTCACAAAATCAGATCAAGCCACCGATCGCGTGCTCACAGGTCGTAGGGCGGTAGTGGTCAAAGAAATGATCTGTCGTTATGCTTTTGGGGCAATCAAATGGGAGAACGTGTCGCACATGCTGCGGTATCGCTGGCCCGGCAGTGGTAAATCACCGAAAATCGCTCACCAAACAGTCGAAGTCCATAGCGAACAACCCGCATAATAGAAACGCGGGAGGGGGTAGTCGCTGCTGACTATCCCCTGAAAGGTGTCAGATGCCCACCCATACCGAAGAATTTGAAACCTATCGCCCGCTGTTGTTCAGCATCGCCTATCGTATGGTGAGCAGCGTCATGGATGCTGAAGATATTCTGCAAGAGGCGTTTATCCGTTACCAGGCGACTCCGCTGGACACGATACAGTCGCACAAAGCCTTTCTCAGCACCATTGTCACGCGGTTGTCACTCAATCACCTGCAATCCGCCAGAGTCCAGCGCGAACAGTATATCGGCCCGTGGCTGCCTGAACCCCTCATCACGGATACTGCGCCACAGGATAACCCGGCACAGGCCGCCGCCCTGCACGAATCGGTGTCGATGGCATTTTTGGTGCTGTTGGAGAGTCTGTCGCCCTTAGAACGCGCGGTGTTTTTGCTGCGCGAAGTGTTCGACTATGGCTATGACGACATCGCCCATATCCTCGAAAAAGATGAGGCCGCCTGTCGTCAATTGTTCAGCCGCGCCAGAAAACACATTCAAGACAACCGCCCGCGCTTCACGGCTTCGCCCGATGAACATGCCCAGATCGTTTTCAGTTTTTTGGAGGCGGTGGGCAATGGCAATGTGGATCGTTTGACCCAGTTGCTGGCAGAAAATGCGACGCTTGTGTCTGATGGCGGTGGCAAGCGCGTTGCCGCCAGACGACCCATCGAAGGTCGTGAGAAAGTAATCAAATTCTTCCTCGGATTGCAGCGCAATGCGCCCGACGATATTCAATACAGCATGGAACAGGTCAATGGATGGCTGGCACTGGTACTACGGGATGCGACACAAACACCGCTGTACGTCATCACCGCGCAGACGGCTGAAGGGCACATCGAAGCCTTTCACGTCGTCGCCAATCCCGACAAGCTCAAGCATTTCTTGGGGCATTGATGCGCCAAACAAATAGGACGCACCGGTTATGGATGCGTCCTGGATAGGTAGTGGTTTACACCGTTTTTGGCCCGATGACTGGCCCGGCGAGCTTAATCATGGGTTGGTCGAGGGGAGTGACCCACTGATTCCACTTGTCGCTCTTATAAAAATACTTCAACATGCCCGTCGTACCCGGCGACGCAGGATTAAACTTCGCCGTAATTTGATTCACCATGTCGTCCGGCATCAGCAGCAGGGGATTGACAATCCACTTGCCCACATAACGTATCTCGAAATGCAAATGATCCCATCCACCCTGCGAACTGTGTTCAATTTGCGCGATTTGGGTATCGGGCGTCAAACGTTGACCGGGCGAGACGGTGGGGTTGATGATGTGCTGCCAGATGATGGTGTAATCGCCATTTTTCGCCCAGATTTGCAAATTGGGCGATGTCTTACGCACGTCGATGACATCAGCTTCGAGTCCGGCGTAGATGGGAATGCCAGATCGGGAACTATTGCCGAGGTCGAGGCCACCGTGCAGCCCTTGCGAGTAACCATCGTAGCCATAATCTTTGCCTTTGGTGAAGCCAAAAACATTGTTGCCAAAATACTGCCACCATTGACAATCACTGAGGGCAACGGGCAGGCGTGTAATCAATGTTCTGTATCCCGGCAGGCTGCTGGGGTCTGGCCCATCCGGCCCAATTGCGACCAGCCCCTGCACGCTGCCCGGCTCCACGAAAAACACGGTACTGCCATCGGTGCTGCGTAGGGCCGACCAGCCTGTTTGATGCTGTACCCAGATATAACCTTTGGCCTCTGTCGTGGTGCTTGCGTCATATTCGATGACCGAACCCGCCGCGAGGAAGGCCGTCGCGATTTCTGTTCCACCCGGCGCATCGCGCACTTTGACGCCGGTATTGGCTTGTAATCGTTTCTTACCGACGATGACTTTGGTCTCTTTGGTTTCGGCGGCGGGGTCTACGGCTGGTGGAGAGGTCGTGCCGGACGATGTGCCCGCCGTTTGCCCGACATCGCGGGTGGCGGCAATGAGCGCGTCATCAGTCGAACTTGCCGCCGTTTTATCTGTCGTCGCCGCTTCAGTCGTCGTTTCGTCGGTTTTGGGCGCGATGGTCTTCTGCACTTCGGTCAGGAACACCGTACTGCCATCGACCTTGCGTTCAGCCGACCAGCCCGCGCTGTGCTGCCACCAGACATAACTATCGGCTTCGGTACGAGACGCCGTATCGACTTCTACTGTATCGCCATTTTTAATCCAACCCAGCGTATCCGTTCCGCGCAGGGAGGGCAGATTGCGAATGCGTACATCTTGCCCATCGGCCTTGAAGATTTTTTTGTCGCTCATGGATTTATCGGTATCCGCGCTGATAGCGCCTGTAATCGCTTGTAAGAAAGTCATAGCGCCGTCGAGACTGCGCTCGGCAGACCAACCCGCGTTATGCCGCCACCAGACAAATCCACCGGATTCTGTGCGCGAGTTGGCGTCCACTTCGAGTTGCTCGCCGATAGCAATCTGATTAATTCGCTCCCCACCCGGTGCGTTGCGTACACTGAGCGGCCCATCAACAATCTTGAATAACTTCTGTTCAGCCATGCCCCGTCCTTAGTTTGTAGATGATGGCGCTTCCACCGACGCGATGATATGCTGTTTATCCGTGTGTGTAATCTCCCTTTATTATTCAGGGTTATGGGAGCAGAGTCAACAAACCGCGCGAAATTGGCGTTGTCATCCAGCAGCAAGAGGCGAAACCATAGCCCGAATAGATGGCGAAGTGTCAACCTGATAGCTGCAATGCTGACCTGCTATCTACTAGCGGCGTTGCAAAATATACCAGCAGCGTGCGTCACCCGTTTCAAAATCAACGGCGGCATAATTTGCTGCAAAAGCGGCGGTGAAGGCCCGGCGAATGGCAAGCTGCCACGCTTTCGCCCGGTGGATGTCGTTTTGCTTGAGGGCGGCTAAGTGTCGCGGAATCTCGATGCGACAGGGCGCGCCGCTGGCGAGTGGGGACAGGTCAATCGTTATATCGTCACCACCGGCTGATACGAGGAACGCACCCGCGTCGGCAACGGGTTCGCGCGTTTCACCCGCTGCCAGCGCAGTCACCCGCGCGTCATTCAACGTCCAGACGACTTCCAGACGATCACTTGGCATTCCGGCATTGATGCTGTCACGCATGTCGCCATAACGATTGATATGGTATGTGGTCGCCGTTGTGCCCAGGCGGCGCAAGTTGAAATTGGCGTTGCCGCGTCGCATCGGGTCATACGTCCAGTGGATCGTCGCATAGCCATTTTCGAGCGCCCAGATGCGCTGCTGCTGCTTGAGGGCAAAGCCGATACGCTGCCCCTGATAGTGGGGCAAAACGCCTGTCATGTGCGAAAGCAAGCTCCATGCACCCGCGTGACGCAGCGGCAGCCCGAAGGCAAAGCCAATCATCTGACCCTTGTCAAACGCGCCCAGTGCCATCCCGCCACCGCGCACTATTGGCACGAGGATATTGGACGGCACAGCCTCGCGGATGTCCAATCCCCAGACTTCGG
>CAZTLI010000101.1:0-13793 GCA_964614375.1 uncultured Anaerolineaceae bacterium
GCTTCGGATTTGGTTTTGCGCCCGAAAAAGGCTCTGGTCAACGTCACCAGCGCGGGCACTTCGAGACGGTTATATTTTGCGTGTACTTCCGGGTTTTGTGCCACATCCACCTGTACAACGAGGAGTTCATCGGCATTGCGTTTGGCCTCACGCTCAAACGCATCCTCTAATACTTTATCGCGTTTCTGCGTCCCATCATACAAATAGAGTACAGCAGGTTGCTTTTGCCCCAGCGCATTCTTGAGTTGTTTATTATCCACCGTTTGAATGACATTTTTGGCTGCCATGAATTGTCCTTATGGTCTGTTTCTAACTATATAGACACGCTGTCCAAACGCGATATTACCCGATTGCGCGGAGATGCCGAATGCTGTAAGGTCATCGTAAGGCGATTGTAGGGCGAGGGCCGTAATCTTAAGGTAGGAGGATTGGGTAAAAAGTCGTTAGATGGATAGGGTGGAAACTGATGAGTCAAAGATTTTTGCAACAACTGTCACTCTTATTGATATGGTGTATCGGCGTCCTGCTCATGACAAGCACAGTGATGGCGATTACGCTCGGCAGTGCTGACGGCGTGTGGTCGAACGCGGTGGGTGAATTCGGGTATCCGCCATCGTGCCTGAACTTCGACAATTCGCCGGGCAATACGACCAATGAAAATTTAGTGACCTATGGCTCGACGATTTTTGATTTTTGCCCGGTTAGCGCCAGTGGTATTTTGCAAAGCGGGTTTGGCTTTTTGGGAGGGCAATCCATCAGCTTTACGCCGGGTGAGCCATTTTTGCTCGGACAGTTAAATCACTATAACAACCCGTTGTTTATCACCTACCGTCTGCAACAGGTCACGTTGACAGTCAATCTCGTCTTCACCGACCCGGCGCTGACCACGGCGGTGGATTTTGTGCTGGAACTGGATGAGACAACCAATCTCGCGCCCTGCCAGTATCCGGGCGACACCATTTGCCCGGATCGCCTGTCGTTTGATGTGACGACCAGTGACCAGACCTTTGAAATCAACAACACAACCTACACACTCGAAATTCTGGGCTTTCAACCGGGCACATTGCAAACGTGTTCGTATACGGGTGGGTCTATCAACCAGTTTATCAGCGAAGAGCAATCCACCAACGCGGCCTGTCTATTTGCCCGGATTCAAGTCGCCGAACCGGGTTTGTCAATCGTGAAGACCGGTTCAACGGGACCTGTGGCGGTGGGTGATTCCGTCACCTATCAAATTACTGTGACGAACACGGGCAATATGCCGCTGACAGGCGTGGTGGTGAACGATGCGGTGATTGGTCTGGTGAATTACCCGATTGGTAATCTCGGTATCGGGCAGAATCGTGTCCTCAATGTTGGTTATGTCGTCACCGTGGCTGATTTGCCGGGACCGCTGGTGAATACCGCCACGGCGGATAGTGACCAAACGGGGCCAGTCAGCGATTCGCATACCGTGCCGATTATAGGCCCGCCGGGGACGATTAGTGTGACGAAACAGGCGGGTGTAGGCAGTGTAATTGAACCGGGTGAGCATGTGACCTTTACGGCAGTCATCACCAATACCAGCACGGCTAATCTGGTTACGATTACACAGGTTGTCGATGACCGTGTGGGCGATGTCAGCGGGTCGTGCCAGCCGGGTCTGCCCAAAACACTGAGCGTCGGCGAATCGTTGACCTGTACATACAGCGGGTTTGTCGGCGGTAGTGGGGGCGATGTCTATACCAATACCGTGACCGCCAGCGGGCACGATATGGCGCAAAATCCGGTGAGTGGCGCTGCCAGCGCGTCTGTGAATGTGACGGGCGCTGGTGCGTCTGACCCCGATCCATGTGCAGGGCAATCGCCCGACCCACAGCGCGACCTCAATCATGAAGACACGCATCTCAACTATCCGTTTGACAACGGCACAATTGTCAATCGTTCGGCGTGCTTTAGTTATGATGTCGGCATTGCCGCGTATCGGCGGGTGGATGAGCACGTCGCCCATCAGATTCTGCATGATTTCAGCACGACAACGATTGCGCCGGGACAAACCCTCACGCTCGGTGTTGGCCTGCCGGAATGCACCGTACAGGTTGACCTGTTTTATGGCCCGGTCATCACGGACTTGAGCACCGGACGTTACCACGAACGCCTGTTGGATAGTCAATGGGTTGGCAGTGCGTTATGTAACCCGGATGGCGGGCAATAGCCCGATGCCAGTCGTTCGCCGTTCGCGCCGCCGGATGAGAGTGATTCGTCCGGCGCTTGTTTCTCCCGCAAGTTATCGCCAATCACAACGCTTACCGTCAGCTTCAAGTCGGGCAGTGCGCCGTCGCTTGCCCATCATCCGCGCGAGAAAGGTGCGTGTTCATGTCCAGCGCGTGACGGTATTGCGCGTCCGGCTGGTGCGAAATTCATAGCTTCCCCATCAACAACTCCCCATATCCAGCGTTGTCTATCTATATCAGCGGTCTATAATGGTTTCGATGTACCTGCTCAATCCTACGATGAATAGATAGCGATTTATGATTTTCTTTAAGCGTCATCCCATGTCGGAAAATACCCATTTGCTGCTGTTGTCGGTTGCATTGGGGTTGGCTGTCGGAATCAGTGTCTGGTTGTTTCGATGGCTTTTTCACTGGATTCACGCCGAATTGGTCATCAAGATTGGTAGGGATGGCATTGGGGCATGGTTGTTTGAGACATTTCGCCTGCCACCTGAAATCGCGCTGATTCTCGTCCTCGCCGGGGCGGGCTTGCTGGTTGGCTTTATCATGCAGCGGTATGTCGGCCATGAGAAATATCATGGGGTGGCGGGCATCATGGAGTCTGTCGCGCTGGCTGGCGGGCGCTTGCCATACCGTAAAATTCCCTTTAAAGCCCTGGCATCTGCAATTTCATTGGGTGCGGGCGCATCGGTTGGGCCAGAAGACCCCAGCGTTCAAATTGGCGCGGGTTTGGGGTCGGCTTTTGGGCACAGGCTGCACCAGTCCGAAGAGCAGCGGCGGTTGTTGGTTGCAGCGGGGGCGGCGTCGGCGATTTCTGCGGCATTTAATGCGCCGATTGCGGGGGTGTTCTTCGCGCTTGAGGTGATTCTGGGTGAATTTTCAACGCGCTCGTTTGGCGTCGTGGTGCTGTCGTCAGTGATTTCATCGAGTTTTACGGTGCTGGTGCGGGGTGAAGGCGGGGGCCCCATTTTCGGCGAGTTGGCCTTTACACTCGGCACACCGCTGCAACTGCCATTTTATGTCTTGCTCGGCATTGGCCTGGCTTTTGTATCCGTGCTGGTGATTCGGATGTTTTACTGGCAGCAATCGTTCTGGCATCAGTCCATCAAGCTACCATTGCCGCTGGAAGTGGCGCTCACAGGTGTCGTTGTCGGTATTGTAGGGCTGTTCTTGCCACAGATTATGGGGCCAGGTGAGGAAGTAATGGCGGAGGTGCTGCATGGCGATAGTCAGTTTGGCATTGCCATGCTGCTGATATTGGGCTTTGCCAAGGTGATTATGACCGCGATTAGTCTTGGTGGTGGCTTTATGGGTGGGGTGTTCGCGCCGACCTTGTTCATTGGGATTATGCTTGGCAGCGCCTATGGGGAGATTGTCAGTCGGTTGAGCGAGGTCAGTGTCGTTGGCAATCCTTCGGCCTATGCCATTGCAGGGATGGCGGGGATGCTGGCGGGCGTGGTGCGCGCGCCCATCACCGCGATTTTGCTGGTGTTTGAATTGACGAGTGATTATCAACTCATCTTGCCGATTATGCTCACCAGCGTGATTTGTGTTGCGATTATCGAGCGCATTTTGCCCGGTGGCATCTATCATATTGCGCTGCTGCGGCATGGTGTCCATCTTAAACAGGGGCGTGACGTGGATTTGATGCAAGGCGTGACGGTTGCCGAAGCGATGGTGTCACCCGCGCCAACGATTGCGAAATCCGCATCATTGAGCGATTTGCGCCACAAACTGCGGCAGGAACACACCAGCGCCGTATGCGTCGTCGAAGCGGGCAACGTATTATGTGGGATTGTCACCATGTCCGACTTACAGCGCGCCTATGAAGAGGCGTTGAACAACACCGAGAAACCCATCGAATCGCTGACCGTGGCGGACATCTGTACGAAGGATGTGATCACGACGACACCGGATGATGTGCTCTGGACGGTGATTCGGACGATGGGCGCACGCGATATTGGACGTTTGCCTGTGGTGAAGATGAAAGACGGTTCGCCCGAATTGGTCGGAATTTTGCGGCGGCATAATATCATGGATGCCTATAACATGGCGATTACACGAAAGATGCACGACCAGCATGTATCTGAGCAAATTCGCCTGCACGCATTAACCGGCGCCCATGTGCTCGAAATTCACATCAATGGCGATAAACCCATCGTCGGTCACCGTCTGCGCGATATTCATTGGCCGCCTGAGGTGATTGTGGCGTCGGTACTGCGAAAGGGTAAACTCATCGTGCCGCACGGCGAAACGCAGCTTCATGCGGGTGATGTACTGACTATCGTGGCAGATATTCATGCAGAAGGCGCGCTGGCTGCTATCTTCGGGCAGGATGCTATCAAGAGCTAATCATTGAGGTTGATTACGCTTCACGTCGAAACACGATTCGCTCATCCTTCATCTTCCGTTGTTTGCACACCCAGCGCGCCATGCAGGAGCAGTCGATGGGTCATCCGCGCCATGTCCTCCGGGCTGTGGGGCATATCGTTTTCCAGCCACCATTGAATGAGGGACAGCTCTGTCCCTGCCATATAATGCGCGAGTACAACCATCGGAACGGGACGATTGTTTGTCATGGAAGTTGATTTTTCGATGACGAGATTTGCTAGATACCTGCGGATATGCTGTGTGATTGTTGTGCCCGCGCTGCTGCTGAACAATGCCCGATACAACGCCGCGTTATCCGCCACATAGCAGAACATGGCCGTGAACATGGCGGGGTCGGTCTTGCCCGCGAGTGAATCGTCTTTAACCTGCGCTTCGAGGCTGGCGGCGAGTTCGTCAAATAATTCGTTGAGGACGGTTAACAGCAGTTCATCTTTGTCTTTATAGTGCAGATAAAATGTCGCGCGGCGCAGGTCGGCGTGGTCGGTAATATCTTGAATCGTGAGCGAGTCGTAGCCGCGTTCGAGGATAAGGGCGAGCACACTCTCTTTGAGTAATCGCCGGGTACGCAGCTTGCGGCGGTCAATTTTGACGGTCATGCCACCTCAATAATCGACATCTGTATATTAACGTACACACCGCCAATATTGCTGATTGACGGTGTGGGATTTCAGATTATATGATTTAGCGTACAGGGTGTCCATTAACTCGCGATTGCCCATATCGGCGCTGATGCGCGCGCCAGCGCAAGCTAATGATTGTTCTCTTTTGAACCGACGAAGAAAATACGCATTTTGAGGCCACCCAACCGCAGTTCATCGCTATGCCGCAGGCGATAGGTGTGCAGCGGTTCGAGCGCGAAGCCGTTGAGGAATGTGCCATTGGTGCTTTTGACATCTTTGATGGATACCCGTCCATGTTCGACCTGAATCACGGCATGATAGCGCGAAACGCCAAATTCCTGTGCGGCGAAAGGCGACAGGTCGATGTCTACAGGTTGGTCGTCTTCGTCATCGATGCGACCCATGACCAGATAACGATCAACGGGTATTTCTATCACAGCCGACATTTCTGACATGACCAGACGGATCATGCCGGGTGTATGCAAATCTAATGGGTGTGTGCCACGCGGTGGCATTGGTGCGGCGTTAGGCTCTGGTCCTAAGAATTGGGTGTGACCACTATTCGGTATTTCCTGTGAACGGGATGTGCGTTGCGACATATCGCTACCTTTTGCCAACACGTTGGGCGTTTTATGCTTGTTTTCGCATGAATTTCGTAAACCTACTATAACGCATTTTTACGGAATATTTCGTTAACTTTTGTTTATTGACAAAACTCTAACGATTGATGTGGTGAGCACTGATATATTGTATTCCAAACAGGAGCAGGGCGCTATGAAATATTTTGTAACGGGTGCAACCGGATTTATAGGTGGCAAATTGGTACGCGAATTGGTCAAGCGCGGGCATGATGTGGTGGCGTTAGTGCGTACCCCTTCTAAAGCACGGGATTTGACCGAATTGGGCATCACTGTCGTAGCGGGGGACATCGCGGATAAAGACAGTATGCGGACACCGATGGCGGGCGTTGATGGCGTATATCATGTCGCGGCGTGGTACAAAGTCGGCGTGAAAAATGATCGCGCCCAACAGATTAATGTCGATGGTACACGCAATGTACTGGAATTGATGCAGGAATTGAACATCCCTAAAGGCGTCTACACCAGCACGCTGGCGATCTTTTCCGATACAGGTGGCAAGGTGGTTGACGAGTCTTACTATTTCGATGGACAGCATCTCTCCGAATATGACCGCACCAAGTGGGAAGCCCACTATAACGTCGCTGTGCCGATGCAAAAATCCGGGCTGCCGCTGGTGATTGTGCAGCCGGGATTGGTCTATGGGCCGGACGATACCAGCACCGTGCGCGACACCCTCGTCCAATATCTGCAACGCAAACTGCCGATGATACCCAAAGGCGCGGCCTATTGCTGGGCGCACGTCGATGACATAGTACAAGGGCACATCCTGGCGATGGAAAAGGGGAACCCGGGCGAGACGTATATTATTGCTGGCGAACCCTATTCACTGGTCGATGCTATGAAATTGGCAGAAGAAATTACGGGGATAGCACCGCCGCGTATACAAGCGCCGCCTGCGTTGATGAATATACTGTCTGGCATCATGGGCGTGGTTAACAGCGTGGTCACTGTCCCGGAACAGTATCATCCCGAAAGTTTACGTGTGTTCGCTGGCAAGACGTATCTTGGGGATAACAGCAAAGCGCGCCGTGAACTCGGCTACAATCCCCGCCCACTGCGCGAAGGGATGCGCCAGACACTCGAACACGAAATGCAGCTATTAGGGATGCAGCCCAAACCTTAGTTGAATTTCAACAGCACAGTCACAATTTGTTGCGGTTTGAGTTTGACTGTAAACGCGCCCGCTTCAAGCTCAAACTCGGCCTGCGCTTCTTCGGCTAGATTGACCAGGAGTGCCTCGGACGGTTTTTCGTGCGCGGTGACTTTGATTTCAGCCGGCGAGTCCATTGGATTGAAGAAGCGGACGATCCAACCCTCGCCCTTTTGTGGCGGTTTGAGGGCGGTCATCACCACCGGGTCGCCTTCAACCGTGAGATAGCTGTAGGTGGGTTCGTCTGGCGTCCGGGCATACTGAAGCGCTTGCAGCGGCGCGTTATAGACCAGCCCGGCGCGCAACCATTCGACAGGTTGTTTCGCCTGCATCGGCACAAGGGCATACTCAGCAGCGTATTCCCGCAAACCTTGCGCGCCCGATGCTTTCACCATTGTGCCCGTCGGCTCGTCACGCCGCAGCCAGCCCACCGCCCGCAGCAGGGTCAACGCCAATGTCACCTGTCCATCTTCCGCGATGGCTTCAAATTCCGGCAATCCACGTACCAGCAGCGTCATAGCCTGTGTCTCATCTTCGACAGCACAAAGGCGGTGCATCGGTTGGGTGAATGTGGCAAAACCCATTTTTGATTGACCATCCTGTGAAGTCGGAGAATGTGTCGCAATCGGACGTGTCACCAGCCCAAAAGCCGTATCCGCCAGGATATGGGCACTGTTCAGGCCCGTTTGGATATGGGCGCGCAGCCGATGATCGTTGGCGGTATTCTCGAAGGTTGTGCGAAAATAGATGCCGGGTGTCTTTTCGTAAAATGTCGCGGTAGTCACAAGTTCAAGCAGGCGCACCCCTCTATCACGTCCAAGTTTGTCGTTCAATTCGGGCGCGATTCGCATCCGATGGCGGATAATCATGCGCGAATACAGTGCCGATGTCTCGATTTGCACATCGCTCACCAGATTGGCCTTGACCAGCATATCGGGTTTGGGCGGGCGATAATTTAAGGTATCGCCCGCATCGCCGCCATCCATAAAATTCAGCAATCGACCTGTACGCTTATCGCCGCGCTTCCAGACCAGTTCACCCGCTTCAATGACCAGTGTTTCATCCGCGATATTGGCGATGACGGTGCCGGATACAGAGGTCGTCTGGTGATGGGTTTCGGGCGGTTCTGCTGCCAGTTCGACGCTATAGGTGATATAGCCGATTGATGGCGCAGTTGCCAAAAAGCTCACTGTTCCACATACAACCGTGTCATCATCCTGCGTCGGTGACCAGCTAAAATTCTGAACATGCCCATCATGCGACAACACCCGTGACGGATAGCGCCCCACAGGTAGCCGCAAATCAACCTCGATGACCTGTTCCACTGCCCAATTATGAGGATTCCAGACCACGACATGCGTTTTGTCCGGGCTAATCTCAGCTGTCGTGTCAACCGGCGTGCCCGGTAGGGCTTGCAGCGCCTGTTTGATGATTTCTATAGCCGTATGCTGGACTCTGCGCGCCCGGATTTCGCCTTCTTCATGCACGGTGTCGTTGCTGCATCCGCCAAGTACATTGCGCGACTGTGTTTTGAGTAGTGTTCGCCAGCAGTAATCCAGCAGCGCGCGGACGTTTTCGGCATAGGCAATCTGCCCATGGGTGAGTGCCAGCGCGAGCAAGGGTTCAACCCTTGCGCTCAGGTGAGTTTCAAGCGCGGCGTTGACCTGCTTGAGGTGAATACGAGCGGATAATGTGCCAGACAGCAAATCTACAGTCGGTTGAGTCCCCGGCAAGCGGATTTCGCCTTTGAGTGCGGGGCGCAGCATATCGGGGAGGCTGCGTCGGAGTTCGGCGATGTAGTCCGCGACAAGGCTTTGTTGTACCGGGACATCCGCCGCTTTTTCGAGGGTAGTCAAGACCGCTGCGAAATCATCGTCCGCGTCAAGGTTGTGCAGCCACAAAAATGGGCCATCCGGTGCGACAGCTTTTTGCGCCTTCAACTGCTGTTTCGCGGTCGCCGGTTTCAGCGGTTGTGCGGGCAAGCTCATGACCAGCAAACTGCTGCCGTCGGGTGCGCTCCACCGGAAAGGCAAGTCGGTGATGGTCGCGCCATGCAGCAAAAAGGCCGAATCAATATCAAAGCCACGTAGAATTTGCGGCAGTTGGGCGACGTGTCCGGCGATACCCGGCACATAAGCGGCGGGCATCAACTTAATGCCATGTCGTGCCGCATCTGCCCGCCCCAATAGCAAATTTCGCACCAGCGCTTCACCACTCACCAGCGCTTGATCGACCAGCACATACCAGGGGCCTAAGCCCAGTTTGCCGCCCGCGTTGGAAATCACCAGCAAGGTCAGCAAATCGCTGCGGACAGTGGCAATATCTTCGAGAATGACCGTTTGCCCACCCAGCATGATATATTTCAGCGGTTTCGACTCGCGCTTGTCGCTGGATTGGATTTGTTCAAGGAGCTGCACAATCGTGTTCAGCAGGCGGGCACGGCGGACATCGAAGGATTCACGGCCTTCGCGCTCCCACTCCAAATACGAAATCACATGCAGCAGTGCGAGGGGTGGTTCGGATGTGGATACCCCACCGCCTGTACTGGTATCGCTGGTTACTGGCACGTTTCTTGCATCCAAATCGGTCATTGGATTGTCCTGCAACTGGTGTAAAGGAGTATTCCCCTGCGTTTATTGTATCTCAATCATCACAATTTAGAATAAGGTACTTTTTTGCCACTTAAGGGTTATCCATTGTGGAGATTATCGTATTTACCTTGCATACGCCCAACATGCGACAGGGCAATGGCGTGCTTATAGGCACGACGCTATGATTGCCCTATAAATCAACCACAGACGACGGAGGGACTGTCATGCTGCGTTGTGGCATTGATATGATTGAACATGAACGGATTGCCGCGGGAATCGAACGATTGGGTGAGCGATTTTTGAATCGCTTCTTCACGCCGGGTGAGCGCGAAGACTGTCAGGATGTGCCCTATCGACTGGCGGCGCGGCTGGCGGCAAAAGAAGCCGTGGCGAAAGCGCTGGGCACGGGTATTGGCGATGTTAGTTGGAAAGAAATCGAAATCCGCGTCAATAACCCCCGCAAACGGCCTACGCTGTATTTGCATGGCGCTGCGATTGCTGTCGCCGATGAACTGGGCATCACACAATGGGATGTGAGTCTCACGCACGCCAGTGTCTATGCGTCGGCAATGGTGGTAGCGATGTGAGGGTGCGGCTCATAGACTGGTCGCCGTGTTGCATTGTGCGTGAAAGGGACTATAGTATGATGACAGTGTATGACAATTATCTGGCTAAAATTTCATGGCAATCGAGATTGACTGGTATTTTGAAGGTCGTATTCTGCAAGTAACCACCAGCGGCGTGCTCACAAGCGACGAAATGGCAGAAGCCGATACGCAGATAGTGCAATATCTGGAGACGGTGACCGTGCCGTTGATGCATGTTTTGATTGACAATCACGATGAAATTGCCAATCCCGGCATCCGCAGCTATGCCCAGTTAAAATGCGCCCGCCACCCCAAAATAGGCTGGGTCGTGAGTTATGGGTCGTCCAACAAATTGCTGTTGACCATTGGTAGTATTTCGGCACAAATTTTACGCTTGCGTTACCGGCATGTCGCAACACTTGATGCTGCCCTCGCGCTGCTGCAAGAACGCGATGTCACCCTGCCAGATTTGCAGCAGCTATAGGTCTCGTCACCCAAACGTCAGCTACCGAACGTAGTGTTACAATTTTGATAACCGTAATTGGAAAGTTATATCCTCTCCATTGCGGTTTTCGCGTTATAGTAATAATTGTTGAAATATGCACCCGGCTTTTTGGAGGATCGTTATGACAGACAGCGCAGAAAAGAAAGTGTCACTCGATTGGTTTAATGACGAAAAGACAGCCGTATTATTTACCTACTCACCGGGTTGGACGTGGGATGATTTTTACCCGGAGTTCACCCGGCAGAATCAATTATTTGATGAATCGGATAAACTCATCGTGCATGTCGTGGTGGATGTACGCAATAGCAGCCTTATCCCCAAAGGTGGCGCGTTGAGTTCACTAACCCGCCGTGTCACATCCAACAAACATCCCAAAATGGGTAAAACCCTGATTGTGGGGATGTCGGGCTTCATGCGGGTGATGGCGAATGCGCTCGCGCGGTTTATGGGAGAGGCGCGCCGTGAATTTTATTATCTTGATACGATGGAAGAAGCGGAAAAGCTGTTAAAAGAGTTCGCCGCGAAAGCCCATGCCGCCACAGGTGACTAACCAACAGGTTAGTTCCAAATCACACTGTCGATACCCCGGTTGGTCGTGCCCAGCACAGCCAGATGTTTCCGTTCCTCACGCACAGATCGCCGGAACGCATCGTACTGCAAAATCACTGCGATATAGGCCACCGGCATCCACGCTGCCCATGCGATGATGTGAATTAATATGCCAATGTAGATCGGATTTTCCAGCCAGCGATACATCCGGTTCACTTGCGGTATGGTTGCGTCGTCGGTATTGACCGAAAACGACTTTGCCCGCAGCAGTTGGATTTCGGATATGATTTCCAATGCCAGGCCAATTCCCTGTAGTATCACGACAATCAACCCTAACCAGTCCGGCAGCTCAATCGCAATCACAAATGGCAGTAAAATCAATATCAGCGGCAGCGGCATGAAACGTGGATATATTATGCGGCTGCGTTCTTCGGCGGATGACCGGCTCAGGATAACGATTTCGTTGATAATCAGCAGCGCGTAAAGTATCCGGCTCAAAGTCAGAAAATCCATAGCACCCATCCTGTACAAAAATCTTACAGCTTATATTCTACTCGGAACATCGGTATCTCGCTGCTGATGATACCGAACCATTGCCAATTTTTCCGCTCCTTCGGGCTTTCTGCCGCGATTGTCAATTTGAACTACAATTACAACGGGGATTAATGTGATTGTGCGGCAGATAGTGAAAGGCATAGGTGATGAAGCAGCGTAAATTTTGGATAGTCGCTCTGCTCTGCTTGATATGTATGACTGCGGGTGTGGTCATGGCGCAGGATGACGATACATGCCCTGTGATTGTGCAGCAGGCGTTGGACGCGGTTGATACCTTGTGTGCGGGCATTGGTCGGAACGAAGTCTGCTATGGCAATGTTGCGATTACGGCAAATGCCAGAGACGGTATGACCAACTTCACATTTGACACACCCGGCGATGTCGTAAGCGTCGGCGCTGTGGAGTCGCTTCAACTGCAACCGATGGACATTGACGCCGGGACGTGGGGCATGGCGCTGCTGCGTGTACAGGCCAATATCCCCGATACACTGCCCGGTCAGGCGGTGACCTTCCTCCTATTTGGCGATACTGAGTTTGAGCCTGTCACAGCTTCCACAATCATTTCCGTGACGGCAAATGTGGCTATGAACGTGCGCGGCGGGCCGGGTACGGATTATCCTATCGTCTCGACACTGGCGGCGGGTGCTGTGGTGCAGGTCAGCGGACGGACTGACATCGGCGATTGGCTGCTGATTCGGCGTCCCGATGGTGGCAGCGGTTGGGTCTATTATGCGCTTGTTGAAATTGAAGATGATTTAGCGCCTGTTGATGTGGTCGAAGCCGACGCCACCAGCATACAGGCGTTTTTCTTCCGCAGTGGGATTGGGGATGCCCCCTGTGAAGCCGCGCCAGACAGTGGCCTGCTCATTTCCACACCCGATGGCATCGGACAAATCGAATTTGTGCTGAACGAAGTCCATTTCAGCGTCGGCTCAACGATTTTCCTGCAAGCTGAACCCGGCGCAGAAATGATAGTCACGGTAGCAGCGGGTGAGATTATCGTCACAGCGGACGGTGTATCGGTCACAGTTATGGCAGGTGAACGGGTACGGATTCCGCTGGATGATGAAGGGCGTCCCACTGGCCCACCATCTGACCCCGAACCTGCCGACCCGGATGTACTGGCGCGCTTGCCTGTGGATTCATTGCCGGGTGCTGATTCTGGAACAGGCGGTGATGATGGTGTGTCCGCCCCGATAGAAATTCCAACAGGTTATGGTGACGTGCCGCCCGGAGAGGCGATAGGTCTGGTTTTCTGTGGTGGTGGCGTGACAGTGCCCGCCGGACAACCCGTTGGCTTACGGTTGGGATGGGCGGCAACTGCGGAATACATCGGCCCTTTTATGGAGTCGGTCACAATTGATTTCACGTATAACGGGCAGCCTATCGACGTAAGCGCGGTCACAATCGAAACGACCACAACAGATTTGGGCGATGCGGTGGTAGCGCAATATTATTGGGTCGTCACACCTGCTGCTGGCACGCATCAGATACACGTTGATGTCATTCTGCCAGCACCTGTGCCGGACGGCTTTGATTATGATGGCGATGGCGCGTTGGATTTAATTGGCAGCCAATCGCTCGATTGTACATTCGTAGCGGAAGGGTAATTTGCATGAAGTTTTCTGGATTATGGATCGTATTGATACTGTGTTTGGCCTTGATTGCGGTGGGCGTCGTCGCGGCGCAAGATGATACCTGCCCGGTGATTGTGCAGGAGGCGCTCGAAGCCGTTGATGACCTGTGTGCCCTCACCGGACGCAACGAAGCCTGCTACGGCAACCTCACGCTCAATGCCACGCCCAGAGACGATGTGGCGGATTTTGCATTTGATGTGCCGGGCGATGTGGTCAGCGTGGGTGATGTGCAGTCATTCCAATTGCAGCCGATGGACATCGACGCCGGGACGTGGGGTGTGGCACTGCTGCGCGTACAGGCCAATATCCCCAATACACTGCCGGGACAAAATGTGACCTTTTTGCTGTTCGGCA
>CAZTLI010000102.1:0-13777 GCA_964614375.1 uncultured Anaerolineaceae bacterium
TAAGCCCGCTGTCTGCACAATAATCATTCAGAGTCTAATTGGTTTATCCATTAGTCCTGTTCCTGCGTAACGCATACTGCTAGGTGACAATGCCTTTGGTGACGCGCATAAACATCGCCTCAAGGTCTTTAAATTCTTCCTGAAAGCCCAAGACTTTAATATCTTCGGCATGTAATTTGCTGTTGATGGTGCTGACGCCATCATCATCCCCGGCGAAGTCGATACGCACGCGCGAACGCCCCGCTTTGGGTTCTAGAATCTCGATGGTAATGACATCGGTCATAGTGCTCAGGAGGCTTTGCACTTTTTCGGCAGTTTCGTGGTCTTTGACCGTGACGAAGATTTCGCGGTGGGGCATCAATTGGGCTTTCAGCTCATCCATACTGCCCTGCATCACCATTTCGCCCGCTTCGACAATGCCCACATGCGTGCAGATGTCTTCTACGTCCGCCAGAATGTGCGACGAGAAAAAGATGGTTTTGCCCATGCGCGCCAGTTCCAGCAGCAGTTCACGGATTTCGACACGGGCGCGCGGGTCGAGCCCCGAGGCGGGTTCGTCTAAAATGAGCACGGCGGGGTCGTGCGCCAATGTCCGCGCGAGGGAGAGGCGCTGCTTCATACCCCGGCTGAGTTTATCGACCATATCATCGCGACGATGCGTTAAATCGACCAGTTCCAGCAAATCGTCAATCAAGCGGCGGCGTTCTTGTTCGGGAATGTCATAACAGGCCGCGAAGAAGTCCAGATATTCCCACACGCGCAAATCGTCATAGACCCCAAACTCATCGGGCATATACCCAATCGCACGGCGTACCGCGCGACGCTCTTCCGTCACCGAATGCCCGCCGACCCACGCTTGCCCGGAGGTGGGCCGTGTGAGGGTGGTCAACATCCGCATCGTGGTGGTTTTGCCCGCGCCATTCGGCCCGACGAAGCCATAAATCGACCCAACCGGGACTTCGAGCGAGAGACCATTCACCGCTGCGAAATTACCGAAGCGTTTGACGAGGTCTTTGGTTTCGATAATCAGTTCCATTACATACACTCCCAACTCAACCGTTATGCGCCCCATTTTACCAGAAAATGAACCGGGCAACCCTAAGCTCACCTAAAAATAGCAGGGACGTGCCGCTGTGCGCGTCCAGTGCCATCCCATTGTCTTTTTCCCGCCGCGCCGCATAGAAGCGCCCTCTGCGGGTTCATGCGCGCGATCAAAAGTGCCCGGTCTGGCTGATGGTGATTTCCCGCAGGCCTTGACCGCCGGTATTGGCATCGGTCTCCAGGCGAATCCGCACGGCATTGCGCGGGCCAATATAACGTGCCGGATTATCAAATGTAATGCTGCTTTCGTTGGATGGGTCGAGGTCTATCAAATCCCATTCGTCTCTGTTCCAATTCCATAAAAAGACCGAAACGCGCCGGGTATAGCCGAAGCCGCCATCCAACCGCACATCAAAGGTCATACTATCGACTTCCGCCAGAATCGCGCTAGACAACGGCGTATATTCCCATGCGAAAGCACTGCCCTGATTGAGGAAGATATAAATCGGGCTGCCATCCAAAAAGCCGCTGCGTTCTAATGTCACCCATGTAAATTGTCCGGGATGAATGGTCACGTCGCGTGATGCCGGTGGATATTCTATATCTACATCAAGCTGGGCGAGATAGAGGGTGGTATCGGTGCTTTGCCATGTGGCGCCCGTAATCGTTTCTTCCAGACCGGTGGGGGCGGCGTCGGTCCAACCGACGAAATAGACGTTGTTGCCCCGTCCATCCGAGCCATATTCATCCAGCATGAAGGAGGATAAAAAGGCGTACTGGCGTCGAATCAACTGGTCGGCAGCCGATTCGCCAAAGCCGGGGGCGCGATTGGCGATACGGAACTCGTCCTCGCCCAGAATTTCGACCACGCTCCGAATGCGTGCCACCTGATCGAAATATTGCACGGCATTGACGAACACACCCGTAGTTAAGCCAAAGGTATGCTCCATTGCGGCGGGCGCGGGCAGTGTCCCGGCGATAGGCAGCACCAATTCCGACGAGTCGAAGGTGCGTATCCCACCGGGCGGAATCGATTCCTCCAGATGATAGACCTGACCACGCATTAAGATGGCTGGATTGCGGATTGTGAATTCGGTCTCATTGCGAACTGTGCCCTGCAATGTTTGCTGACCTGTTTCCGGGTCATAACGCATGATCATACGGCCTGAAATCGCCGGGCGGTCTATCATGCCATCGGCGGCGAAATTGGCGAAGAGGCCACCGTCAATCGAAAATTCATCAGCATAGAAACTGTCGCCCTGTTGAATCGGGATGTTGGCGCTGGTATTGCCGAAGACGCTGCCCCCGACCCGGCGTGGCACCGCCCGCATAAACCGATTGGCGTTCAACTGGATCGCATATGTCCCGCGACGGGGCGATAACATCCCAATCAACTGGCTCACATGCGCCCGATTGGTCGTAGGCCACGATTCAACCACCGACAAACGACTGAGCTGCACTTCTGTCCCGCGCAGGTTAAAACCCACTGTCCACGCCAGCACGGTGAAAACGATGATGCTGAACGGAATCGTAAACCATGCCAGTTCCCGCCGCTTGAGCAAATTCAACACGCCGAAATTTATCGGCCCGATAATCAGCACATAACCCAGCAAAAAGACCAGCAGCGCCAGCACTTCGGGCAGCAAATCTATACCGGGCAGGATCGAAATGGCGTCATTCGCCGCGTCCCACTGCCAGAAGCCCGTGCGCCAACTGGGTTGTGGCGGGCGAGTAGAGACCAGTTCAAACCACAAATCGGCATTATTTTGCCAGCTTCGTATCGGTTCGAGCGCCGGGTCTAGCGCCAGATAATCGACCACGCCCCCGCCATATTGATGCCGGATAATCAGCGGCGTGCCATCTTCCGTTTCGGCAAAAATCTCGGTATCGGCCTGCACTGTGCCCGTGGTGACGGTGATGGTGCCCGCCAAGGGGGTCTCGCGGTCGCCTGTTAACAGAGCAAGTGACCGCACGTTATCGACATTGACCGTGCCCGACGGCACGATTGGCAGCACATCGCCCAAACCAGCAGCGGTTGAGGCCCAATTGGGGCCGCCTGTCACGATGAGATGCCCGCCGCTAGCCACCCAATCAATAATGGCCTGTCGCTGTGGGAGGGTGAGCGCATCGGTATCGACATCGTTAAAAAACATCATATCAACAGCGCGTAAGGCCGTGGCGCTGCTGGGGATGTGTCCGGTTGTCCAGCGCGCCTGTGCCGCGTCCGACCCGCCCACATGCACATCGACAAAACTCAGCGCGTCGCTTTCCGGGCGTGTCACATACACATAGAGTTGATCCTGTGGCAGCACCACCCCCAGTCGCACCTCCTGACGCGCGACGATGAACCCGTCCGCATCGAGCACTTCGACCTGTACGCGCTGGGTATAACTTTCCACAATGATGTAGAGGAAGACCTCTTTAAGCGAATTGGCGGGCAAGTCCAGTGGTGTGCTATAGGTGCTGCTGACCACATCGCCCGACGTTTCGGGGCGTACCACAATCTGCCCGATTAAATCTTCGCCCGTATTGTTCACACGGACGAGAATCGGCAGCCAGTGATTTTCGCGGAAGCGTCCGCCAAAACCGGCGCCAATCACATCCATTTCGATAGTATCGCTGAGTGCTTCCTGTTCGGGGATGGGCTGCGCGGCGGCTGCCGGGACAGAGGCCGTGACCCAAATAACAAACAAGAGGAGCAGATGAATGAGTAAACGGCGTGTTCGCATCATTACCATTACCTACCGGATTCCATAAACTTACCGGGAAAACATCTCTTCGCTACCAATACAGGTGCGCCGTGTCGGGGATATTGTAACACAGCCCAACACCGAAAGAATGATGATTTGCTGAGAGCTTTCGTCACGATGAAAGAATGGATTTTGTTATGCTTTTCTGTGTATGTCGCGGAGTTAATGGCGGTTTTTGTGGTTAGGCCACTTTCGCTTTGCGTTTTTCAAGCGTTTCGGGCACGAAGACGGCGAAGATGCCCGCCGCAGCCACGCCTGCACCCGCCAGCGCCAGCGCCGCAGTGGGCAGAGTCAGCAGGTCGGCAATGCCACCGACAAGCACCGGCGCGCCCATCGCACCCCCATCGCCAATCAAACGCCACATGCCCAAAAATTCCCCGCGCGCCGATTGTGGCGCAAGGTCTGAGCCGAGCGTCATCATCGTACCCGCACTGAAGCCATTGGCGAAGCCCATCAGACTGCTTGCGAACAACAGGCCGCCCGCTGTCACCGTAAACGGGATCAGCGCCATACCCAGCGCCAGCACGATGAAACTGGGCACGATGGCGAACTTGCGTCCCAGATTGTCCATAACCCAGCCAGCAGGATAAAACAGCAGCATATCAATGCCCGACGAAATACTGACGATAAAGCCGATGGCCTGTGCATCTAAGCCCAATATATCAGCGGCATACAACGGAATCAGCGACTGCCGTCCGGTGCGAATCATCTGCGCGAACAACTGCCCCATACCCGCGGAGGCTAATGTGCGATAGTAGGTTTTAAGCGTCGTCCACAATTGCCCACCTGCGGGATGCGCGAGCTGCACATTGTCGGCATCGGGCGCGGGTCTATCGCGCAGGAGCACAGCGAGAATCACCAGGCCCAGGGTCACGGCTGCGCCATAGAGGATGAACGGGGCGCGTAATCCGGCGGCAGCGGCCAATATTCCCCCCACCGCTGGTCCGACAAACCAGCCAAACCGATGCACACCGCCAAACAACGCAATCGCCCGCCCGCGTTGTGCGACGAATACATGGTCGGTGATATAAGCGTGCAGCGAAACGTTATAGAGCGCCTTGCCCACGCCGGAGGCGATTCGCAGCGCCAGCACGACCCACACCGTTTCTGCCCAGAACAACGCCGCCACCGTGACGATATTCAACCCCAACCCCAGCAGCACCACCCGCTTAGCGCCGAAGCGGCGTATCAACGACCCGGCGGGCACATCGCCCATCAGCAAACCAATCGCATCGCCGGCTAAAATCAGTCCGATGAGGCCATACGAAATTTCAAAACTGGCGGCATACAGCGGCAAAATCGGGACGAGGATGCCCTGCCCGAAGGCTTGCAATGTCGCGGGTAGGTAGATGGGGATAAATACCGGATGACGGATCAAGATGCGGATTTTGTCACGATTGAGCATACGTTCTTCCCGTGTTGCCAGTGACGACACTCACGCCGTTAAAAATGCACTTCATAAATACATAGAAGTTATGCGGTTGAATTTCATTTTGCGATCAGGCAAGGGTGTAACTATCGCAGTCATAGTGCCCATCACGGACACACCCGGCAGTCAACGCCATAACGCACTGAACAGGAAACGATGCAGCCGATAGATGCCTGGCGCCGATGTCACCGATACGCATATCTTGGTCTAACCACTTTGCGCCTTGTGCGCCTCTGCGTCGAATCGGCTGCCCTTAGCTTTTGCGACCATCGCGCCACCTGTATGCGTTTTGTGCCGTTCAATTGGCTTTTCGCCAGCGGCTATTCGGCCTCATCGCTGGCCTGCACACCATCGAGATAGCCAGACAGCCATTTCATGATGTCAACGGCGCTCTGGGGCGATTGTTCGCCCGTCATCAATTGGCGATCAAAATTTTCATCGCTCCGCATGACGCCCGGTTTGCTGCGATTATCCGCCAATGTGATGATGAGCTGCGCCAGTTCGCGGAAATTCTTCGCCATCACCTTGCTTTCGTCGGGAGACAGGCCGTTCATGCGCGCGGCGATTTCGGCACGCATCGTCAACTGATCAAAATCCGAGTCGTTGCGGGCGGAGGGGTCGAAGGCGTCGGCAATCGTCTCTAAAAATTTGAAGGTCGTCGTGACAGATTCCGCCAGTTCTTCCAGCGAATTCTGTCCCATCAGCTTCCGCAATGCCAGCGCCGTGCGAATGACGGTACGGGCCTCTTCCAGCGGACGTTTGCCATCGAGGGCTTTATCGAGCCGTTGCAAGCGCACCAGCGGCTGCTGACGGGCATAATCGCGCCACCAATCCATCATCTGATGACGGAGCGCACTGTTCCATTGAATTTTCTTAGAGAGATTCAGCAGGCTTTCGACCATTTCGACAATAGCATCGTCGTCCATCGCTTCGATTTCGGTCAACAGGCGTTTCATCGCGGCACGGGCAATCGCTTCTTCTTTATTATGTCCGGCGATGTCCAGCAACTGCCACAAGATCGGCGATGGGATGTTGATGCCGCCATTTTGCTGGAGCAAGCGCGCCAACTGTTCGGTGATGGGCAAGGTGCTGTCGTGCCAATCCCACGCCACCAGCAGCGCGATATAGGTATTGACCGTCTCTTGCGGCGTGATGTAGCCAGCCGTCGCCAATTGCAGCATGACATCAAGAATATCGGGCACACTGCGTCCACTGCGCTGCAAGGCGGTCACCAGCATGGGGAACAGGGCAATATGTTCGCTCAGATAAGACGCAAATGAGATGAACCAGTCGTCGTAACTGTTCGCCAGCACCCGTGTCAGCAGGGTTTCTTGCGCGGCGGGGAGCAGCCAATTCGCGCCTTCGGTGATGAGTGTGGAGATGATGGTTTCGGGTTGATAGGCTTCGGGCAGGTTGAAAGACTGGCTGCCGTTAAAACTGCTCCACAGCGAATCGACCACCGCCGATGTAAAGACCGCGCTGACGCCGTTTTGTGCCGCGCGGGCCAGCGCGACGAGGAAAATCTCCTGCCCGCTGTCTTCTAATCCTTGGATCGCTTCTGCATCACAATCGCGCAGCGCCTCACCAAATGCGTCGGGCAGCGCCGTCATCAGGTCTGCATCTTCCAGCAGCGTATCGAGAATATTGGGGTCGCGCTTGACCGCCAGCATAATCAACTGCATACCCAGCGCGCCATCGGTGCGGGCGCGCGGCTCTGCCGCTAAAATACCCTCATGCAGCACATCGCTGAGTTCATAGGCAGCGGGTTCGCGCGAAATCAGGCGCAGCCAATTGGACAGCGTGTCCGTATCGCCATCTTTAATCGCCACTTCCAGCGAACACATCGCCGCCAGTTTGAGGCGGGGCAGCCACTTGATGTCAATATGTTCCGCGAGCCGGGTGCGAACAAAGACATAGACCGCATCGGGCTGGTCTTGGAGCGCGGTATCAAAAATCTCGTCGAGGCTGTCATTGAGTTCAGGATGCGTGTCAATCGCATGGGCGACGATGCGCGCCGCTTCGGTATCGCGCTGCGCCAGCGCATGACGCAGCAAATGGGCGACGTAATGCGGGTAAAATTCATCGGCAGGGGGGATAGTATGGGTGAGTGCGTCTTGTAGCGCTTGCATATCGGGTTTGGCGTCCGTAGAAGTCACTTCTTGATTGAGTCGATAGCGAATGGCTGTCGCGTGCAATCCATCGACCAATCCCATCCCCGGCAGCAGCCGCGAGGCAGTGACCTCTAACCGTTGCAGGGATTGTAAAAAGGTCGATAAATCGTGGTGCAGCAGTTCGCGCAGTTGGTCGATATAAGGCGATGGCGGCAGGTCTGTCGGGACGATAAACACGGCCTTATCAGACAGGTCGAAAGTCCAGCGACCCGTGTCATCGTCGGCCTCGCTGAAGACGATACGCGGCGTTGCGACGGCGACATCGGTTGCATTGGTGACAAAGGTCAAGCTGGTGCGCGCCAGAACCGGCAGCAGCATCAACAACCCCTGTGTGAGATTCAGGCGGTCACGGTAATTTTGGGAAAAGCCGCGAATGTGCAAACGACGTTCATCCAGCGCCGCATTGAGCAACAGCAGCAACCGGTTTAACCCGTCGCTGCCGCCACCGATAAGCCGTAACGCAGCCTGAATCCGCGTCCGGCGTGAATCGAGGTTTGCGGTAGTGGGCGGCGCCAGTTCAAGCGGGTCGATGGTCACATGATGGGCGCTGTAAGCGGGAATGGGTTTGCTGAGCATATCCACCAGCGGCATGAGATTGCCCGCCAGCCCTTGCCAGACGGCGCGCGGCAAACGCACATATTGATACACCGGCAGCGTCACATCGTCCTTCTGGTTGTGCGTGCGAACCAGAATATAGTCGCCATCGGGTTCGTCAAAAATGCCCAGCGCCGTTGAATCGCCCGCATCGGGGAATGGCAGCGGCTTAATCGTCACCAGACTGCGCCAGCGCGCAAGGTCATCATCGGTGACATCACCACTGAAGGCCAATGTGTCGAATGCGGCGTCGGGTTCATTGTTGGCAAATGGCCTACCGTAGATAATCTGGTTCAAGGCGTTTGTCAACGCATTTCCCCCATAACTGACCGGCACAAGACCTCCGCTGGGCACGTCGCGCAGCGGAGGGTTCGGGTACATAACAGGCAAATTGTCTCAGATTACTGGCGGGGATTCAAGCGCAGTTCGTCTTAAAATCGGGTTTTAGGCCGTGACCGATGCCTGAATCTGCTTCTCGACATCGACCAGTTCGCGCAAAAAGTCACGCGCGCGGTTCACTGTCGGCAGGGCCATCTGGCGCAGCGGGGTGACAAAGCTGGCGCGCAGACCGCCTTCGCTAATGACGGTATTCAGGAAATGGGCGACTTTGTTGTACTGCTGGATGATGAGATTGAGGTAATGGTCGTTCGCTGTCGTTTTCCACAATTCGCAGGCCGCCAACAGCGAATCCAGCCAGTGCAGCATTTCGCCGATTTTGTATTTATATTCACTGCTGCTGGACTGCCCGGTCTCTTCCAGTTCATCGAACATCTCGCGGGCAGTGCCGATGAGGCCATTGCCATCCACCGCGAACGGCAGTTCGAAGTCCGCCAGATAGTCGGCATAATTAAAAAAGGCCGGGTTGCGAATAGACCGCGATTCGACATTAATCTGGTCGCCCATCGACTGGTACAGATGGCTGCGGAGGTGGGCGATGCGGTCCTGGACAGTGGCGCGTTCCGTCCCCCACAAATAGCGACGGGCATGTTTGGCGGTCATCAGGGTATTGATGGTGTAATGCCCATCAAACACCGGCAGCACGAACGAATCTATCGCGTCGCGCCCGATGACCGATTCTTTCACAAATCCCTTCGACCCCGCGACCAGCAAATTCTGCGACAATAGTTCATTGGCGCGCAGCAGCAGGAACGATTTCAGCATCGTGCCATAGAACTGCATATAGGGGGTGTCGCTGAAGGCGATAGACCGGTAGAAGATGAAGTGCAGCAGCGCCCCTTGCAGCACGAGGTTATACATCTGCCGGAACACGTTGGCGAAATTGATGGGGTTCTCTTTGAAAATTTCTTTCGTGTCCAGATGTTCCAGCGTGGCGGGAATCGCCTCATGCACCATCCGCACGCCGACATAAGTCGCCTGATATTTGCTGGGCATCGCCATCCGCTGTTGAATCGCCAGCCCATGCCCGCGCTTGCCCACCAGGACGCCGGGGCCATCAATATCATATTCGGTCAACACCATGCCGGTCAGGACGTGGCTTTCGATCCGTTTCCAATTTTTGGTGCTGCTGTGGGGGACGAGGAACAGCGATAGGGAACGCGGGCCATCCTGATCGGGGTCGATTTTCGCAATGACCATGTGATAATCGGCAAAGTAGGAATTGTTAATAATCCACTTGCGCCCTTTGATGTGGAAATTGCGTTCTTCGGGGTCATCGCTGATCGGTGTGGCGATAGTACGAACACTCAACAGATCAGACCCGGTGTGCTCCTCTGTCCAGCCCAGGGTGAAGATGCTGTCTTTGAGTTTGGCGGCAAGTTCATGTTCTTCGCCCGCAATCAGCATCATATAGGCCAGCACACTGGCACCGCCCGCGACCATATAGTTGGGGTCGTCGCCAAAAATTTCTGTCCCCAACTTCATCGACTTCACCATATCAAATTCAGGATACAGGGCGTCATAGACCGGACGGAGGTTCGTCCGCAGGTGATTATAGTCGATAATGCGCCCAAATTCAGGATGGTTTATATACATTGATAGATACTCTCACTCATTCATCTGATTCGACAATAGCGCAAAAGTATAGCACCAGCGGGCAGTTTCTCAATGCCGGATACGCCGGATAAAGTCTACACTTTGCAATTTTTGCTCCAAAATATACGTTAAATAACCCAGCATCATCCGTTCAATGTCATTATGCAAAGCCGTATGAATACCGAGCGATTTTACATGGGCATAAGGGCTGCGTTGTAAATGGCGCAGCAGTTTCAGGGTGGTCATTGTGATGGGCACCAGGCCCTCGCTGAGATGGGCATATCCCGGACTGACCACCCCGCCTTCCGAAAAACTAAAATACTGGTCTTCGGGCAGAATGATTTCGTGGCTGATGACACATTCATTCAATTCAGGCCGAAAGCCCACCGCATCGAGCAAGCGCATCTCATAATAGCGCACCGCCAGCCGCGGGTCGCTGTCCTCGCACAGGCGCGCCAGCGTCTCTTTGACCAGTTCAAACAATTCCGCCTGTCCATCATCATCCATCGCCATGAAGCGGTCAATCAATTCCGCCACATAGCTGGCATACGCGCCGCGCTGAAGGTCTTCCCGCATCAGCAAATATGGTTCGACCAGCACCGCCTGCGTCAAAATGCCGAAGCTGCGTCCGCGATGAATCAGCACATCGGTCAGCGCGAATAGCTCCACATGCCCCGATTTGGCGCTGGTGGGTTTGCGCGCGCCTTTGGCAATGGCTTCGACCTTGCCGTGCTGGGGTGTGAGCAATGTGAGCAGACGGTCAGCTTCTCCAAAGTCGCGCCGTTTCAGGACAAGCGCCTGTGTGCGAAAAGAACGTTCGGGACGTGGCATGTAGATGGTTTGACTAAAAGGTCGGAAAATGGTCTATTGTGTTGGCGTCAGGCACAGGATAGATCGCTGTTACCATTATAGCGAATTGCGTCTATTAAAACCGTTAACACTGAAACTGTCAGGTGATGGATGTCATGGATTTGTCATGACTCGACCGCCCGGTACACCGACGCTCACCGTTTAATATTACCCAAAATCGTGTAAGGTTGACAACTACTCCGGGCAAATCGCAGGGTAATCGCCGGCTAAAACAGAAAGCCCCTGCGGGTGGGCAGAGGCCTGGTTGTGATTTGATTATGCCCGTGTGAGGCGCATTTGCTTGCCGCGTATCGTGCCGCGCTGCATGTGTTTGAGTACGGCTTCGACATGAATTTCGGGCACATCGAGATAGGTCTCGTCACGGCGGATGTCGATTGCGCCGATGACACTGCCGGGAATGCGGGCGGTGCTGGCGATGCTGTAGACAATATCGCCCGGACGCATCCCTTTGGAGTGTCCAATGTCCATATACAGGCGCACCATGCCCTTTTCGCGCTGGTTGGGGCGGCGGTCGCGACGGCGCGGTTTGCTGGCACGCGCGTCTTTCATGCGGCCTTCGTTGACAGGTGTGATGTCTTCGAGTGGGCGCTGGCTTTCCTGTGACCGCAGCAGTTGAATCAAGCCGGCGGCGATGCGTTCGGGTTCATAGCCCGCGTCCATAAGTTCGTCCAACAGCGGGTCAACA
Organism: uncultured Anaerolineaceae bacterium; assembly: GCA_964614375.1. Classification (GTDB taxonomy): domain Bacteria; phylum Chloroflexota; class Anaerolineae; order Aggregatilineales; family Phototrophicaceae; genus CAZTLI01. Next base: position 11,533 of record CAZTLI010000102.1, read on the forward strand.
GCCTCAATCGCCTCAATCTGGTCAACCACCTGCGTGGCGAACAGGGCGTTACGCCGCGCGAGGACGGCCTCGCGGCTGGGCAGATTGGCTTTGGCAATCCGGCGGCGGATGTCGCTCTCGATACGGCGCAGCAGATGGCGTTGGCGCGGTGTGATGAAGGTAATGGCGTCGCCGCTGCGTCCGGCACGACCCGTCCGACCAATGCGATGGATATATTCAATCGCTAACTGTGGAATATCGAAGTTGATGACATGCGACACGGCGGGAATGTCCACCCCGCGCGCCACTACGTCCGTCGCCACCAGAATCGTCAATTGACCCGTGCGGAAGCGATGTAAAATCCGTTCGCGCTCAATCTGCGACAAATCGCCATGAATCGCCATCGCTGGATAACCGCGTTCCAGCAGCGTTTCAGATAGGGTCGCCGCGCCCGCGCGGGTACGGGTGAAGATGAGTGTATTCTTCAGGTCTTCGACTTCCAGCAACCGACTCAAGGCCGCGACTTTATCGTCCTCATTGACCAGATAATAGCGTTGGGCGATGTTATCGGCGGTGACTTCTTCGGCCTCGATTGCGATGTGCAGCGGGTCACGCATATATTTTTCAGCCAGCTTGCGGATGGCTTTTGAGAGCGTCGCCGAGAACAATATCGTCTGGCGGGTGCTGGCATCCGTCGCGCTCAAAATCGCTTCGATGTCTTCGATGAAACCCATTTGCAGCATTTCGTCGGCTTCGTCGAGAATGACAAAGCGGATGTTGCCTAAATCCAGTGTCCGTTTGCGAATCAGGTCAAGGGTGCGTCCCGGTGTACCGACGACGACCTGCACGCCTTTCCGCAAGCGTTTTTCCTGTCGATCATAGGATTGACCGCCATAAATCGGCAGCACGCGCACACCCAGATGCGACCCATAGCGATGGACGGCTTCCGCCACCTGAATCGCCAGTTCGCGCGTCGGCGTCAATATCAATACCTGTAAATCGTGGGAGTCGATTTGTTGCAATACGGGCAGCGCAAAGGCGGCGGTTTTGCCCGTCCCAGTCTGTGCCTGTCCCAGTACGTCGCGCCCTGCGAGCAGATGTGGGATGGCTTCGGATTGAATCGGGGTCGGTTCTTCGTACCCCAGGGCGGACAGCGTGTCCAGTGTTTCCGGGATTAAGCCCAGTTCGTGAAACGAGCGAGTCATTCTCTCTCCAAAATAAAACCCTACCGCGCACACGAATGGGGTAGGGTCACGTACAACATTCTCTGCAATAGCATAAGGGTACGCCTGAATCGCGGTTTTTTCAAGTTCACGTTTGTGCCAGATGTGGGCGCGATGCGTGAAGTCCGTCGTTGTCAACCAATCGTTGCCATTACGCACCGAGTTGGAGGCGTTGTTCGATGTCGTGACCGCGCTGTTTCAAAAGCAGGGGTGCTTTGGAACGCAGGAGCATGTAATGATCGACCAGCACAAGCAAGCGTTCCATTTCTGCGCGCTCATCATCGGCAAGCTGCCCGCGTTTTCCCAACTCAACGAGTTCACGCAATCGGGCAGCTTGCGACCAGGTGAGACGGTGGATACCCCATCGCCCATCACTGCTCGTCGCTATAGGTATTCAGCTCATCTGGACACATATCCACCATAGAGCGTGTGCCAAACAGCGAATTTAGCCCATCCAGCAACACCGCTTTAATCGAGCGATTGCTCTGCTGTGCAATTTGTTGGGCACATTCACACACAACAGTTGGACGGTGCAATTCAACTGTTGATTGGCTCATCTACACCTTCTTCCAGCTTATTTGCGCTGTGGTATACCGATTCCGGAATCAGTCGCACACGCGCGTGAAATTTGTTACCATTCGCTTTTTATGGTTTATGCCAATTCAGGAGGTTGCTATGGTCTATGCTGCGGCAGAGACCCGCTACGATTCGATGCCGTATAATCGGAGCGGCAAAAGTGGCTTATTGCTCCCGGCAGTATCGTTGGGGATATGGTACAACTTCGGCGGTGTTGACCCGATTGAAAACGCCCGCGCGATGCTGCGGACTGCGTTTGATCTCGGCATTACCCATATCGACATCGCCAACAATTATGGGCCGCCGCCCGGTTCTGCCGAAGAGACGTTCGGACGCATCCTGCGCGAAGATTTGAAACCCTATCGCGATGAACTGGTGATTTCCAACAAGGCCGGTTACTGGATGTGGCCCGGCCCGTATGGGGAATGGGGGTCGCGCAAATATCTGATTGCAAGCTGCGACCAGAG